>CAJWCP010000005.1 GCA_913031595.1 uncultured Flavobacteriales bacterium | reverse complement strand
GGAGTTATGTTCCATTTAATTATGGGAATGTATTTAGATTATAAAAATAAATCTGCAAGACCAATAAACTATACTTTTAACAGGCCAGATAAAAATACTTCCTGGGTTAGTCGAAACATGATAATAACAGGAATTATGATAATGCTCTTTCTAGCTTTGCATTTCTATGATTTTTGGATACCAGAAATAAAGACAAAATTTATAGAAGGAGACTGGTCCGGAATTCATAATAACAATTTAAGATATCATCATGAATTAGTACATAAATTTGAAAAACCTTGGAGGGTAGGAATTTATTGTATTTCATTTATTTTCCTATCCCTTCATTTATTACATGGATTTCAATCAGCATTCCAATCTGCTGGATTCAACCACAATAAGTACACACCTGTTATTAAAAAAATAGGAAATTTATACGCAATATTGATTCCATTTGGCTTCATAATGATAGCAGTTTTTCACTATTTAAAACTAATACCAATACTTGATATTTAGTTAATTATTAATTAAATTGTAACACAATAAATACATATTATATTAATAAATAGTGTTATAATAATTTATAAAATACGTAAAAACAATCTAGTAAATTTAAAATGTAACACAAAAAAAACTTGTAACCCCTTTTTTTAAAAAATTATATATAAATTTGTAAAATATAAATTGTAACACATGATAAAGAGCATAACCTTTTCTTTAAATTACAGAAAGCCAAAAGCTGATTACCATGAAGATGAAGAGCTATTCGTTTGCATAAGGCATTACTACAGACCCGTAGGCTCTAACAAGGCAAAAATTAAGAAGATTAGTACTGGAGTAAAGTGCAAAATTTCTGATTGGAATACTAATTGGCACAAGGAAGAACTTAGAGAGCCGATAAGCGCTACAGACCCTGAATATAAGACAAAGAATAAGATGTTAAGAGAAAAGGTTAATGTATTTATTACTGAGCACCAAGATTTAATAAATAGACCTAAGCCATCTTATTTCAAGTTGAATTCTAAATCACCAGATGGACCATTAAAGGATAAATGGATTAATCATAAGAATAAAATTAATTTAGTTAATCCGGCAAACAAGAGGAATATTGATATAATTGTCGTTGGAACTGGTCTAGCTGGAGGATCTGCTTCTGCATCACTCGCTGAGATGGGTTATAACGTGAAAGCATTTTGCTATCAGGATTCACCAAGAAGAGCGCACTCTATTGCAGCTCAAGGGGGAATAAATGCTGCTAAGAACTATCAAAATGATGGAGATTCTGTATATAGATTGTTTTATGATACTGTAAAAGGTGGTGATTATAGGTCAAGAGAATCTAATGTATATAGATTAGCAGAGGTATCCGCAAACATAATTGATCAATGTGTTGCTCAAGGGGTTCCATTTGCTAGAGATTATGGAGGGTTATTAGACAACAGATCTTTTGGAGGTGTCTTGGTTTCTAGAACTTTTTACGCAAAAGGACAAACTGGACAACAATTGTTGTTAGGGGCATATTCTGCCATGAATAGACAGATTGGAAAAGGAAAAATAAAAATGTTCAATCGGCACGAAATGTTGGATATAGTTGTTGTTGATGGCAAAGCAAGAGGAATTATTGCAAGAAATCTGGAAACTGGAAATATAGAGAGACATTCCGCACACGCCGTTGTTATTGCAAGTGGAGGTTATGGAAACGTGTTTTTTCTTTCTACAAATGCAATGGGATCAAACGTAACAGCTGCGTGGAAGATACATAAAAAAGGAGCGTTTTTTGCTAATCCATGTTTTACTCAAATTCACCCAACGTGTATTCCAAGAAGTGGAGATCATCAGTCAAAACTTACCCTTATGTCAGAGTCTTTAAGAAATGATGGAAGAATTTGGGTTCCAAAGAATCTAGACGATGTTAAAGCTATTAGGGCGGGTAAATTGAAGCCGGTTGATATATCAGAAGAAAACAGAGATTATTATTTAGAAAGAAGATATCCAGCATTTGGGAATTTAGTTCCAAGAGATGTTGCTTCACGAGCTGCAAAAGAAAGAATAGACGCTGGCTTTGGAGTCAATAAAACAGGAGAGGCTGTTTATCTTGACTATACATCTGCTATTGAAAGATATGGCAAAGAGAAAGCATTAATCAATGGTATAAAAAACCCAACTAAAGAAAAAATAAAAAAACTAGGAGAAGAGGTTGTTGAAGCAAAATATGGAAATTTATTTGAGATGTATGAGAAGATAGTAGATCAAAACCCTTATAAAACTCCCATGATGATTTATCCAGCGGTTCATTACACCATGGGTGGTGTCTGGGTTGATTATAATTTAATGACAACAATTCCAGGATGCTATTGTGTAGGAGAAGCTAATTTTTCAGATCATGGTGCAAACAGATTAGGGGCATCGGCATTAATGCAAGGTTTAGCTGATGGATATTTTATTTTACCTTATACTATTGGCGACTATTTATCTAATGAAATAAGAACAGGTAAGATTTCTACAGATACAGAGGAATTTGCACAAGCAGAAAAAGAGGTTAAAAATAAGATTAATAAGCTTATTAATGTTCAGGGAAGTAAATCAGCAGATTATTTCCACAGGAAATTAGGAAATATAATGTGGGAATATGCAGGCATGTCAAGAAATGAGAAAGGGCTTAAAAAAGCAATTAAAGAAATCAAAAAAATACGAGAAGAATTTTGGCAAGATGTACGTATTCCTGGAGACCAATATAGCATGAACAGTGAGCTAGAAAAAGCAGGAAGAGTAGCTGATTTTTTAGAGTTAGGAGAGCTTTTTGCAAAAGATGCTCTTTTGAGAAATGAGAGTTGCGGAGGGCATTATAGAGAAGAGTCTATTGAAAAGAAAGGGCCTCAAAAGGGAGAGGCTAAAAGAGATGATAAAAATTATAAATATGTTTCTGCTTGGGAATATTTAGGGGATCCATCTAAGTCAAGATTACACAAAGAGCACTTAGAATTTAATAATATTGAATTGAAACAAAGAAGTTATAAATAATATGGAATTAATTCTGAAAATTTGGCGACAAAAAAACCGTTTATCGAAAGGAAACATGCAAACCTATAATGTTTCTGATATCTCTCCAGACTCTTCTTTTTTAGAAATGTTAGACATGTTAAATGAGGAGTTAATTGAAAAAGGAGAAGACCCTATATCTTTTGATCATGATTGTAGAGAAGGTATTTGCGGAATGTGTTCCCTTTATATTAATGGTCAAGCTCATGGACCTGAAAAAAACATAACAACATGTCAATTGCATATGAGAAGCTTTAATAATGGAGACACGATTTACATTGAACCTTTTAGATCAAAATCACTTCCTGTCATTAAAGATTTGGTGATTGACAGAAGCGCTTTTGATAGAGTTCAACAAGCAGGGGCATATATTTCTGTTAACACATCTGGAAACACTCAAGATGCTAATTTAACACCAATTGCTAAAGAAAATGCAGACAAAGCATTTGACGCAGCTACTTGTATTGGTTGTGCAGCATGTGTAGCAACATGTAAGAACTCATCAGCAATGTTATTTGTTGCAGCAAAAATTTCACAATATTCGTTATTGCCACAAGGAAAAGTAGAGAATACATCAAGGGTATTGAATATGATTAATCAAATGGATGATGAAGGTTTTGGAAGTTGTACAAATACTGGCGCTTGTGAAATAGAATGTCCAAAAGGCATTTCATTAGATAACATATCAAGAATGAATCGCGAGTATATTTTTTCCAAATTTAAGAAAGAAGAATAAATGAATGAATTAAGCATTACCCTTATTCAATCAACTTTATTTTGGAAAAACATACAGAAAAACCTTGAACATTTCACTAAACTTATTAATAAGATAGAAAAAACAAATATCATTTTACTGCCTGAAATGTTTAATACTGCTTTTTGTCCAGATGAGGTTTCTTTAGCAGAGGAAATGCAAGGAAAAACAATTAATTGGATGAAAAAGATTGCGCTTAATAATGCTTGTAGTGTTGTGGGCACTTTAATGGTTCAAGAAAAAAATAAAATATTTAATCGTTTAGTTTGGGTTTCAGAAAACGGACAGACACAGTTTTATGATAAACGACATTTATTTTCTTTAGCAGAAGAGAGTAAAACAATTACTAAAGGAGAAAAAAGATTAATTCTATTAGAAAAAGGATGGAAAATCTGCCCCCTTATTTGTTATGACTTAAGATTTCCAGTATTTAGTAGAAATAATATAGATTATGATATATTAATTTATTTAGCAAATTGGCCTAATAAAAGAATAAATAGCTGGAATACTTTATTAAAGGCTCGTTCTATAGAAAATCAATGTTACACTATAGGAGTTAATAGAATAGGAGAAGACGGAAATAATATTTTATTTAGTGGCCACTCTAAAATAATAGACCCTTTAGGCAACGAAATAGCCTCAACCAATACAGGAGAGGAAGAAATTCTAACAATGAAAGTAACTAAAGAAACATTAGACTATCAAAGAAATAAAATGAATTTTTTACAAGATCGTGATAATTTTAGTCTACATTAATTTCCCAGTCTATTTCTAAATCCCAATTTGGCCGAATAGTAATAGCGTTAGGATAATTAATTATTTTTTCAGGTTGTGTTTTATTCTCCCAGCTTCCTGTGCTCCAAAAATTATCATGATTTTTGTCTAATATGTATTTTAAAGTATAATCTCCTTCAGGTATAGATTTAATTAAGTAAGGCGGATGATTAAAAACAGATATATATTTTTCATTATTAGAAGTTGTTAATTCAAATAAGGCATTTTTATACTCTGTAGTTTTAATTAGAAGACTACTGTAGCTTAATGAATCTTTTTGTAATATTGAATTTTCTACAGAATACAAACTGTCACTCATCACATCATTTTTTATTTTTTCTTCAAACAGAAGAATATCGATAACAGTATCATTTGTTAAGCTTATAATACTGTTATTAAAGCCTAATTTTTCCCCAACAGTATAAATAAAATCAGCTCCAGTCAGCGCAAACAATTTATATTGATGATTTTTTTTTAAATTTTTGAAGTAAAATTTACCTGTAGAATTAGTTTTTGTAATATAATTTGGCACCTCTTTAAAGACCACACTATCATTTCTTTTAGCCTCAAAAATTATAACCCAAGCATCTTCTATAGCCTTAAGAGAATAACTGTCTATTACCGTACCTTTTATTACATGTGTTGTATCTAAATTTTCTGATTTAGAAAAAAACCATGATAAGCTGTCTAATACATTACCTTCATTTAAGTCTTTTATACACTTATTTAATGATATATGATAGGTTGTATGATCTTGCAAGCTGTCTTTAATATTAATAATAAGAGTTTTTTCTTTTATTTTTTTTTCTATTATATTGTTAATAGGCGGTGAAATAAAAAAGTGTTGGTTTATACTATTAAACTCAATGTATTCATCAAATGTGAAAAATATTTTTGTGGAGAGTGCGCGCGTTTCTTTTGTAATATTAATTAATGCTGGAGCCTTTACGTCTTTCTCCCCCCCTGTTGGCATTACAATATTAGCACAACTAGCCAACATAAATATTGAGAGTATAAGAACAAGGTATTTCATTTAAATATAAATCTATATTTGCTAAATTACAATACTTGAGGTAACAATTTGATTTTTTAATTAAGAATTAAAAGCGCACATAAAAAACTAAGTAAACATAGAAAGGGGAGCCTCAAACTATGCCTCACAAGAAGCACATTCCTTTTTTTGCTTGAATTGTTGTGCTGCATTCATGCTATGCTGATAGTAGAGAGACTTTAATCCTAATTTCCATGCCGAGATATAAATTTGATTAATCTCTTTTGTTGGCATATCGGGGTGAATCATAAGATTTATAGACTGCCCTTGATCGATATGATTTTGCCTATTTGCTGCTTGATAAATGATATCCATCTGATCTATTTCCGCATAAGTTTTAAAGACATTTTTTTCCTCAGGAGATAAAAAATCTAAATGCTGTACAGAGCCATCCCTATCTCTAATACTATTCCAAACAGCTGTATTATTTTCCCCTTTTTCTTCTAGTAATTTAACTAAAAAAGGGTTTTTAATTGTTTCTTTTGTTTTGGCAATATCTTTAACATAAATATTTGACCAGATAGGTTCTACTCCTTGAGAAACTTGACCTAATATAAAGGCCGATGATGTTGTTGGCGCAATAGCATTTAGCGTTGTATTTCTCCTCCCCTCTCCTTTTAAGACTTCTGGCTCACCTAATAGTTTTGCTAATTTTTCAGATGCACTATAAGACTTTTCTTTTATAACTTTAAACACTTCGCTATTAAGAGCATAAGCCTCCTCACTATTAAATGCCAACATTTTAGATTGTAAAAATGAGTGCCATCCCAACACTCCTAGACCTAACGCTCTGTGATCCTTAGCAAAATCATACGCCCTCTTCATGAATAAGAAAGTTTGCTGATCATCAAGATCTTCCGAATCTTTGTAAGCGTCTAATTTTTCAACAAATTCACTAATCACTGCGTCTAAAAAGAAGATCATAGTCTCAACCGCATCAGTATCTTTCCATTCTTCATAATGTAAGACATTTAATGATGAAAGGCAGCATACAAATGACCATTTTTCATTTGAAGGAAGCATAATTTCAGTACATAAATTGCTTGCATTTACACTATAATTGTTTTTTTTATATACTTCAGGAGCACCATTATTAGCATTGTCTTTAAAAAAGATGTAAGGATAGCCAATTTCTCCTCGTCTTTGCAAAACTTTAGCCCAAATTGTACGCTTTTCTACATCTCCATCAATCATTTCTTGCAACCATTTGTCTGTAACGCTAATGCCATGAGTTAATTCTTGAATTGGATTCCCCTCTGTTCCAATATCTAAAAACTCAGAAATATCACTATGTTCAACAGGTAAGTATGGAGAAAAACGACCTCTACGAACAGAACCTTGACTTACAACATCAACCATAGTTTCAAATAATTGCATTATATGTACAGATCCAGATGCTTCTCCATTATTTTTAACTTTAGCACCACGATGCCTTATGTTTCCAAAATAGCCTGAAGTCCCCCCTCCTAATTTTGACATCATGCCGACCTCAGACTGTGTATATAAAATATTCCCCATATCATCTGAAATATTTGATCCAAAACAGCTGATAGGTAAACCTCTTTCTTTACCAAAATTAGACCAAACAGGAGAAGATAATGAATAATATCCTTTATCCATATATTTAAAAAACTTATCACTAAACCCATCTATTCCTAAAATCTCTTCAGCTCTATTTGCTATTTCTCTAATTCGGATTTCAGCAGGAATTCCTTCTGCAATATAGCCGGCAGCAAGAAAATCTCTACTGTGCTTAGTTAGCCACTTAAAACTACCGTCTTTTTTCTCTGAGTGAAAAGCAGACTTTTGATTGTTTGCGGTGGTTTTTCGAGTCTTTAATAAATTTTTATAATGAGATGCAGAATCAGCGTTTGCCCTCTTGTTTAGTTCTTTTTTAGTTTCATACATAAGTTAAAATAAATCGTGAGCGGTTATACTTTGTGTTTTTTTACTGTAATTTATAGATCTTTTCACGAAAAAGTCGACATGTTTCGTGCCTATAATTTCATCATTGAACCATTCTGTTTTGTTTACTAAATCTTGATCTGTTTCAAACACTTTTTTAACACCAATGCTTTCAAGAGACCTGTTAAAGCGATCTTTTATAAATTCTTTAATTTGGTTTTTTGGAAGAAAATCTACTTCTCCCTCTTCAAAAATCCAATCAATTATTGCGCTTTCAGCTTCATAAGCAGCTTTACACATGCTGCGAATTTTAAATTCATATTTACCATCAAACCATTCTGGATTTTCTTTTTTTACAATTTTAATTAAGTCAATACCAAAGTCACCATGAATTTGCTCTTCTTTAGAGGTTGCTTCTACAACATTAGAAATTCCTTTAAGCATGTTTTTATGTTTGTTGAACGCCATAATTATTAAGAACTGAGAGAATAGTGAAACATGTTCAATAAACAAAGAGAATAATAAAATTGACTCTGTGTATTCTCTATCATTTTCACTTTTAGAGCTAACAAGTGCAGAATCAAGATACCTAACTCGCTTCATTATAACAGGATTCTTTTTCAAATTTTGAAACTCATTGTTTAACCCTAATATTTCTAACAAGTGTGAATATGCGTCAGTATGCCTCACTTCACTTTCTGCAAAAGTCGCTCCCACTGCACCAACTTCTGGCTTAGGTATCTTGTGATATATGTCTCCCCAAAAGTTCTTTACTGCGACTTCAATTTGAGAAATTGCCAGCATAGCGTTTTTAATAGCATTTCTCTCTATATCAGACAAGTGGGTTTTAAAATCTTGAATATCACTGGTAAAGTTAAATTCTGTGTGAATCCAATATGAGTGTCTAATCGCAGGGACATACTCATATAGCTCTGGATATTCAAAAGGCTTTAAAGTAATTCTCCTTTCAAATATGTTTCTTTCTCTTTTTTTAGTTTGTAAGTTTCTGTAAAGTATGTATGCTTTTGCAACGTCTAGAAACTCACTTTTCATAAGCGTCTGTTCAACCAAGTCTTGTATTTCCTCTACATTTGGAATATAATTTGGAATTTCAGCTTTTCTTTCTAATAAACTAGAGTAAACTTGTTTAGCAATTTTTTCTGCATCTTTTTTTTCTCCATTTTTAACTGAAGCCATAGCATTTAATACTGCGTCAGTAATTTTTTCAATTTTAAATGGCATCTTAAGATGACTTCGCTTAAAAATTTCTTTAATATCCATAGACAAAACTTTAAAACTTAATTTTTAAGGACTAATTTACAATGAAACAAGATTTATAAATAGTCTAATTTAATTCTTTTTCAACAAGCGGTTGCTAACAAACAAGTAAATTTTTAATAAAAGCGAACCTCTCTAATTAAAAATAGGAACCTCTAAACAAAACTAATAAAAGAGGTATATTGATAAACAACGCACAAATATTTAATTTATAATTTAAACGTCCAATTTTGATTGTGAAAAAAACCTAATTATTTATTAACTGTAATTGTTAAAAAAAAAAAAAAAAGAGATAGACAGGTTTTATTAAAAAATACGTATGATGATCAGGAGCAAGGGATCAAGCCATCCCAAATAAAGATATTAAGAAGAATCAAGAATAGTGTTTGTGAACAAGGAAACATTACACTGCTTTAAGCCGTAAATGTCTCACGAAACAAATGAACTTAAAATACTTTCAAACAATATTCTGCCATCTTGATTGGTTAACTCTTCATCTGAGGCTCTTTCAGGATGAGGCATCATTCCAAACACATTCCTATCAGCATTACAAATACCGGCAATGTTTAATGATGAGCCATTAGGATTTCCTTTTTCAGTTACTTGTCCATTTTTATCACAATATTTAAATAAAATTTGATCATTTTTAATTAGCGATTCTAATGTTTCTTCATCAGCAAAATATTTTCCCTCTCCATGGGCAATAGGTATTTTAATAGGCGTATTACCATATAACTGTGTAACTAAACTATTTTTTGTTATGGTTTTTAAGTAGACGTTTTTACAAATAAATTTATGTGAGTTATTATGTAAAAGGGCTCCCGGCAGCAATCCACTTTCGGTTAAAATTTGGAAGCCATTACAAATTCCCATTACATATCCTCCCGCATTAGCAAAACCTATAATTTCTTTCATTATAGGAGAGAACTTAGCAATAGCACCAGATCTTAAGTAATCACCAAAAGAAAAGCCTCCGGGCAAGATGATAAAGTCAGCCTCTTGCAAATCTGTGTCTTTATGCCAAAGGCGGACAACTTTTTTTTTCATAATAGACTCTAAAACATAGATCATATCCATATCACAATTTGAGCCAGGAAAAATAACTACTCCAAATTTCATGTTATTTATTTGTTGTGCCAAAGGTACATATTAAATTATAATCATACACTTATAAATAATAGAAGAAGTTATTAGAAGAAAAAACAATAAGTTGGCTGTCTTTCTTTTTCTTGTATATACAAAGTAGTTTGCCATAATAATACTTAGAGGGGATAATAAATAATACCAGCAACTTTCTTCATTATATAAACCAATTAAAAAAAGTGAAATAAAATAAAAGAGGATTATAATAAATGCTTTTCTGGAGCGAATACTTTTTTTATATAACCATTGAAAAAGCTCAACAGCAGAAACCATACTAATTAGAATTACTACTATAGTCCATATCTTTTTACTTAAGATCCATGCTTGATAATCAGGAACACTCATCATTTCTAAAACATTAAAATCTGGCAAATAGATGGGGATGTTTAGCAATGTTAGAGTAACAAAGTAAAACAATATTGGGGTCCCAAAACCCATTAACATAATTATTAAGCTTCTTAAGCTTAAGTTTTCATAATTGATTCCAGTAATAATTATTATAGGAGATAAGAAAACAGTTTCCGGAGCAAAAAATGTTAATATACAAAGAATTAGAGAAGCGTTAAAAACATATGAAAAAGGATAATCTTTTTGATAGCTTGCAAATAAATAATTGATATAAAAAAGAAGAGCAAAGGAAATGATCCAATGAGGAATAGTATTATAAAAAGGAGTGCATAGCAATATATATGTGAAGCCAAGAACTAAATTGTCTTTTTTTATAATATTTTTTTCATAAATTAGATTATTAAGCCCTAGGGCATGAAAAGAAGTTGCAAATAATCCTATTAGAATTATAATATAAGGGGGGAGCCATGTGTGTTGAAAAAGGATATCGATATTATCAGCAAATAGCCAGATGAGATTAAAAGCAGTAGAGAATACAATAAAAAATAATATTATTGTTGGCTTGGGATTTATAAGATATTTTAAAATCATAGTTATAGTTAAAAAATAATTAACTTTGCAACGTTAAACAAATATAGAAAAGATGAAAAGTTTTTTTTGTACAATTGGAGATCTATTTGAATCGAGTTTTGCAATAATAGAGTTAATGGGAAATACCGTTAATTATATTTATATTGGAATAATATTTGTGTTTTTAGTTTTTTGGACAAAAAAGATGATAGATCATAAGAAAAATAACGAAGAACACGCGCCACTATAGGTCAAAGCCGATATCTTTACGATAGTATTTTCCTTTAAAGTATATTTTTTCAGCACTTTCAAATGATTTTAATAACGCCTCATTTATTGTTTTTCCAAAGGACGTTAGCGCAATAACCCTTCCTCCATTTGTTAGTATGTCATTTTCTTTTTTTACTGTTCCAGCATGAAATGGGGTGCTATTTTGAATATGATCAAGCCCAGTTATTTTCTCACCTTTTGTATATTTTTCTGGATATCCTTCAGAAACCAACATTACTGTTGTTGCTATATCTGTTGAGATATTCAGGTCTTTTTCGCTAAAAGTTCCATCACCTATCCCTTTTAATAAATTTAAAAAATCTGATTTTATTCTAGGTATTACAACTTCTGTTTCTGGGTCTCCCATTCGCACATTATATTCTATTACTTTTGGCGCTCCTTTTACATTTATTAAGCCAATAAATAAGAATCCTTGATAAATAATTTTTTCTTTTTTTAATCCATCAATTGTGGGTTTTATTATTTCTCTTTCTACTTTTTCCATGTAAAATCTATCTGCAAAAGGTACTGGAGATATTGCCCCCATCCCCCCAGTATTGAGACCAGTATCTCCTTCTCCAATTCTTTTATAATCCTTAGCCGAAGGCAGTATCTTATATGAATTTCCATCTGTTATAACAAATACAGATAATTCAATACCTTCTAGAAATTCTTCAATTACTACTGTTTGTGATGCGCTGCCAAATTTTTGATCCAAAAGCATAGACCTAAGTTCTTGCTTAGCTTTTTCTAACTCATCTAATATTATCACTCCTTTTCCTGCTGCTAATCCATCTGCCTTTAATACATAAGGAGGAGGAAGGCTTTCTAAAAAGACATATCCCTCTTCAATATTTTCTTTATTAAAAGATTGATGTTGTGCAGTAGGAATATTATATTTTTTCATAAATTCTTTTGCATATTTTTTGCTTCCTTCTAACATTGCGCCTGCTTTTGAAGGCCCAATTACAATAACATCCTGCAATAACACATCGTTTTTAAAAAAATCATATATACCATTAACAAGAGGCCCTTCAGGACCTACGACAACTAGTTGGATTGTATTTTCTAGCACATAATATTTAATAGTCTCAAAATTTGTTATGTCAATATCTATATTTTCACCGATTTCCGCTGTCCCAGCATTTCCAGGTGCTATAAATAATTTGTTACAACTACTGCTCTTTGCTATTTTCCAAGCAAAAGCATGTTCTCGGCCACCGCTACCTAAAATTAACACGTTCATTTTCAATATTTATATTAATAAATAGTTATTCATTTTGTATAATTTCCATTATTTCTTCAGTTAGTTCCATATTATGAAATACTTGCTGAACATCATCATTATCTTCTAGCAAGTCTAATAATTTAATTACACTTTTAGCCTGCTCTACAGATATTTTTTTTAGCGTAGTAGGGATTCTTTGTAATTCAGACTTTGCAATATCAACACCAAGGTCTTCGATTTTAAGTTGCATATTATTAAATTCCGAAAATGGGCAATATATAGTCGCAACCTCTTCATTAATTTGTAATTCCTCTAATCCTCCATCAATTAGTTCCATCTCAAGATCATCTATAGGCATATTAATGTCGTTAAGATTGATTGTAAACACACCTTTTCTATTAAAAATAAATTCTAACGAACCATTTGTTCCTAAGGCCCCTTCACATTTACTAAAATAAGAACGAACATCAGCTACAGTTCTATTGTTATTATTCGTTGCACAATCAACAAAAACAGCGATACCAAATGGGCCATACCCTTCTAATGATATTTCCTCATAGTTTGCAGTTTCTTTACTGCTTGCTTTTTTTATAGCACGTAAAACATTCTCTTTGGGCATATTAGCAGTTTTTGCATTTTGAATAACCTGCCTAAGTCTAGAATTTGTGTCTGGATCCCCCCCCCCTTCTTTTACAGCCATTACAATATCTTTTCCAATTCTTGTGAAAGTTTTAGCCATTTTAGACCATCTTTTCATTTTTCTAGCTTTTCTAAATTCAAATGCCCTTCCCATATAATTATGTTTTATTCATCTAATTTTAATACGGAAAGGAAAGCTTCTTGTGGAATCTCAACGCTACCAACTTGTCTCATTCTTTTTTTACCCTTTTTTTGTTTTTCTAATAATTTCCTTTTCCTTGTTATATCTCCTCCATAACATTTTGCCGTAACATCTTTTCTTAGAGCCTTAACTGTTTCTCTAGAAACAATCTTAGAACCAATAGCAGACTGTATAGCTATATCAAATTGTTGCCTTGGAATTAATTCTTTTAGTTTTGAGCACAGCTTCTTCCCTAAAGTATATGAGTTTGTTTTATGCACAAGTGCCGACAAAGCATCTACTGGCTCTCCATTTAAAAGTATATCTAGTTTAGCTAATAAAGAGGTTCTATACTCAATAGGGGTATAATCAAAGGACGCATATCCTTTAGAAATAGATTTTAGTTTATCATAAAAGTCAAAAACTATTTCTCCTAATGGCATTTCAAAAGTGAGCTCAACTCTGTCAGTAGTTAGATATACTTGATTACACAATTCTCCTCTTTTTGCGATACAGAGATTCATCACTGCACCAATAAAGTCTGACTTTGTAATAATCTGAGCTCTTATATATGGCTCTTCTACACTTTCTAAATGTCCAGGATCAGGGTAATCAGAAGGATTGTGAATAGTTAATTTCTCTCCAGATTTAGTATGCGCATAATAAGATACGTTTGGAACAGTAGTAATTACAGACATATTAAACTCTCGCTCTAATCTTTCTTGGATAATTTCCATATGTAGCATGCCTAAAAACCCACATCTAAAACCAAAGCCAAGAGCTGCAGATGACTCAGGCTCGTAAGTTAGAGAAGCATCATTTAATTGTAATTTTTCCATTGAATTTCTTAACTCTTCAAAATCCTCTGTATCTACAGGATAGATTCCAGCAAAAACCATTGATTTTACATCTTCAAAGCCTTTAATTGCTTCTTTTGCAGGCATTTCAGTTGTAGTTATTGTATCTCCTACTTTAACTTCTCTTGCATCTTTAATTCCTGAGATAATATACCCTACTTCTCCTGTAGATAATAAATTCTTTGGTGATTGTTTTAATTTTAACACGCCAATTTCATCTGCGTAATACTCCATATTTGTTGCCATAAACTTTACTTTTTGCCCTTTTCGAACTTCACCATTGACAACTTTAAAATACGCTTCAATACCCCTAAATGTATTATAGACTGAATCGAAAATCATTGCCTGCAAAGGAGCATTAACATCTCCTTTTGGACTAGGAATTTTCTCTATAATGCAATTTAGTATATTTTCAATGCCTTCCCCAGTTTTAGCACTAGCCGCAATAATATCTTCTTTTTCACAACATAATAAATCTACTATTTGATCTGCAACGACTTCCGGTTCTGCAGAGGGGAGATCAATTTTGTTCATAACAGGGATAATTTCTAAGTCATGATCAAGAGCAAGATAAAGGTTGGAAATGGTTTGAGCTTGAATTCCTTGCGCAGCATCAACAATTAAAAGCGCACCTTCACATGCTGCAATTGACCTTGAAACTTCATATGAAAAATCAACATGGCCAGGCGTGTCAATTAAATTCAGAGTATATTTTGAACCCTTATATTCATGCTCCATTTGTATAGCATGACTTTTAATTGTAATTCCCCTTTCTTTTTCAAGATCCATATCGTCTAGTACTTGGTCTTGAGCATCTCTTTCGTTCACAGCTCCCGTAAATTCTAATAAACGATCAGCTAATGTTGACTTTCCATGGTCAATATGAGCAATAATACAGAAGTTTCTAATTTGTTTCATGTTACTGCGAAAATACATTATTTCCCTTAATATATAAGAGTATACAATATAAGCCTTAGAATTTATTATTTTTGAAATAAAAAACAATAAATGAATAAAGTAAACATTGATAAAAAGAGGCATATAATAAAAGCAATTTCATGGAACTTGCTAGCCATGACAACTACATATTTAGTTTTAACAATTTTACCACCATTTTTTGGTTTGCAAGGAATTTCAAAAGAAGGGGCTGGTTTTTTAACTATAGTAGACAGGGTAATTAAATTAATTTTATATTACGGACATGAAAGAGCTTGGTTTGCATCTAATTGGGGAGTTGTTAAGCATGCAAAAGATTAAGGATCATATTTGTCTATAACTGTATAATTTATTTTAATTTTTTGTTGTTGTTTTTTCTCTAATTCTTCATCAATTTCCCACTGGTGCTTTTTACGTTGAGGCCCATCATTTTTATAAAAGAGAGCTATTAAAATACCGGCTAAGAAGCCTGAGAGATGTCCTTCCCATGATATCTCTTCTTTAGTTGGAAGGATTCCCCAAATCATGGACCCATAAAGAAACACGATTAGCATAGAAATAGAGTACAATCTGGGGTCTTTTTTAATAATACCACTTATAAATAAAAATGAGGCTAATGAATAGATAAGTCCGCTTGCTCCTATATGAAAAGAAGGCCTTCCAATTATCCACAACCAAAATCCTGAGACAACACATAATAAGAAAAGTAATTTCCATGCAATTTTTTTATAAAAATGAAATAACATTCCTCCTAATACTAATAGAGGATAGCTGTTATTCAACAGATGATTAAAATCTTTATGAATGAAAGGAGCAAGAAAAATTCCCTTTAGGCCGCTAATTTTTTGAGGAAACAATCCAAGCTGAATAAATGAAGTATCAAAACCTATTTCAATGATTTTGATTATCCAGATTAGGACAATAAAAAATAATGGAAAAAAAAATACAGAAAAGATATTTAAGAAGATGTTCTTTTTCATTAGCCTAATTTAAAACAATAAAAGTAAAAAGTTTCTCTTTAAATACCTCATAAAAGTGTAATTTTACGTTTATATGAATGATGGTAAGAAGTTATTTTTATTAGATGCATATGCATTAATTTACAGAGCTTATTTTGCTTTTATCAATAACCCTAGAATAAATTCAAAAGGCATAAATACTTCTGCTATTTTTGGTTTTACTAACACCTTACTTGAGTTAATTAAGAAGGAATCTCCAACACATTTGGCCGTTGTATTTGACACAAAAAAACCAACAAAACGCCATATTGATTACCCTGACTATAAAGCTCAAAGAGAGGCAATGCCTGAGCCATTACAGAATTCGCTTCCATATATTGACAAGCTTTTAGAAGCATTTCATATTCCAAAACTATATAAGGATGGGTTTGAAGCTGATGATGTTATTGGAACGATTGCAAAAGAAGCCGAGAAACAAGGGTTTAAAGTTTTTATGATGACCCCAGATAAGGATTTCGCACAATTGGTTTCAGAGAATATTTTCATGTATCGCCCCGCCAATAAATGGCAGTCAGCTTCTGTTTGGGGAGTTCCTGAGGTTTTAAATAAATTTAAGATTCAAAAAATAGATCAGGTAATAGATTTCTTAGCCATGACAGGAGATGCGGCAGATAACATTCCAGGAATACCTGGGGTTGGAGAAAAAACAGCTCAAAAATTCATTCAAGAATATGGGTCTCTTGAAGGACTATTTAAAAATAGCCATAGATTAAAAGGGAAAATCAAAGAAAAAGTTGAGTCTTCTAGAGATTTAGCACTGCTTTGCAAAGAATTGGTGACTATAATTACAGATGTCCCGTTAGAATTTAACATAGAAGAAATGCAGATTCAGGAACAAGATGAGGAAGCAATTCAGCAGTTATTTTCAGAACTTGAATTTACTAATCTTTTAAAAAGAGTATTAAAAAAAGAAAATCAAGAACAGCTTAAATTACATAAAAAATCACAGACTACGCAAATAGATTTATTTGCAGAATCTGAATCTATAATAGAGGAGGAAAAGTTAAACTTTCAGCATACGATTATTAAATCTAAAAATGAAATTCAAAATTTAACAAATACTCTTCATCAAGAAAATAGTTTTGCATTAAATTTTATTACTAACACTTCAGATGCTTTGACCACTAAAATTATAGGTTTTAGCATTAGCCTAAAAGGAAAAAAGGCATATTATATTCCATATCAAGCAGAATATGTAAATTTACTTCAACCTGTCTTTGAAGACCCTAATATTTTGAAGATAGGTTTTGATATAAAATTCCAGATAAAGATTTTAAAAAGATTTGACATCTCCTTAAAGGGAGAAATATTTGATATTGAATTAGCACATTATTTATTACATCCTGAAAAAAGACATTCATTAGAGATATTAACAGAGCAATATTTAAATAGAAAATTAATAGACAAAGAATCAATTATAGGTAGAGGTAAGTTAAAAGCAGAACTAACTTCTTTGAAGAGCGAGGTAATATCTAGTTATGCAGTTCAACAATCAAATGCTATTTTTGAGTTAGTTGAATTTTTAAATAAAGAGTTAGTATTAGTAGGATTGAAAAAGCTATATACTGAGTTAGAGATGCCTCTTATTGTTGTTTTAGCAGAAATGGAATTTGAAGGGGTTAACTTAGACTCTAATATGCTTTTAGAATATAGTAATGTTTTATCAGATAAATTACAAGATTATATTAGTCATATTTATAGCTTAGCAGGCTTACAATTTAATATAGCTTCTCCAAAACAGATGGGAGAGGTATTGTTTGATAAGTTACAACTATCAACGAAGCCTAAAAAAACAAAATCTGGACAATACTCAACTTCAGAAGAAACATTATTAAAGTTAAAAGACGAGCATCCTATTATTTCAGAAATTCTAGAATTTCGAGCGATTAAAAAACTGCTTTCTACTTATGTAGAGGCCTTACCAGCATTAGTAAATCCACTTACTAATCGGCTACATACAACGTTTAATCAATCAGTTACCTCTACAGGCAGGCTGTCTTCTGTAAACCCCAATTTACAAAACATACCGATTCGTACTTCAAGAGGCATGCAGGTGCGTAAAGCTTTTATCCCAAGAAGTGAGGAATATTTTTTATTGGCAGCAGATTATTCGCAAATAGAATTACGGATTATGGCGCTTTTAAGTGAAGATAAAGCTATGATTCGGGCATTTAACGAGGGGATAGACATTCATTCTGCGACCGCCTCAAAGGTTTATAAGGTTGCCGTGTCTGATGTTAATAAAACTATGCGGTCTAATGCAAAAGCTGTAAATTTTGGAATTATTTATGGCATATCTCCATTTGGATTAGCACAAAACATAGGGATATCTAGAAAGGAAGCAAAAGAAATAATTGATCAATATTTTGAGGAATTTTCAGGTGTTAAAAAATATATGGATAGAATTATTGATCAAGCAAGAAAATTTAAATATGTCGAAACATTAATGGGAAGGAGAAGATATTTGCTAGATATTAATTCACAAAATGCGGTAATACGATCTGTTGCTGAAAGAAATGCTATTAATGCCCCAATACAAGGATCTGCCGCAGATATTATTAAACAAGCAATGATTAAAATTCATGAAGTAATTAATGAGAGAGGAATGAAATCTAAAATGGTATTACAAGTTCATGATGAGTTAGTTTTTGACGCGCATAACACCGAAAGGGAAGAATTGAAAGAAATTGTTAAATATGAGATGGAAAGCGTAATAGATACTAGAGTTCCATTAGTAGTTGATGTTGGTGAAGGGCTAAACTGGTTGGAGGCTCACTGATTTATTTTTTCTTTTCTTTATAAAAGAGTAAGTAAAGTAAAATGAAAGCAATTACTCCAATAAATGCACTACCTGCTTTTTGAATGTTTTTTATCGGATCCCAACCTAAGATATCATCTCCGATTAATAGCTGCACAATAACTCCTAAACACAAAAACATAAGACCTATACGAATTAATTTAGCTAGTCCTTCTTTTAATTTAGTAAACATTGTCTCCATTATTTTTTCTGTTTGACAAATATAGGATTAATAATTAAATAAAATAGCCCCTCTTTTGGGGGCTATTTTATATAATAAATTTTAAGAATTCTATTTTATTTAAGAGATTAAGCTCCAAACAATTAAAATTCCAATTAATCCAACAAAACCTTCAGCAGCAAGTCCATTAATAACACCTACAATGTTACCAATTACGTCTAACCCCATGAAACCATCTGCCCCAAAAAGGAAAGTTGTTACAATTGCTAAACCTAATACAGTCATGATTAATCCAGTTAGGCCTTTAAAGAACCCATTCATGTACTTAAATGCATTGTCCATAATAAAAATAAATTTTGGTTAATATTGAGACAAACTTAGGAGATAAACTACTTAATCGCGAAAGTTCCTAAATAAATATTTTGAAGCAGCCTTTTTTTCTTTTAAATATTTTGAAGCTTCATTTATTTTTATAAATTATTGATAATGAGATGTTTTCGTTTTTTTTTTAGCATTTGAATGGTTTGTTTTATTAGGTTTTTACACATCAAACTGTTAAAAATTAGAAAAACACATAATTAACTGATTATCAGAATATAAGCTGTAAAAAGCTCTTGAAAAAACGTTTTTTTTTATTTTAAATCTATATTACGTAGAAAAAGAATGTTTTCTGTAAATTTTCCTCTATTTTCTGTAATATAATAGATCTTTTTTGCTATATCATCAGGGTTTTCTAATTTATTTTGCTTGTAGTAATCTATAAATTTATCTAACATAGGAAAGTTAGACAGTTTAGTTTTCCTTATTTCTTTTTGCATGTTTGTATCAATTATTCCTGGATGAATCCCTAATATTTTTAAGTTATCGTGTTTTTCTTTAGCGATTACATTTGTGAACATGTCTAGGCCAGATTTTGCAGCACAATAAGTGCTCCATGATGCAATAGGGTTTTGTGCGGCCCCTGAACTGATATTTATAATTAGTTTTTTATTTTTTGGATAATGTTTAATCAGGGAACAACTTAAAAGTGATGGTGTGATTAAATTTAAATTATATTCATTGATAATATCGTCATTATTTTTTTTATTTAATGGGGCAATATATCCTATAGTGGCGGCATTATTTATAAGTATTATTTCATTTTCAGTTGTTGGGAATCTAAGCTTTTGCACTAATTTTAGGTCATTTAGATTAATCTTTATAAAGGTAAAATTCTTATGCTTAATTTTATTTTCTCTTGAGTATCCAAAAACATTAAATCCTTTTTTTAAAAATTTTTCGGCTAATGACTTGCCAATCCCTTTTCCAGTTCCTGTTATTAATATTATAGGATTCAATTACACAATTTTTAACGCTTTTTCTAAATCACTTATTAAGTCTGAGACATCTTCTATTCCTACACTTAACCTGATTAAAGAATCCACAACACCTGTTTTTTCTCGTTCTATTTTAGGTATTGCAGCATGAGTCATTGATGCAGGATGCCCACATAGCGACTCTACGCCTCCTAAGCTCTCAGCTAGTGTAAAATAATGCGTATTTGACACTATTTTTATAGCATCCTTTAAGTTGTTTCCTTTAAGATTAAAAGATACCATCCCACCAAAATCTTCCATTTGCTCTTTAGCAACATTATGATTAACATGAGAAGTTAAGCCAGGCCAATACACTTTGTCAACTTTAGAATGATTATTTAAGAAAGTTGCAATTTCTTTTGCATTTTCACAATGCCTTTCCATTCTTAAGTGTAATGTTTTAATCCCTCGCAATATGAGAAACGCATCCATAGGCCCAGGAATAGCTCCAGAAGAATTTTGAATAAAATATAATTTTTCTGCTATTTCTTTTTCTTTACAAATAGCTGCTCCCATTACAACATCAGAATGGCCTCCCATATATTTTGTTAATGAATGCATTACAATGTCCGCTCCTAAATCCAATGGTTTTTGCAAGAATGGAGTAGCAAAGGTGTTATCTACAACAGAAATTAGATTATGCTTTTTAGCAATAGCTGCTATTTTACTTATATCAATAATATTAAGCATGGGATTAGTTGGCGTTTCAGCCCATAACATTTTTGTTTTTTTATTTATTATTTTTTTAATATCGTCTAGCTTATCCATTCCTACAAAATGAAACTTAATCCCATATTGCGCAAATATTTTTGTAAAAATTCTATATGTACCCCCATATAAATCATTTGTTGAAATCACTTCATCTCCAGGATTAAGCAGTTTAATTATACTATCAATTGCAGCTAATCCACTTCCAAAGCAGAGACCATACTTTCCGTTTTCTAAAGCCGCCAGGTTTTTTTCTAAAGCAGTTCTCGTAGGATTTCCTGTCCTTGAATATTCATAACCTTTATGATCTCCAGGAGATTTTTGAATATATGTTGAAGTTTGATAAATAGGAGTCATTATAGCTCCAGTTGTTTGATCAGCTTCTTGCCCTGCATGTATGGTTTTTGTAGCAAATTTCATTTTATATTTTCATTTGATTTATACAAAACAAATCTATCAAAATTTGGATAAATTAATTTTACTTTTGCTAAAAATAAAAACATTGAATAAAATATTTTTAGCACATCTCTCACTTTTAACCGCAAACTTAATTTATGCTATTAATTATAGTTTTGCTAAGGATGTAATGCCTGATTTTATTATGCCTTCAGGCTTTATTTTGTTAAGAGTTATAGGCGCTCTTTTTTTATTTTCATTTTGTTATTTTCTTTTTATAAAAGAAAAAGTTGAAAAGAAAGATATTTTTAGATTAGCAATATGTGGTGTTTTTGGTGTTGCGATTAATCAACTTTTATTTTTTGAAGGGCTAAATTTAACTACTCCTATTAATGCAGCAATTGTAATGACTATTAATCCAATCTTAGTTATTTTACTTTCTTTTTTACTTATTAAAGAATCAATAACAATACGAAAAATTTTAGGTGTTTTTTTTGGTCTAATAGGCGCCGCTATATTAATCCTAAAAGGAGGAGCTGTTGATTTATCAAGCTCGTATAAAACCGGAAATTTATTTGTTTTAATAAATGCAACTAGTTATGGTTTATATTTGGTAATTGTTAAGCCAATGATGAAAAAATATCACCCTATTACAGTTATGTTTTTTGTTTTTGCTTTTGGATTTTTATATGTATTACCATTTGGAGTTACTAATTTAATTAGCGTGGACTGGAATATTATTCCTCATAATATTTATTTAGAAATAGCTTTTGTTGTTATTTGTACTACTTTCATAGCTTATCTTTGCAATTCGGTTGCTTTACAATATTTAACAGCAACCACAGTAAGCATATATATATATTTACAACCTATTTTAGCTGCTCTTTTTGCTATTTTTTGGGGCTCAGACAATTTAGATAGTCAGAAAATCATTGCTGCGAGCCTTATTTTTCTAGGAGTTTATTTAGTAAGCACCCAGGCTTTTCAAAAACGAAATAATAAACTTTCCTAAATTTGTAAAAATTTTAGCTATGATAAAATCTATGACAGGATATGGAAAGGCAGAAGTTAATACAGCTAACTCTCATTTTAATATTGCAATAAAATCTTTAAACTCAAAAAATAGTGATATAAGCATTAAAATGTCATCTGTTTATAAAGATAAAGAGATCAGCCTTAGAAAGAGGATTATAGAAAGATTAAAAAGAGGCAAAATTGAACTTTCAATTTGGAGAGAAAAGACCAATTTATCAGCTAATTATATTATCAATAAAGATGTTATAAGAGAATATTATAATCAGCTCCAAGAAATTAAACATGAACTAGGATATAAAGATATATCGCAAAATACTGAAAGAAATATAGATGAGTTTATGATGCAAAATATAGTTCATATGCCAGGGGTTTTTGAGAAAGGAGAAGAAAAAGCTGATGAAAACGAGTGGGAGGAGATTTTAAAAGGGATAGATATTGCGATTAGTAATATTTCACAATTTCGATTAGATGAAGGGAGAAAGCTAGAAGAAGATATAACTTTTAGAATAAATAGACTGGGAACATTATTAAAAGAGATAGGGCCTTTTGCTAAAGAAAGGATTAATAAGATAAAAAAGAGTTTATCAGAAAAAATCATGGATTTAGACAATAAAAATATTGATCAAAACAGATTTGAAGAGGAAGTGATTTATTATTTAGAAAAACAAGACATTACAGAAGAGCAAGTTCGTTTAAGAGCTCACTTAAGCTATTTTAGTGAAACTATGAAAACAGATGTTCCTAATGGGAAAAAACTTATTTTTATTGGGCAAGAGATAGGAAGAGAAATTAATACTATTGGGTCTAAATCATCGGATGCAAAGATGCAGAGAATAGTTGTAGAAATGAAGGATGAGCTTGAAAAGATAAAAGAGCAATTATTTAATATACTATAGTGAATAAACTTATTGTTATATCAGCGCCATCAGGGGCAGGAAAAACATCTATTGTACAGTACTTATTAAAAAAATTAAAGAATGTTTCTTTTTCTATTTCTGCCTGTAGTAGAAAAAAAAGAAGTAATGAAAAACAGGGGATAGATTACAATTTTTTATCAGCAGAAGAATTTAGAGAAAAAATTAATCAGGGAGCATTTTTAGAGTGGGAAGAAGTATATGATGGGCAATATTATGGGACATTAAAATCAGAACTAGAAAGAATTTGGCAAGAGAAAAAAAGCGTTATTTTTGATTTAGACGTAGTAGGAGGGATTAATATTAAAAATCAGTATCCAGAAAATTGCTTATCAATTTTTATTATGCCTCCTTCTCTTGAAGAGCTAGAAAAGAGATTGAAAAATAGAGGGTCAGAATCAATAGAAAGTCTTAATAAAAGATTAAAAAAAGCTAAATTAGAAATTTTACAAAGTAAGGAATTTGACAAAGTGATTATAAATGATGAATTTGATAAAGCATGTGAAGAGGTGAAAAAAGAAATAGAAATATTTATTGGATGAAAATAGGACTTTTTTTTGGGTCATTTAATCCTATGCATATAGGACATAAAGTAATAGCTTCTTATATGGTAGAATTCTCAGACCTTGAGAAGGTATATTTTGTAGTGTCCCCTCAAAATCCACTTAAAGACAAAAAATCATTATTAGATCAACATCATCGATTAATGATAATAAGAATGGAAACTGAAGATAATCCAAAACTAGATGCTTCTGATATAGAATTTCATTTACCACAACCTTCTTTTACTATTGACACTTTAGTTCATCTAAAAGAGGAAAACCCTCATCATGAATATGTTCTTATTATGGGGTCTGATAATTTAAAGAGTTTTTCAAAGTGGAAGAATTATGAGCAAATTTTAGAAGATTATTTAATTTATGTATACCCCAGACCAGGTTTTGAAGTAGATAAGGCTCATAATCGTATTACAATAATTAAGGATGTTCCTCAAATGGAAATTTCAGCTTCTTTTATTCGTAAATCTATAAAGGAAAAAAAAGACATTTCTTATTTGGTTCCTGAAAAAGCTTGGAAATACATCGATAAAATGAATTTTTACAAATAGAAAGATGCTAAATTATATACACAATATTATTATCCTTTTCTTTTTTACTGCTTCGATTATTTCATGTGATTTTATGAAAAAAAAGCACACATCAATTAATAAAGAAGAAGCATATTTAGGGTGGTGGATTTATGGAGAGGGACAACATCTTTTTAAAGACGAATTAACTTTACAAGAATGGAAGCTGAATTTTCCTAATGAAAATATGGATAATTTAGCGGAGCTATATCTTTCTATTACTGATATGGAGTATTTCCCAATGGAATGTAAAATGATAGGAAAACATAAGACAGATAGTCTAGGGAATATAGAATTAGTTGTTTTTGATTTTGAAGTTCTTTATGTGGAAGGCTGTGGGGAGTAGGGGTTTAGTTTTTTTAGATGTCGACTCTACCATTTTAAAGAAGAATAAAATTTTTCATCACGAACATCATATAGTTGAACTATTCATTATAGATTACGTGCATTAAGGTTTGACCTACAGCCATTAATGTTTTTTTATCAATATTATTCATATCATCTTTATGAGTATGCCAGTGTTTATTAAAATTAGTTTCTGTGGATGGATCAAACTCAATAATATCAATAGTTGGGATATTAGCAATTATATTTACATAATAATGATCATCAAGAATTTGTTTGCTATCCTGAAAAAGAAAATAGTTGCCAAATCCTAATTTATGAGCTTGACGCCATACTTTTTGCAGAACATTGTTTGCATAATATCTAGAAACTGCTTCATGAGTAAATGTCGCATTTTCTGCCCCTACCATATCTAATAAAATACCATAGCGTGGATAGTAGTTTTTAACATGAGGATTGTTGGCCCAATACTGAGATCCTAAGCACCAAGAATCCTCCATAATTGGAAAGCTTGAGTTCTCCGGCTGCCCGTAATCTTCAGCATCAAAAAGAACTATATCTATACCAATGGAAGGTTCTTTAACACTAAATTGACGGGCTAACTCTAATAAGACAGCAACGCCACTTCCTCCATCGTTGGCCCCCAGAATAGGCTCTGTTTTTCGTTCAGTATCATAATCAGCAATTGGGCGTGTATCCCAATGTGCCATAAGTACAATTCTATTTTTTTTATCTGGAGAGAAAGAAGCGATAATATTTTTCAATATATGTTTTTTATTATCATATGTTGTGACAGGAGCCTCTTGAACGAAGACATTTGGTGTATATTTAATTAATGTTTTTTTTAAAAAAACAGCACATTCTTTTGAACCTTTTGACCCTAACGCTCTAGGACCAAAATCTACTTGTTTTTGCACAAAATGATAAGCAGAGTCACTATTAAATGTTGGAACTATAATCTGTTTTTTTTCTTCTTTTTTAGAAGGCCTTTTTTTATGTTCCGTGGAGCAGCCAACAAATAAAAAACTCAGTAAAAGACAATAGCGTAACATAGAATTATTTGTTAATTTCCCAACTACTTCCATCTTTATTATCTTTTATAGTAATGTTTATTTTCTCTAATTCATCTCTTATTAGGTCAGCTGTTTGGAAATCTTTTTTTGCTTTTGCATCGTTTCTTAGTTTTAAGATTATATCTATTATTTCAGCTGTTAAATTATCTTGAGAGACTATTTCATTACGCTGAAGTCCTAATATTTGTATAGCAAAGACATTAAATAAATCTGTTAATTTTTTTAGATCACCTGCTGTTAGAGTTTCTTTATTATTTTTTACAGAGTTAATAAGTCGCACACCTTCAAATAAATGAGCAATTAGAATAGGCGTATTAAAGTCGTCACTCATTGCAGCATAACATTTCGCTTCTAGATCTTTTACGGTATAACTTGATTGGCTACTAGCGTTCAACACTTTCAATGTTTCAACAGCATTCATTAGTTTGTTAAATCCTTTCTCAGCTGCCTGTAGAGCTTCATTGCTAAAATCAACAGTGCTTCTGTAATGCGCTTGCAGAATAAAGAAACGAATAACCATAGGAGCATACGCTTTCTCTAATTTTTCATGCTCTCCATTAAAGAATTGGTCAAGAGTAATAAAATTATTTAATGACTTCCCCATTTTTTGACCATTAATAGTGACCATATTATTATGCATCCAGTAATTAACAGGAGCACAATTATTGCACGCATTACTTTGCGCAATTTCAGCTTCGTGATGAGGAAATATTAAATCCATGCCTCCTCCATGAATATCAAAAGTTTTTCCTAAATATTTTTCGCTCATTGCAGAACATTCCATATGCCAGCCTGGGAATCCCTCTCCCCAAGGAGACTTCCATCTCATAATGTGTTCTTGACTTGCTTTTTTCCAAATGGCAAAATCTACAGGGCTTCTTTTCTCAGATTGCCTATCTAATTCTCGTGTTCCTTCTAAAGTGTCATCTAAATTCCTTCCAGATAAAACTCCATAAGGAAACGAGTTGTTGTATTTATTTACATCTAAATATACAGATCCATTTATCTCATAAGCAAACCCATTAGCAATAATTTTTTTTACCATTTCAATTTGCTCTATAATATGACCTGTTGCTCGTGGCTCTATTGAAGGCGGAAGGCAATTTAATAAGCTCATGGCTTTATGATAACTTAGGGTATATTTTTGAACAATTTCCATTGGTTCTAATTGCTCTAATTTTGCTTTTTTACTTACTTTATCTTCTCCTTCATCTGCATCATTTTCTAAATGTCCTGCGTCAGTAATATTACGGACATAGCGGACCTTATAATTTAGAAACTCTAAGTATCGATATACAATATCAAATGTAATAGCAGGCCTTGCATGTCCTAAATGAGGATCTCCATAAACAGTTGGGCCGCACACATACATCCCAACATAATTATTATTTATAGGCTTAAACTTTTCTTTTTTTCTCGAAAGAGTATTATATATAGTTAAATCCATTAATTATTTTCTTTTAGATTTTTGATCATATCAAATGACATTTTTTCTAGAGTATAATTTAATTTCCATCCCCAGTCTTTTTGAGCACAACTATCATCAATACTTTGCGGCCAAGAATTAGCGATTTCTTGCCTAAAATCTGGATTATATGAGATCTTAAAATTAGGAATATATGTTTTAATTTCTTCAGCTAATTCTTTAGGCGTAAAGCTAATGCCAGCTAAATTATAAGAAGAGCGGATTTTAACTTTCTCTGCAGGAGCCTCCATTATTTCGATGGTTGCTCGTATAGCATCTGGCATATACATCATGGGCAAGATGGTGTCGTTTTTCAAAAAACACTCATATTTTTCTTTTTGAATTGCTTCATGAAATATGTTAACGGCATAATCTGTTGTTCCTCCACCTGCTTTTGCTCTCCATCCAATTAATCCAGGATATCTAAGAGATCTAATATCTGAATTAAATTTATTAAAATAATATTCATTCCATCTTTCACCAGTTTGCTTACTAATACCATAGACAGTATTAGGTTCCATTATAGTATACTGTGGAGTGTTTTGTTTTGGAGTGGTCAAGCCAAAGACAGCTATTGAGGATGGCCAAAAAACTTTTTTTACTAATCCATCTTTTATTAAATCTAATACATTTGAATGAGAGCGAATATTTAATCTCCATCCAAATTCAATATTTTTTTCAGCATTTGCTGATAAAAGTGCAGCTAATAGATATACTTGAGAAACTTTATATTTTTTAATAATCTCTCGCAATCTTTTCTCATTTAAAACGTCTAATTCTTCGAACGGGCCAGATTCTATTATTTTTTCAGAGGAAGGCCTTATATCTGAAGCAACGACATTAGAGTTTCCATATATTTTTCGTAATTCTATTACTAATTCAGTTCCTATTTGACCTGAAGAACCAACAACTAGAACCACATCTTTCATATTAAAATATTTTGCACAAATATAACATTATACATTAGTTTATATAGACAATATTTAATAACAAAATAAGAAAATGGATTTTTGTATTTTTACCAAAACAAGCAAGAATAGAAAGATGGATCCTAATAGTGGAAAAAAAAATATGTTTAATAAATTAAGTAAGGAACAGGCATTAGAGTTACTTAAGAAAGAAAATTTTAAAAGAAAGACGGTGTCTTTCTATAAATACATTATTATTCAGGACCCAGATAGTCTTAGAGATGATTTGTATAGTGATTGGAATGAAATAGGAGTGCTTGGGAGAATTTACCTAGCAGAAGAGGGGGTTAATGCTCAGCTAAGTATTCCAGAGCATAATTGGGAGAATTTTAAAGAAAATGTAGAAAAATATTTTCAGCATCTTAATTTTAAGATAGCTATAGACGATAATGAACATTCTTTCTTTAAGCTGACAATCAAAGTGAGAAAACAAATAGTCGCAGATGGTCTTCAAGAAGAAGAGTATGATGTGACGAATGTAGGGCAACATTTAACAGCAAAGGAATGGAATATAGCTATGGATAATGGAGCGACTGTTGTTGACATGCGTAACCATTATGAAAGTGAGATCGGAAGATTTAAAGGAGCCATTTGCCCTGATGTAGAAACATTTAAAGAAGAGTTGCCTGTTGTAAAAAACCTTTTAAAAGGCAAAGAAGAAGAAGAAATCCTATTGTATTGCACTGGAGGCATTAGATGTGAAAAAGCATCAGCATATTTAAAAAATTATGGATTTAATAACGTTAGCCAATTACACGGAGGAATAATTGATTATGCAAGGCAATTAAATCTAGACAATGATCTAGAGAACAAGTTTGAAGGTAAGAATTTCGTCTTTGATGAAAGAAGAGGGGAGAGAATTTCTGATGATATTATTAGTTTTTGTCATCAATGTGGAACTCCTTATGACACGCATGTGAATTGTAAAAATGTAAATTGTAACTTATTATTTTTACAATGTGAAAAATGCCAAAAAAAGTATCATAATTGCTGCTCTATTGAATGTATAGAGGTTATAAATTTACCTTTCGATGAGCAAAAAAGATTACGTCAAGGAAAAGAAAACAAGAAAATGTATTATAGTCACAAACGAGTTAAATTAAACATTGATAAAAGACAATTAAAATAACTAAAGAATTTAGTTTTAGATTTCACTCAGAGTATTAAACAACAATTACCGTCTTCAATAGAACTATATAAATTAGCTTTATCAGATAAAAAACCTCTTGTTCGGAGTGGAATGCAGAGGCTAATAAAGTCTCATTTATTTAACTCTTTTAATAAACAATTTATGTTTAAATAAAAATATGAGACAAATCATCCTTTTCATTAATAGTATTTTCTATTTTTGTTTGCGAAAATCTTAAAATCATGACAAATATATTAATCGCATTAGTTGTATTATTAGCAATAGTTACTCTGGTTCAGTTAACTCGAGTTAGTGAGCTTTTAGGAGAGTTAAAGAAGCAGGATGTTAATGAAGTAACAGATGAGGACAATAAAACTCAAGGATTTTTAATGTTAATTATAGGCATGGGTTTTTTAGTGTTTGTTATTTGGCAAATGATAGAGTGGAATCATTTATTATTACCTGAAGCTGCGTCTGTGCATGGACAAGAAATAGATGTTTTAATGCGGTTTTCAATGACTCTTATTTTAGTTGTATTCTTTATTGTAACGCCGATGTTATTTTATTTTTCATATAGATATAGAGGCAATAAGCAAAACACAGCATATTTTCTTGTGCACAATAACAAACTTGAATTTATATGGACAATTATACCAACCATTGTATTAACAGGAGTTATAATCTTCGGATTAAAAACATGGGATAAGGCAATGAATGTAGACACTTCTGACTCTCAAGAGATAGAGGTTTTTGTTAAACAATTTCAGTGGCTAGCAAGGTTTCCAGGAGAGGATAATATTTTAGGAAAATCAAATTTTCAACTAATAACACCCACTAATGTTTTAGGCATTGATGAGGAAGATTTAAATGCAGAAGATGACAAGATAGTTAGAGAAGTTCACCTAGTAGTTAATGAGCCAGTAGTGTTAAAATTTCGATCTCAAGATGTTATTCATTCTGCTTTTTTACCACATTTTAGAGTGCAAATGAATTGCGTGCCAGGCCTTTCTACACAATTTGCTTTTACTCCAACTAAGACGACTGCTCAAATGAAAAAAGAAGAAGGAGAAGACTTCGAATACGTTTTATTATGTAATAAAATTTGTGGAGCAGCACATTATAATATGCAAATGAGATTTGTTGTTGAAACTCAAGAAGAGTATGACTTATGGCTGGCTAAACAAAAAACAATTTCAGATAAATTATTAACCCAAAAATAATATAAAAGATGTCAGGTCATCATAACGAAACATTTATTACTAAATATATATTTTCTCAAGATCATAAAATGATTGCGAAACAGTTCCTAATTACAGGAATGATTATGGCAATATTAGGAATGCTTATGTCTGCTGTATTTAGAGTTCAGCTTGCTAACCCTGGAGAGTCTTCTATATTATACAACCTACTTCCTGGAGGATGGGTTAATGAATTGGGAGCATTAAGCCCTGATAAATATTTAGCTTTAGTAACTATGCATGGAACTATTTTGGTCTTTTGGGTTTTAACAGCTGGTCTTTCTGGTACTTTTGCAAATTTTTTAATTCCATTACAAATAGGAGCTCGGGACATGGCATCTGGATTTTTAAATATGCTTTCTTATTGGTTCTTTTTTATAGCAACAGTAATTTTAGTATGGTCAATTTATGTTGAAGGAGGACCTGCTTCGGGAGGATGGACAATATATCCTCCTCTTAGCGCATTACCTCAGGCAATTCCAGGTTCTGGAACAGGAATGACCTTATGGCTTATTAGTATCACTTTGTTTGTTGTAGGATCATTATTAGGGGGGTTAAACTATATTGTGACAATATTAAATTTAAGGACAAAAGGCATGTCTATGCAAAGACTCCCTTTAACAGTTTGGGCTCTTTTAGTAACTGCAATTTTAGGAGTTCTTTCTTTCCCTGTTCTTTTATCTTGCGGTTTACTTTTAGTTTTTGATAGATCTTTTGGAACTAGTTTTTATCTTTCAGATATTGTTGTTAATGGGGAGGTTTTACATCATTTAGGGGGTAGTCCAATTTTGTTTGAGCATTTATTTTGGTTTTTAGGACATCCAGAAGTATATATTATTTTACTTCCAGCACTAGGTATTATTTCTGAAGTAATTTCTGTTAATGCAAGAAAACCAATTTTTGGGTATAAAGCAATGGTAGCTTCTATTTTAGTAATAGGTTTTCTTTCTTTTATTGTTTGGGGTCACCATATGTTTATGACAGGGATGAATCCTTTTCTAGGATCTGTGTTTACTTTTACCACTCTTTTGATTGCTATTCCATCTGCTGTTAAAGTGTTTAATTATTTAGCAACACTTTGGCGTGCTAATATTCGTTTTACACCCGCAATGTTATTTGCTATTGCAGGGGTTTCTGCTTTTATTACAGGAGGATTGACAGGCCTTATTCTAGGAGATAGCGCTTTAGATATCAATGTGCATGACACTTATTTTGTAGTAGGACACTTTCATATTGTAATGGGTCTTTCTGCTATTTATGGAATGCTCGCAGGGGTTTATCATTGGTTCCCTAAGATGTATGGAAAAATGATGAATAAGAATTTAGGATATGTTCACTTTTGGGGGACTTTTATATGTGCTTATGGTGTATTTTTTCCAATGCATTTTTTAGGACTAGCTGGGCTTCCAAGAAGATATTATGAAAACACAGCTTTCCCAATGTTTGATGGCTTAACAGATATAAACTCAATTATTACATTCTTTGCTTTATCTGGAGCTGTCGTGCAAGTTATATTTTTGTTCAATTTTATTTATAGTATTTTTAAAGGGACAAAGACAGTTCAAAATCCTTGGAAGTCAAACACATTAGAATGGACCACTCCTATTGAAAGAATACATGGTAATTGGCCAGGTGATTTACCTTCAGTACATAGATGGGCATATGATTATTCGAAACCAGGGGCAGAAGAAGATTTTATATTGCAAACAGTTCCTTTAAAGGAAGGAGAAAAAGAAGAGCATTAGCAACCAATTTCAGATGAATTTAATTCAAAACAGGGCATTAAAACAGTTACTTTGGATAGGTATTGGCGCTATTGTAATGTTTTTTGCAGGATTAACGTCTGCATATATTGTTCGAAGAGCAGAGGGAAATTGGGTTGATTTTATTTTGCCTGATTGGTTTTTAGTTAGCACAATAACTATTATTATTAGCAGCATATTACTTGTATTTACTAGTAAAAAAATTAAGAGAGACGAATCTGTTTTTCAATTGATATTCCTTGTTTTTATTTTAGGGCTTTTATTTGCTTTTTTTCAAATCAATGGTTGGAAAGTACTAACGAATCAAGGTGTATTTTTAACAGGAGAGGGGAGTAATGTAGCTGGATCATTTTTATATGTTATTACACTTTCACATTTAGTCCATCTGGTAGGGGGATTAGTTGCATTATTTATTACAGCTATAAAAGCAAAGAGGAACAGGTATAACAAAGATGATTATTTAGGATTAGAACTAACAATTATTTATTGGCATTTTTTAGGCCTCTTATGGATATATATTTATGTTTTTTTAAAATATTTTTGATAAAAAATAATAAAACAGTTGAGAGAATAACAAAATATTTACTTTTGTAAAAGACTTCTAAAATTTAAAATTTATGCAAGAAAAAACAGATTATGGAAAAGCATGGCAGGGTGGGGATAAGCCTTACGCTGCTAGTTATGGAAAGCTAATGATGTGGTTTTTTCTTATTACAGATACATTGACATTTTCTGCATTTTTAGCGGCATATGGATTTAGTAGGTTTAAGTATCCAGATGTTTGGCCAGTACCAGAAGATGTATTTACACATTTTCCTTTTATAAGCGGGGAACATCCTTTATTATTTGTAGCGTTGATGACATTTATACTTATTATGAGTTCAGTTACCATGGTATTAGCTGTAAATTATGGTCATAAGATGCAAAAAAATAAGGTTATCCTTTGGCTTTCTCTTACTATTGTAGGGGGTTGTATATTTTTAGGGTCGCAAGCTTGGGAGTGGGGACACTTTATACATGGAGACAAAGGAGGGATTGATACTAAAACAGAATTTGTAGTTCATATTGCAGAAGGAGAAGATCTTTCATCTGTATATAGTTTAATGGATGCTGATAAATATGATGGAACTCATCATCATTTTACAGTGGATCAAATTATTGATAATCTTATAAAAAAATCAGAATATAATATTAGAAAGGCTGACAGGCAATATTTATCAAATAAAGAGTCTATAGAGTATCTTAAGAAAAATGGTACGCAGGTTCTCTTAGGCGCTAATTTAGAAAACAACGAATACGGCCACAGATTATTTGCAGATTATTTTTTCTTTATTACAGGCTTTCATGGTTTTCACGTTTTTAGTGGTGTCGTTATATTAATTATTATATTAATTAATGTTATAAAAGGCACTTACGAAAGAAGGGGGCATTATGAAATGATAGAGAAAGTTGGGCTGTATTGGCACTTCGTAGATTTAGTGTGGGTATTTGTATTTACTTTTTTCTATTTAGTTTAATATTAAATTATAAAAATTATGGCACAAGAACAGAATGAAGGTAACTGGTGGATTTGGAAAGTTTTCTGGATCTTATTAGTTATTACAGGTTTAGAAGTTTTTTTAGGAATCTTAAAAGTAAACGAGGTATTACCTGAAATACTAATACATGATAAGTTTTTAGGATTGGAATGGCTTACCCATATATTTATTATTTTGACACTTATTAAAGCTGCTTATATTGTCAATATATTTATGCACTTAGGTTTTGAAAAAAAAAGCTTACAATGGACAATTTTATTGCCGGCATTTATTTTAGTTCCCTATTTACTTTTTATTCTTTTTTCTGAAGCAAGTCATGCATACTTTATGTTATAAGATAAAATGACAACATACTTAGAAGAATCCTTAAACAATAGATTAACAATAAACTAAGATTATGAAGAAACAAAAAAAAGCAGTTATATTTTTAATTCTTTTTCTGCTTTTAATATTACCACCACTTGTTTATTTTTATGTTACAAGAGGCTATAATAATTTTATTAAACTTGAAATTGTTGGTCAGGAAGGGCACAAAATTCCTGATTTTTCTTTTATAAATCAACATAACGAGGTGTTTGTTCAAGATAGTCTTCAAAATAATATTTATGTTGCGAATTTCTTTTTTACATCTTGCCCCACAATATGTCCTATAATGACAAAGAATATGGCTTATGTTCAAGAGCAATTAAGTGTCTACCCAAACATTAAATTTATTTCACATACCGTTGACCCTCTTAATGACACTCCAGAACGCATGTTAGAGTATGTTAAAGAAATGAATTCTAAAAATGTAGCTATTGATTTGAATAATTGGCATTTCCTAACAGGGGAAAAAGAGGAGTTATACGAAATAGCAAAATCTTATTTTGTGAATGTTAGTGAAGATGAATTAGCTCCTGGTGGTTTTTTACATTCAGAATATTTTGTCTTAATTGATAAAGAAGGAAGAGTGCGATCAGGTGTTGGCCATGATAATAATGTTTTCGGCGTATATGACGGAACTAATGAGGTTCACATGATGGATTTAATAGATGACATAAAAGTATTAATGGCTGAATATAAGCGACCAGTTAAAAATGAAGATTAAAAAAATATTTTCTTTTTTCTTTTTAATGTTTTTTGTTCAGACTCATTGTTTTTCTCAATGTGCGATGTGTAAAGCGGTTGTGGAAGCTAATTTAAAAGAAGGAGGTAGCGCTGGAGCCGGATTAAACGACGGTATTCTCTACTTAATGGTAATGCCTTATTTAGCAATGCTATTTTTTGCTATATTTTATTATCTTCAAAAAAACAGAAAACAGGAAGCTTAATCTTTTAATTTAAGATTTAGTTCATCTAATTGCACTTCTTCTATATGAGAAGGAGAATCAATCATCACATCTCGACCAGTATTGTTTTTTGGAAAAGCAATAAAATCACGGATACTTTCTTGCCCTCCCATAATAGCACATAATCTATCAAATCCAAAGGCGATACCTCCATGTGGAGGAGCTCCATATGTAAAGGCGTCCATAAGGAACCCAAATTGTTCTTTTGCTTCACTCTCACTAAAATCAAGATGCTTAAACATTATTTTTTGTAATTCTTCATCGTGAATACGAATACTTCCCCCTCCTATTTCATTACCATTAATTACAAGATCATAAGCATTAGCACGCACTGTTGAAGGATCTGTATTTAATTGGTCGATATCTGTATTTTTAGGAGAAGTGAAAGGATGATGCATGGCATGATATCTTTTATTTTCTTCATCCCATTCTAATAATGGAAAATCTATAACCCAAAGTGGAGCAAATATTTCTGGATCTCTCAACCCCAACATTTCTGCTAAGTGTAAACGAAGAACCCCTAAGGCCTTTCGTGTTTGTTTTTTTTCTCCTGCCATTATTAATAGTAAGTCTTCTTTTTTACATCCTGCTTTTTCAGCCCAAACATTTCTATCTTTTTCAGTAAAGAATTTATCTACTGTTGACTTACTTGTTCCATCTTCATTATATTTACAATATATAAGCCCACTAGCACCTACTTGTGGCGCTTTGACAAAATCAATTAATTTATCTAATTCTTTACGTGTATATTTGGCACCACTTTTCACTTTAATGCCTATTATTAAATCTGCATTATCAAATACTGAAAAGCCCTTGCCTTGACAAAGGCTAGTTAGCTCAATAAATTTCATGTCAAATCGAATATCTGGCTTATCAGAACCATATAAACGCATAGCCTCTTCATATGAAATCCTTGGAAAAGGAGTTAATTTAACATTTTTAATTTTTTCTAATACATGACAAATTAAACCTTCAAAGGTGCTTAATACATCTTCTTGTTCAACAAAGGACATTTCACAGTCTATTTGAGTAAATTCAGGCTGTCTATCTGATCTTAAATCTTCATCTCGAAAACATTTTACAATTTGATAATATTTATCCATGCCTCCAACCATTAATAATTGTTTAAATGTTTGAGGGGATTGAGGAAGGGCATAAAATTGTTTTTCATTCATTCTGCTAGGGACAATAAAGTCTCTAGCTCCTTCCGGAGTTGACTTAATTAAATAAGGAGTTTCTATTTCACAAAAACCTTCTTTATTTAGATAATTTCTTATTTCTATACCAATACTATTTCGTAATAACAGGTTCTCTTTTATAGGATTTCTTCTAATATCCAAATACCGATATTGCATTCTAATTTCTTCCCCTCCATCTGTTTCATTTTCAATAGTAAAGGGAGGGATTTTTGATTCATTGAGAATTGTTAATTTATTTACTTTAATTTCGATTTCTCCTGTTGGAAGAGCACTATTTTTATTTAATCTTTCCATCACTTTTCCAGTAATAGAAATTACAAACTCACGACCTAATTTACGAGCGGAATTACATAATACCTCATTGTCTTCTACATTAAATGTTAATTGAGTGATACCATATCTGTCTCGCAGATCAACAAAAGTCATACCTCCTAGATTTCTTATTTTTTGAACCCAACCACATAAAGTTACATCTTTAGCTAAATCTGAGATATTTAATATTCCGCAAGTATGTGTTCGTAACATTTATTATTTATTTTAATTGCGAAATTACAAAACAAATTCTCTTAATTATCTTTGTCTTATGGAAATAAATATTTTTGACGACAATTATTTTATGCAAGAAGCTTTAAAAGAAGCTTTAAAAGCTAATGCAAAGAACGAGGTTCCTATTGGAGCGGTTATTGTTTGTAAAAATCAAATAATTGCTCGAGCACATAATTTAACAGAAACATTAAATGATGTTACTGCGCATGCAGAAATGCAAGCATTTACATCTGCTTCTGATTATTTAGGAGGGAAATACCTTCATGATTGCACTTTGTATGTTACTTTAGAACCTTGTGTAATGTGTGCTGGAGCAGCTTTTTGGACTCAAATAGAAAGAGTTGTGTATGCTGCAAGTGATAATAAAAGAGGGTTCTGTTCATTAAAGAAGACAATATTTCATCCTAAAACACAATTAAAAAAGGGGGTGTTAGAGAAGGAGGCGGTTAAATTATTATCTAATTTTTTTAAAGAGAAAAGGTAAATAAGTTTATTTTTGCTAAAAAAAAATATGTATCCAGAAGAAATTTGCGCCCCAATGCGAGAAGAGTTAACATCAGTAGGATTTGTTTCTTTAAGAACTGCTCAAGATGTTTCAAACCTTTTAGATAAGAAAGAAGGGACAACGTTAATTATGGTAAATTCAGTTTGCGGTTGTGCTGCTGGCAATGCGCGTCCAGCTGTTATACTAGCTACGGAGTTTTCTCCTAGAGTAGACGTATTTGCCACAGTTTTTGCGGGTCAAGATAGAGAAGCTACACAAAAAGCTCGAGAATATATGCTTCCTTTTCCCCCTTCTTCTCCATCTATTGGAGTCTTTAAGGACGGAAAATTAGTGCATTTTATTGAAAGACATCATATTGAGGGGAGATCTGCAGAAATGATTGCGGATAATCTAAAGGAATGCTTTCAAGAGATCTGTTAATATCATAAGAGAAGCTGATAGCAAAATTAAAATATTATGTAGTGTTAATGAAATTTCGTCTTTCATTAACAGTTGTGTTTTCATCTCTTGTAGGATACTTATTAGCAAGCAGCCCTCCTTTTTCCCACATAGATATTTTTTGTTTAATTATAGGAGGGCTTTTAATTACAGGCTCTGCAAACACTTTTAATCAGATATTAGAAGTTTCTTATGATGCTCTTATGGCAAGAACAGAGAAAAGACCATTACCCACAAAAGAAATTTCACCTATTCAAGCCATGATTTTTGGTTTTTTCTTAGGAGTCTTAGGGTTCATTAGTTTATATCAAATCTCTGCTGGAGGACTAAAAAGTTGTTGGTTTGCATTATTATCTATACTATTATATGTTTTAGTTTATACTCCATTAAAGAGATATTCTCCAGTTGCAATTTTTATTGGAGCTTTTCCAGGAGCAATTCCAATTTTACTTGGATGGGTAGCAGCAACAAATGACTTTGGATTAGAATCAGGCTTACTTTTTGCCATTCAATTTTTTTGGCAAATACCACATTTTATAGCTATTTCTTGGGTATTAGATAAAGAATATAAGAATGCTGGATTCAAAATGATAATTGGAGGAAAGAAGGGAGCTTTTCCAGCCCTTGTTTCCTTATTCTCTTCTGTTATTATGACTATTATTTCAGTTGTTCCATTTTTTTGGAGCTCTAATCAATTAACTCTTTCTTTATATCCTATGTTATTTATATTTGCTTTAGGTATCTGGTTTACATTACAGTCTTTCAAGCTTTATAAAAGTTATGATTGCATAGTAGCACGTAGATTAATGTTTAGTTCTTTTTTATATTTGCCTGCTATACAAACACTGTATGTTTTAGATAAACTATTTTTTTAAAAAATTAATTATGAAGAAGAAAGATTCGTTTTTTGTACCTTTAATTATTACTCTTTCAATTATTGTTCCTATCGTAGTTGCACTGTTAATGTTGTTTCCAGATTTTCTGTATATAGAATCTAATCGTTTTGATTTTTCTTCTTTACCTTTTTTTCATGCTGTTCTTAATGGCTCTACAGCTATTCTTCTTTACATAGGATTTGTATTGATAAGAAATAAGAAAACAAAATTACATAAGTTTAGTATGCTGTCTGCTTTTGTATTGTCTAGTATTTTTTTAGTGTCATACGTTATTTCAAAACTAACAAACCCTCCTGTTCCTTTTGGAGGAGAGGGGATTATAAGACCAATATATTTTTTCATCTTGATATCACACATTTTATTCTCTATTTCAGTACTTCCATTAGCATTATTTTCTATTTATAGGGGATTAATAGGTGAAAACGAAAAACATAAATCTCTTGTTAAATGGACGTTTCCTATTTGGATGTATGTTGCTATAACAGGTGTTTTGGTATATGTTCTTATGGCACCATATTACCCTTAAATACAGGGTCAAAAATAAAAACACTATTTCTTTTCACTTTTTTCTTTGCTAAAAGAATTAATATAGTATAATCCACATTTTGGCAATTATTTTTTAGTTAATTTTTGATTGAGGCACTTATATCTAGTTTGCTAGAAAATTTGTATCTTGCGAACCTTATAAAAGACATTAATTTTTATATAATATGAAGAAGATATTACTTTTTACAAGCCTTTTGTTTTTTTTCTTATCAACTAATGTAAAAGCTCAGACGATTTCAAATGTTATTGTTTCGGATTCAATTTTGTGTAATGGAGAGCTAGGAGAGCTGACAATTGACATATTACAATCTAATCCGCCAACTAATCCATTAGAGATAGTAGTAGGTAGTTTTGCTAATTGGAATGCATCGTTTTTTTTAAAAACAACGTCAGCCTCTGTATTATCTATTACTACTCTTCCTATTCCAAATCTTCCTGCTGGCACGTATACAATTATGTTAGTTGATCCTGTGGCCTTTTATGCTACAAATCCAAGTGGAAATGGATTTTTAGATCCAAATGATATTTACGATACCTGGAGTGTTCAGGTTACATTTGCTGAGCCAGACTCATTACTTGCTACTACTTTCCCTTTAGCTGACAATCTTTGTTTTGGAGATTGTGAGGCAGAAGAGCAATTATTTATTCAAGGGGGTACTCTACCGTATTCCTTTTCAATCAATGGAGGAGTAACACAAACTATTACTACAGGGACAGGTAATACACAAGATTTTGTAAATTTATGTGCAGGAGATTATAATATTGTTGTTACTGATGACAATGATTGTCCTACTTTAAACCCTGCTAGTCAATCACCACATCCTGACACCACATATTTTACTATTACAGAGCCTTCAGTAATTATACCAAATGGATTAGTGACTTCAGATTATAATGGGGTTAACGTTTCTTGTAATGGGTTTAGTGATGGTCAAATTACTGCCAGTGCTTCTGGAGGCACAGGAACAATACAATACTCAATAGATGGCATTACTTTTTCTTTTGATAGTGTTTTTTCTGGTTTGCCGGCAGGATCACATACAATAACCTATAGAGATGACAATAATTGCGATACTTCAGAGACATTTACACTTACAGAACCATCTCCTTTTTCAGTTTCTCTTACAGAGACACAATCAGTTAGTTGTTTTGGCATATGTGATGGTGAAATTACAGCAACGCCTTCAGGAGGAACAGCAAACTTTCAATATTCTCTAGATAACGGTGTTAGCTTTCAAGGAGTGCCTGTATTTTCTTCACTATGTGGAGATTCGGTATATGATTTACTTGCAACAGATGAAAATGGATGTTCAGCTAATAATTCTTTATTTTTATCTAGTCCTACAGAGATAATTTTTGGAACATTGATATCAGATTATAATGGATATGAGATTAGCTGTAATGGAGCAAATGACGGTCAAATCTCTATTCTTTTACCTAGTGGAGGAACTCCGCCTTTTCAGTATTCTAACGATAGCGGAAACACATATGTTGCAAATAATGTGTTTTCTAATTTGTCAGCTGATCAATATAATCTTTCAGTTATTGATTTTAATGGATGTACATCTGATATTGTTGTTGAAAATTTAATTGAACCGGGCTCATTTACTTTAACAGCAAATATTACAAGTGGAATTGATTGTCCAGGAGCTTGTACAGGTTCGGTATCTGTAACAGGGTTAAATGGTGTTGCAGCACCTGGATTCCCTCTATATACTCTTTCAGGAGGTGTCAGTCAAACTACTGATTTTTGGAATAATCTTTGTGGAGATTTATCTTATGGCTTATATGATATAACAGCAATAGATGCAAATAATTGTACTGCTAATACTAGTTTTTCAATACCTGAACCATTGCCATTTGATTATACAACTAGCTCTATAGATGAGACTTGTTCGCAATCTAATGGTCAAGCTAGTATAAATTATATTTCTGGAGGGACGGGAGGATGGAGTTACCAGTGGAATGATCTTTTAGCACAAACAACACCTACAGCTTTTAATCTTACAACTGGAACTTATCAGGTAACAGTTACTGATGGTAATTCTTGTCAATTTACTGAAGATGTTCAGGTTAGCTTTGATATAGGATTTACTTTATCGTTTGATAGTATTTCTCCTTGTGCAGGAGGATCTCAAGGTTCTGCAATAGTTTATGCAACAGGAACACCACCATTTACATACTCCTGGAGTAATGGTGACACAACACAAACAGCTAGTAATTTATCTGTTGGGGTGTATACAGTTGACGTTACAGATGCAACAAATTGTACTATTTCAGGCTCGGTTGAGATTATCCCAACTACTAATGCGCTAGAAATAGACTCATTAATTATTAGCCCAATAACTTGTCATAACGCTAATAATGCTTCGATTCAAATTCTTGCAACAGGAGGCCAGCAATTTAATCCTGACGGTATTCCAAATAATGGAGATGAGTATTATTTATATTCTAATGATAATGGTTTAACAGATCAAACTTCTATAGGTTTTGCTAATTTATCTTCAGGTTCTTACACAATGCATGTTAGAGATGCAGGCAATTGTATAGACACTCAAACTGTTGTTATTGTCAATCCAGATCAAATAGAAATAGATAGCACAATATTTACTGATGTATCTTGTTATGCGTTAGATGATGGAGCTATACAAGCGATAAATGCTTCTGGGGGAACCCCTCCTTTTGAATACTCTGTAAATGGGGGGGTGCATTATACGAATATGGCATATTTTAATAATTATAGTCCAGGAGCTTACACTGTAGAGGTTTATGATATTTATAATTGTACGGCACAGGATATTATTATAATTGATGAGCCTGATGAATTAGATGTAACAATTACAACCTCACTTTGGAATTCATATGAGGTTAAGTGTCATGGAGAGAGTTCAGGCTTTGCAAATATTGTTGTTTTAGGGGGGACAACCCCATATACAAGAAATTGTTATGATAATACAGGAGCTTTAGTAGCAACCTCTATGAACCCATTAATTACAGGCTTATCTGCTGGAGTATATACTTTTGAGGTTATTGATGCTAATGGATGTGCTTATTATGAAACAATAACTTATTATGAACCAAGCCCTATAGTGCATAATTTTATACCAACACATGTTACATGTTCAGGCTGGAGTAACGGATCTTTAATTGACGCTATATCTGGAGGAGTTGGCTCTGCTAGCACATATATTTATTCATGGAATACAGGCGACAGCACTTATTCATTAACAGGCATTCCAATTGGTACATATACAATGACGGTAAGAGATGAAAACAATTGTTTTTCTACTGATTCTTATACAATTAATGATAATAATGCTCTTTCAGTTACAGCTATTATAAATGATGTATCTTGTTATGATTATTGTGATGGAATAATTACTGCTAATGTTACTGGAGGAATACCAAATTATGACATTAATGGTAATCCAGTGTATACATACCAATGGAATGACATATTAGCACAAACCACTCAAAGTGCTATAGGTTTATGTGCAGACAATTTAACAAATACTACAATGTACACTTGTGTTATTAATGATAGCCAAGGATGTTCAGACACTGTAGAAGGAATTATTAATCAGCCTTTAGAATTAGAAGTTTCAGCGAGTATACTAAATGAGATATCTTGCTATCTTGGAGATGATGGACGAGTAACGGCATCAGTGATTGGAGGTAATGGAGGAAACACATATTTGTGGAATAATTCTAGCTCTTGGTCTAGTAATCCTCTTAACAATAACATTACGGTTGGAAGTTATACTGTAATAGCGCAAGATGTCAATGGATGTATGGACACTACTGAAATTTCACTCACTCAGCCAGATCCTCTTATACTTTCAGTTTCTGAAACTGATATAAATTGCTTTGGAGAAAGTACTGGAACTATTACAGCAGAAGCTAATGGAGGGACACCTATACCAGGCATACCGCCTGAATACAATTATGCGTGGTCAAATTCATTTAATGAGCAAATTTCAATTTCTACAGCCATTAATTTAAGCCCAGGTATTTATACTGTGACAGCATCTGATCAGAATGGATGTGCAATTACTTCAGAGACTATATATATTACTGAGCCATCTAATCCGTTAACAATATCTCTTGATTCAATTGATGAAACTTGTGAGGTAAATGATGGAGGAGCAAATAGTTTTGTTTTAGGAGGAACTCTGCCATATAATTATCTTTGGAGTAATGGCGCTACTTCTAGTAGTATTGGAAGCTTATCTCCTGGCACTTATTCTGTAGAAGTTACAGATGCTAATGGATGTATAATAACAGGATCTACTTATGTAAACGGAGTGACTAATATATTTTTACCAGGTAATCTTTCTTCAATTGACACGTCAATTTGTTTAGGAGATGCTATATTTATAGATATTGAGGAAAAACCAACTCTTACTTATGAGTGGGAAGACGGTCCATTTGTTGGCTATATGCAAGCAGATAGATTGTTTACGCCAACTCAAGGTATAAATATTTATAATTTAATAATAACAGATCCTGATTGTCCACCATATAGTGTTGAAGTGATAATTTCTGTAGATGCAGTAGATCCTAAGTTGTCAGCTGATAATGAAACTTTTCAATATTCTGTACCTACAGTCATCTTCCCAGAAATTACAACTGCTATAAAAACAGTTGTAATTGGTATGAATAATGCTTTGCAGCTTTCTTCTGAAAATAATAATTGTGACCTTTATAATTGGTCTTGGGATAATAATTTAAATAGCACAAATCAATATATTGATATAAATTCTGCTAGTTCTAATGATCAAGGATGGTATTATCTTTCTGTTGATTCTGCAGGATGTGTAGGTTTTGACTCAATATATGTTATGATAGCAGAGGAAGGAGGTATTAAACCTTATGATGCCTTTACTCCTAATGGAGATGATGATAATGAAACATGGGATATAGTTAGTATTGAATTATATCCTGAAGCCACAGTCCAAATATTTAATAGGTGGGGAGCATTAATTTTTGAAACTTCAGGAGGCGATCAATATATTCCTTGGGATGGGACATATAATGGAGAAGATTTACCAATAGGAACTTATTATTATATAATAGATCTAAATAATAATGCAACTCCTATTAGTGGTCCAGTTACAATTATTAGATAAAAAGAAAATAATAACTATGAAAAGATTATTAATATTAGCTGTTATAATTACTTGTGGATTTACTCTTAAAGCACAGCAATTACCACAGATTACACAATATATGATTAATGATTATGCAATTAATCCTGCCCTTGCTGGAATGGAAAATTTTTATCAGGTAAAAACAACCATAAGGAATCAATGGGTTGGAGTTGCTGATGCTCCACGAACAACTATATTAAGTATTTACGGAAGTAGGAGTAAGCATGTAGGTTTAGGGGCCCTTGTGTTTAATGATCAGAGTGGCCCTACTAGCAGGATAGGAGGTTCTGCTTCATATACTTATTCTTTTCAATTATTACAATCAATTGATTTAGCATTTGCATTATCAGGAGGATTTACTCAATTTAAGATTACAAAACAAGGACTAAATGTTCTTGATGCTAATGATAAGTTATTATTAGGAGGGGATGTCGTAAGAACAGCTCCTGACGCTACTTTTGGTTTTAATTTTTCAGGAGAAAAGTGGTATGTAGGAATGTCAATACCTCATTTATTAAGTAGTAACTTGGATTTAATGGGAGATGATTATCAAAGAATATATGAAGATGTTAGTGAAGGGGAATTAACACAGCACTTTTATATATTAGGGGCGTATGAGCATTCATTTAATACTTTTTCTATAGAACCGTCTATATTATTTAAAGCTGTTTCAGGAGCTCCGGCTCAATTAGATTTAGGAATTAAAACTACATATAATGATAATCTTTGGATTGGAATGAATTATCGAGATAATGGGGAATTATCTGCTTTAGCAGGCTACTCTATAGATGAAAGATATGTTATAGGTTATTCATATGATATGATGAGCAAATTAGGGCCTTCACATGAATTTATGTTAGGCATACGATTTGTTCCTGTTAAAGAGTCAGATATAAAGTATTATTAAGGATTTAATTAAGTAGTTATCATTAAAAAACCCTCAAATATGTATTTGAGGGTTTTTTTATGTTGTACATTAAAAGAGAAGTACAACCCAAAACAAGTATTACGACGAAACAAATATATGCACATATGTTGCTCATAATTAGCACTGTATATGTTAAGATGTTAACAGAAATTTGTTAATTATAAATGTTCTATAATCTTCTTACTTAAATAGATCATGTGTATTTAATATATTTGTAATTTCTAAATAAGAATGAAGATAGCAATTTTAGGCACAAGAGGGATCCCAAATAATTATGGAGGGTTTGAACAATGTGCTGAATATTTGTCAGTAGGCTTGGCAGAAAGAGGGCATGAGATTACTGTTTATTCACCGAGTTTTCATCCATATAAGAAAACAAGATTTAAAGGGGTGAATATTATTAAGAAACCAAGCCCTCAATATTTTTTTGGACATTCTGCTTCAAATTTTATTTATGATTATTTATGCTTAAGAGATGCTGTAGATAAAGATTTTGATATTATTATTGAACTTGGATTAATTACATCAGCCTTATCGATTATTTTTTGTAGACATAAAGGTAAATTAATAGCAACAAATATTGATGGATTAGAATGGAAAAGATCAAAATGGAATGTAACAATTCAACATATTACTCGGCTTCTTGAAAAATATGGAATTAGATTTTCAGATTATTTAATATCAGATAATAAAGCTATTCAAAATTATATAAAGAATGAATACCAAAGAGATTCAGAGTGTATAGCATATGGAGCTACTGAGATTAACGAACCTAATAAAGAATATTTAAGCCAATATAATATAACATCTACTTCATATATTTTATCTATTGCTCGTTTGGAGCCTGAGAATAATCTAGAGATGATGTGTGATGCGTATATACAAAGTAAAACTTCATTGCCATATTATATTATTGGAAATCATTTAAGTAAATATGGAGATTTTTTAAAAGATAAATATAGAAGAAAAGGTATTGTTTTTCTAGGAGGTATTTTTAATAAAGATCATTTAGATACACTAAGATATTATTCAACTTACTATTTGCATGGTCACTCTGTAGGCGGGACAAATCCAGCTCTTCTTGAGGCTATGGCGGCAAAATCATTTATTATAGCTCATGACAATCCATTTAATAGAGCCGTCCTTTCTAGTCGTGCTTTTTATTTTAAAACCTCTTTTGAATTAACAGCTCTTTTAAAGAATAACAGTATATTAGATAGTAAAGAGAGGTTTATTGCAGACAATTTAGATGTCATTAATCAAAAATATAGATGGCCTCATATCATTGATAGTTATGAAAAGTATTTGCTAAAAATATTAAATAAAAAAGTTAGTTAATGATAAATAAATCAGAAGCGATTTGATCAGCAAATAATTTACCTAAATCTGTTAGTAGAAAAATTTCTTTTTCTTTCCTAATATATTTTTTGTTTTCCCATTTTATTATTTGTTGCATAAAATGTGTAAATACTGATTTTCCAAATTTTTCTTGAATCTCTTTACTATTCACGCCCCAGATAGTTCTAAGTTTTGTAAATATTAATTCATTATATTTTTGCTTGAGTGTTAAATTTTCTGTTTCAAAGTAGTAGGTGTTATTTTTTATTTTTTGGATGTACTTTATGTTTGAAGAAATATTCCAACGCCTACTTTTTCCATTAAATGAATGAGCTGAAGGGCCAACGCCTAAGTAATGTTCATTAGTCCAATATCCAATATTGTGATTAGAAAAAAAATTCTCTTTACCAAAATTTGATATTTCATAATTTATAAAAGAATGTTTTTTTGCTTTTTCAATTAGCAATTTATACTGTTCTAATATTTTTTTTTCTTTTAACTGAAAAATTTTTTTGTTTTTTAATAGATAATGTAAAGTAGTTTTTTTTTCCACTGTAAGTTCATATGCTGAAAAATGTTGAATTAATAAGTCAAATGTGATATCTAAGTTTTTTTCCCAAGTAATTAAACTTTGATTAGGGATACCATAAATTAGGTCAATAGATAAATTTTCAAATCCTATTTCTTGCGCATTTATAATTGCTGATTTAGCCTCTAAAACATTATGAGACCTGTTAAGCATTTTTAATTCACGGTCATTAAATGATTGAACTCCTATGCTTAACCTATTGATTCCAATATTTTTTAATTCATTTAATTTGCTTTTAGATAAGTCTTCTGGATTTGATTCAATTGTAATCTCGATTTCAGAATTTATGTTGAAATTTTGATATATAGCATTAAGAATTTTTTCAATATCTACACTTTTTATTATAGAAGGGGTTCCCCCACCAAAATAAATAGATTGTAAAGGTGCATTCTCTAAGTAATTTTTCCTTTCATTTAACTCTTTAATAATACTATCTATCATTAATGATAGATTATTTTTTTGAGTGCTAAAATGAAAATTACAATATATACAAGCTTGCGTACAGAATGGGATATGAATATAAATAGAAGACAAAATAATGAATTTAAAACTTGCACTAAAATATTAATTTAGTTTATAATTAGAGAAGCTTTATATATTATTACGATTATTAACTACATTTGATCTTATGTCAAAGAATTATTTTAGAAGATTAACCTTAGAAGAGAAATTAATTTTAAGAGATAAAGGAACAGAACCTGCTTTCAGTGGCGAGTATAATGATCATTTTGAAGCAGGGATATTCGTATGTCGCGCTTGTAACAGTCCATTATATGAATCAAACACAAAATTTAACTCAGGATGTGGATGGCCATCATTTGATGATGAAATAGATGGGGCAATTAAAAGATATAAAGATTTTACAGGAGGGAGAGAGAGAGTGGAGATTTGCTGTGCAAATTGTGATGGACATTTAGGTCATGTTTTTACTGGAGAGGGCATGACTAAGAAAGATACTAGACATTGTGTAAATTCTTTGAGTATTAGATTTCAATCTTATAAGAATTTAGAACAAGCTACTTTTGGGGCTGGATGTTTTTGGTTTGTTGAAAAATATTTTAGTAAAATTGAGGGAATCTATCTTATTCAAGTAGGTTATATGGGAGGAGAGATTAAAAACCCAACCTATAAGTTAATTTCCAGTGGAAAAACAAATTATGCAGAAGTAATTAACATATATTTTAACCCTAAAGAGATTAGATTTATTGATTTGTTAGCTCTTTTTTGGAAGTGTCATAATCCAACCTTGTTAAATAAACAAGGAAAAAATATAGGTAAACAATATCGATCGATAATTTTTCCTCATACTTTACAGCAAAAGAAAGACGCTCAACTATCAAGAGATATAGAGCAAGATAATTGGCGTCAAGATATCTTAACAGAGATTGTTCCTGCTACTACATTTTATCGAGCAGAAGAGTATCATCAGAAATATTTAGATAAGAATAATCTAGGATAATTGCTTAAGACAACTATTTATCTTTAGGCAGCTCAATTGTAAAAGTAGTGCCTATATTTTTTACAGATTGCATAACAAAAATACGCCCTTTATGATATTCTTCAACGATTCTTTTTGATAATGAAAGTCCAAGCCCCCATCCTCTTTTTTTAGATGTGAAGCCAGGTTTAAATATGCTTTGTGTCATCCCCCTATCAATACCACTTCCATTATCTGTAATATTAATTATAACTTTTTCTAATTGTTCATTAATCTGAATATCTATTTTCCCTTTTCCTTTCATTGAATCAACAGCATTTTTTACTAAGTTTTCTATCACCCATTCAAAAAGTATTTTACTGATTGGAACTAGAATTTCTTTATCTGGAGAATTAATAGAAAAGGCTATGTTAACAGGCATTCTTGCTTTTAAGTACTTAATAGATTTGGTTACTAATTTCACAATATTTTCACTTTTTAATTCTGCTTTTGATCCAATTTTTGAGAAACGATCTGTAATTGTTTCTAGCCGATTGATATCATTACGCATTTCTGAAACAATATTACTCACATCTTCTTTTTGTTTTAAAAGTTCAATCCATGCTATTAATGATGACAAAGGTGTTGCAATTTGATGAGCAGTTTCTTTTGCCATTCCTGCCCAAACTTGATTTTGCTCAGATTTTCTACTAGCACTAAAAGTAAAATATGCAATAAACATAAACACTCCAATAAAACTAAGTTGATAAATAGGATAATATCTTAACCTACTTAATAGAGCAGAATCTTTGTAATAAATCCATTGTATATCGCCAAGAATATTAATTTTTATAGGGCTATCGCCTTTCTCTTTAATTAATTTAAGTTCTTTTCGTAAATATGAATTGGTGATTTTTTTTTCTTTAATCATTCCAACACTTATTAGAAAGCTATCAAGTTTAGAATAATTTATAAAATTTCTATTTTCTAGTATAGTATCACAGTCATCTACTAATATAACCGGAATATTTTTGTTTTCAGAAATAACTTTAATTGCTAGAGAATAATCTCCCTCTCCAGTTATACTTACAAGATGTTTTGTGGCATCAGCCCATAATTCTATTTTCTCTCTTTCTTCAGATTTAAGTTCTTTAACTAAGTTGTTTGTTATAAATAGAGAAGAGAATGCAATAATTATTGCAAAACTAATTAATGCTAGTTTCCATATTTTTTGTTTTGAATAAATATCCATTCTATTCCGGCATATATTCTTTCTCCCATTCAATAATTATATCTTCTCCTTCCTCCTCTTTGTCTTGTGTTTTTAGTATATCTTCTTTTATTATTGTGTTTACTTTTTTAATTTCAGTATTTATATTTTCTTTTATGTTTTCTTTAATTTTCAAGCCATCAAAAGAGATATTTATATCATCCGTATTGCCTGTCATTTTAAGATAAGCAGTTGTAAAAATTTGACCATCTTTATTTATTTCTCCAAATTTAGACTCTTTATTTTTAAAATTATTTGAAAGTATTTCAGATAATAATAATTTAATACTATAATCAATTTCTTTCTCAAATGTATGAGTTCCTGAGAGAAAAAGAGACAATGCAGAGGAATTTATTTCCATGGCAGGGATTGAGATAATTTTATTTTCAACTTCAATAGTATTTTCTAGAGTTGAAAATTTAACATTTTTTAAATCATCTAGATCTACAAAGACAGATAATTTTTTTAAAGGCTCAAATTCAATAAGCTCTCCTTGTTCAATGATTAAATGAGATTTAATTTTTAATTTTTCGTCATAAAAAATTAATCCTGGTTTCCAATGAGCATCAAGAGCAACTTCAGCCGTTCCGATTCCATTTAAATCTTTTTGAGTAATAAATGTTTGATTAAAATTATTAAAGCTTTTAAAAAATTGCTTAATATTTATCTTTTTTAGTTCAAAGTCTGAGTGTAGGGTTAAGTAGTTTTTTGTTGGTTCTTTTAAAATAAAGCTTCCATTAACAATCCCTTCTAGAGCGTTGCTAATAAAATTAGACCCTTCTAGTTTTAAATCGTCATAGATCAGTGTTCCTCTTAAATTTTCAGAGTTAAAGCTCTTATATGTGAAATTTAAAACATTAGTTTTTAAATCTAAGGATATCCATGTAGGAAGCGTTGTTAAAGAACTTTCTTCTTTTTGGATATCTTTAATAGTTATTAATTCATCAAATAACATGTATTTACTTGAGAGATATCCTTTAATATTCATTTTCTTTTTTCTTTCAAATATATAAGGTATAAAATCTTTTAATTCTCCAGAAAATGACAAGTCACTTTTTGATATTTCTAGTTGACTTTCATTAATTTTAATAACATTATTATCGAATATGCAACCAGCAGATTTAATGTTGAAATTTAATGGAGAATTAAGATATTTAAAGCTTACATTACCTAATGTAACATTAGAGTTATGTGAAGCAGCTATAAAATAATCTGTAAATTTATCATCAAAAGAAATAAAGCCTTTATAATCTGTTGATGCAGTTAATTTCCCTTTTAATTTAATAAATGGAGAATCTTGGAAATAATAATTTGCCTCTGAAAGATCCCAGGATGAGTTAAGTGACGCATCTAAGAAATATTTATTAAGATTTGTAACCGTAAAAACTCCTTTTAGATAACCATTTTCAGTTGTACTTTTAAAATCATCAAATGTAATGACAGTACTTTGGAAATTATTCTTCGATCCATTATTAATATTACCTAACGTATTAATATTTTCTAAAATAAAAGGTCTTGTTTTTAACTTAAAACTACCTTCTGAGACATTGAAATTCATATTAAAAGATGGGTTTATTTCTTTTGAAATTATTCCTTTTATTTTGGCATCAACATCTAACATCCCATCCATTAAAAAAGAAAAAACTAAGGGTTTAAATTGATTAGGCATTTCTGAGATAATAGAATTAATTTTTTGTTCACTTGCTGTAATATTTAAATTTAAGTTATTTCCGTTTGTTATATGTCCACTTACATTAGTTTTCACGTTTTCTATTAAGATAGTTGATTTATGTATTTTAATACTATCTTGTAGCGTGTTAAAATTTGCAGAAATAACACATTTTTTATTTTCCAAGTATTCTGCTTGGTTGACCTCAAGTTTCTTTGAAAAAAAATTACTATTTAGAACAGTATATTCATTATTTAATTCAATAACAGCTTGCAGTATATCCCAATCGATATTAATTTGAGGCGTTATTTTTTGATATGACAAAGCACAATTAGCTAGCATTATTTTCTCAACAATAATCTTATTTTTACCTGTATTATTTTTGAAGATAGAGAAATTATTTTCATTATTTTCATTATATTTAATATTTACAACCCCTTCAGAAAGTTGGATAGTATTAATGTTATATTCGCTTTTTATGACATCTAGAATGCTAAAGCTAATAACAGCTTTCTTTGCATATATAAGAGAATCATTATTAAAACCAGGAGATTCATTTATTAATAGATTATGAAAGCTTATAGATGTGTAGGGGAACCTTTCCCATATGCTAAGGTCTATATTAGAGGTATTAATATTAGTATTTGTATGAGTTTTTATTTGAGTTATTAATCCTTGTTTAATTTCCTCCTTATATACCGTATTAATTATTATTACAGAGAATATAAATATAGCTGTGAATATTAATATAAAGTTTAATATATATTTAAATGTTTTTCTCATACAATTGTAAAAATACAATATATAAGAATAATAACGAAAAAGATAAACGTTATGATATAATTTATATCCTTTTTAGGATAGTTATTTCTTTTTCAGATAAATGGCGATAATGTTTTTTTGGCAGATCTTTTTTTGTTAATCCTGCAAAGAAAACTCTATCTAATTTAATGATACGATATCCAGATTTTTCAAAGAGCTGTTTGATTAGCCTTATATCCCCTCTACTGTTTTCAACACCTATTTCATTTTTCTTTTTGTTAGTGACATAAGATATTAAATCAAGAGATCTTTTTTTCCCATTTAATATTACTCCTTTTAGTAGACGAGTTAGATCTACCTCATCAAGAACCTTATCAAGAGTTATATGATATATTGTTTTAATTTTTTTGACAGGATTATTAAGTTTTTTAATTAACTCTCGATCATTTGTAAACAATAAAAGCCCTGTCTCCAGATTATTAAGTTTGTTAATTGGAAAGACTACTTCTTTACATGCATTTTTTATTAATGCAGAAACAGACCTATGTTTAGGCGTACCATCTTTAAGTGAATAATTTTTAGGTTTATTTAATAATATGTATCTACAGATATCTGATGTTATTTTTTCTCCATTAAATTTTACAATATCTGTCGAATTAATCTTAGATCCTAATTTTTTTATGGGTATATTATTGACTGTAATTACCCCTGCTTCAATATATTTATCAGCTTCTCTTCTACTACATATACCTGTATTCGCGATGAATTTATTTAATCGAATTTTCATTCTCTTATTTTTAATAGAGTAATACGATTATGACACCTAATAGCTTAAGTGTATTCTTTTTTCAACGGACCCATCATTATATATATGGAATAAAGGTACATTATGTATAATATTTGTTTCTCTGCCTAGAAGATCTACTATCTTTATGAGTTTCTTTTCAGATACTATATTAGTAATAGAACTAATATTATTACACGGAAGTAAAGGATAGAGAAAAGAGGCTGTGGAGTCCATAGCTTCAGTAAAAAGGGGGCTAATATTTCCAGCAGAACACCATCCATGACCTTCTCCTTGGAAAATTAGGCTCTTATTAATTACACCTACTGCATCAGCTTGAGGATGCATTTCTCCTGTCCCACACAATGTAAGTACAGTTGCCTGGCCTAAACCTGGCCCACAATTATAATTAACTGTCTGATCAGCGGTTCCTTGCGCACTAAAAAGAGGTTCATCATTACTATCTAGCCAGTTTAAAGTATTAATCCCTCCTGCAAAGCTAATCACACCATTAACTTGAGAGCTGAAACCTAGATTTCCTGCATCTCCCTCAAGACCTCCTAAATTATTCACTACTGCCTGTATATCTAATGGGGTTGTTGGAAGATCTGATACATTGTCGATATAAGCTAAATGAATTGCTGTCACCCCTCCTGCAGAAGACCCTCCAACAAATATAGAGTTTGGATCAATTCCATAGTTATTACCATTTGCAACATCTTTTCTGAAATAACGAATAGCAGCTTTAACATCTGATGTTGCTTTTAAAACGGCTTCATATTGTTCATCATGATTTGTTAAGAAACTGGCAATATTTATAAATGAAACTAAACGATAATTAACAGAAGCTGTTACATATCCTTTTTTTGCAAATGTTCTACAGAAATCTTGGCAATCAATTTGTGACTTATCACCACCATAGAAAGATCCTCCGTGTATGAATATAATAAGAGGTCGGTTAGTTGCGGTGTCACCATCAGGTATATAGATGTCCATTTTGTGTTCATTATCAGAAAAAATATCTGAATAATTTACATCATTAATTGTGTTAACAGACGTAAAAATTTCATCTTGATATCTTCCGTCACATTGGCATAATGCAAAGAAAGGAGTGAAAAATAAAATAAAAAAAAGTAAGAATTTATTCATTGAGTATATAATTTAATTGTTTAATACGCTAATATACTATTATAAGCGTAGATTAATAGTTATTTAGTTAATTTACTTAATTGCTCTTTAATTTTAGCATCTTCAATTTTCTCAAAAAGATGTATTCCTTTATTTATTTGATGCTCATTAGGTATAATATTCATGCCAGCATCTTTCCATTTTTCTTTAGATAAATTAAGTATGTTATTTAATTTAATAGAGGTAAATGGCATAAAGGGTTTACATAAAACAGACAAAGAACCAGCAATTTGGATAGAAATATTCATTATCGTTTCCACGCGATCTTTATTTGTATGCTGTAACTTCCAAGGTTCTGTGTCTGCAAGATATTTGTTGCCTAATCGAGCTAAATTCATAAGTTCTTTTAATGCTTCACGAAACTTAAAATTTTCTATTGCTTCCCCCATTACTATTGATGTATTATTGAGTTTGTTTATTATTTCTTTATCATAATCAGACAACTCATTACAAGAAGGAACAATTCCATTCCAATATTTATGTGTTAGCACCACCACACGATTAATAAAGTTTCCAAATATAGCTACAAGCTCATTATTATTTCTTGATAGAAAATCAGCCCATGTAAAATCAGTATCTTTACTTTCAGGCGCTGTAGCACAAAGGACATATCGTAAGACATCTTGTTGTCCTTTAAAATCATTTAAATATTCGTGAGCCCAGATCGCCCAATTCTTTGAAGTAGATAATTTATTGCCTTCTAAATTTAAAAATTCATTTGCAGGCACATTTTTTGGCAATATATATTTTCCATGGGCTTTTAAAACAATAGGAAACATAATACAATGAAATACGATATTATCCTTTCCAATAAAATGAATAAGTTCTGTTTTTTCATCTTTCCAATAATTTTCCCAATTTTTATTATTTTCACTAGCCCATTGTTTTGTTGCTGAAATGTAACCAATGGGCGCGTCTAACCATACATATAGAACTTTTTCTTTTACATTTTCTAAAGGAACTTGTACACCCCAAGTGAGATCTCTTGTCATAGCTCTTTCTTTTAAGCCTGAATTAATCCATGATTTACATTGACCAATTACTTGGCTTCTCCATTTCTTTGGGTCATGATGATAGTTTTCTTCTAGCGTTCCATTTTCAATCCATTCTTTTAACCATTCTTCATGTTTTTGCATTGGAAGATACCAATGAGAAGTTTCTTTTTTGACAGGAGTAGATCCGCTTAATGTTGAAGTTGGATTAATTAGTTCCTCAGGGCTTAATGTTGAACCACATTTTTCACATTGATCTCCATATGCATGTTCATGTCCACATTTTGGACATTGACCAGTAATATACCGATCAGCAAGGAATAGTTTATTTTCCTCATCATAAAATTGTTTGGTTGTTTTTTTAATAAACACATTTTTTCTTTCTAGAGTAGAGAAAAAATCTTGAGCAGTTTCATGATGTATTTTTTCAGATGTTCGATGATAAATACTGAAATCAATACCAAATTCACTAAATGTCTTTTTATTCATTAAATGATATTTATTAATAATTTCTTTAGGAGTTACATTGTCTTTTTTAGCTTGTAATGTAATTGCAGCGCCATGCTCATCAGAGCCACAAATGAAAGCAACATCATGCCCTTGGGATTTTAGGTATCTTACATAAATATCCGCGGGTAAGTATGCTCCTGCAATATGCCCTATATGTAAAGGGCCATTTGCATAAAGTAGTGCGGCAGTAACAGTATATTTTTTTTGAGTCATTTATAAATAAAAAATTATTTTCGCAAATATAACTTTTACAAATTAATAAATAAAAAGAGTGATTATTCCAGAATATTTAAAGCAAGGAGACAAAATAGGTTTGGTTGCAACAGCAAGAAAAATTAGTAAAAAGGAACTGAATCCAGCAATAAACTTATTAGAATCTTGGGGTTTACAAATATTTTATGGAGACAATTTATTTCAAGAATATAATCAATTTTCAGGCACTATCTCTCAGAGGGTGTGTGATATTCAGCAAATGATTGATGATGATGATATAAAAGCAATTTTCTGTGTTAGAGGTGGGTATGGGACAGTCCAGATTATAGATCTTATTAATTTTGACAAGTTATTAAAATCACCAAAATGGATAATTGGATATAGCGATGTAACTGTTCTTCATTCACATATGCATAATTTAGGATTGAGTAGCATGCACGCTACAATGCCTATAAATTTTCAAGAAAACACAAATGAATCAATAAAAAATTTACATGCCGCTTTATTTGGACTTAAGTATTGTATTAAGGCGTCTGCACATAGGTTAAATAAGTACGGCACCATTGAGTGTGAAATAGTCGGAGGGAATTTATCTATTTTATATAGCCTTTTAGGCTCTAGCTCTGATATAGATACCGCAGGAAAAATTCTTTTCTTGGAAGATTTAGATGAATATTTATATCATATTGATCGAATGATTATCAATTTAAAGCGGAATAATAAGTTTCAGAATATTAAAGCTCTAATTATTGGAGCAATGTCAAATATGAATGACAATAAAATTCCATTTGGCCTTAATGCAGAAGAGATTATACATATGCATATTAAAGAGTTTAATTTTCCTGTATGTTTTGGTTTCCCAGCAGGACATATTAATAACAATCAAATCATCAAATTAGGAGTAAAATCTTCATTGGAAATTAATGCAAGGGGAGTGGTGTTGAGACAAGAGTAAGCTTTTATTTTTTCACAACAGTTGGGACTTTAAAATAATCAGAGTCTTTTTTAGGAGCATTTTTAAGAGCCTCCTCTTGCGTTAGCTCAGTTATTTCGTCATCATCTCTTAGAATATTTACTTCATTACTTAGATAAATTAATGGTTCGACTTCATCTGTATTTATTTCAGATAGTTTATTTACAAATTTTAGTATTTTTTGCAAATCTTTCTGCTACGATTGTTGCGAATGGAAATACAGTTGAAGACCCTACAATTGATATTTGGTTTCCTTCCCTCGCAGTGGTTGAGGTGTCACGTGCAGCCGACGCCAGAGCCCAAAGTCTTCTCCTTGGCGACGCCGCGCAACTCTGCGTCCGCGCCCGCGTCGACCCACTCGGTCCCGATCATGGGCCACCCTCCGTGGTCGGCGCTGCTCTCGCAGGCCCTCCTCTTCCTGCTCATCGCCGGCATGGCGGGCTCGTGCGACCGCACGTGCGCCTTCTGCGACGGCCCGGCGCCGCCCCCACCTCCTTGCGAGGACGTGCGCGACGGCTGCACCGACACCATCGCCACGGGCTTCGTGTCCTGCGAGTCCGACTTCTGCCCGAGCTGCCCGATGACGGGCCAGTGCGGTACGTCTGCACCTCTCTCTGCGCAAAAACTGGTTGTGCAAAACGTCTGCTGCTCTCTCACTTCAAAAATCGTCTCGCAGACAAGACGTGCGGCGTGTGCTCCGAGGGGCGCCATCGCCTGCAGGAGGCG
>CAJWCP010000004.1 GCA_913031595.1 uncultured Flavobacteriales bacterium | reverse complement strand
TCCTGTGATAAACACATCTCCTCCAGGTGTTACATGCATACCAAGTGCTCTATCATCACAACATCCCCCAGAAAGGTTTCCTCCTGCAACTGCCCATAATACGTTACCTGTAGAATCCATTTTGAAGACAAAATTCTCTTTATTATTACCCCATTGACTTAAAGGAGAGTTGGTTAAGGTAATACCTCCAAAAGTAGCTTGGTTATTAAAAAAACCACTTCCATATATAAATCCTAATGAGTCTACACCTATTGAGATACCCTTATCTGAATCAGGACCACCAAAAGACACAGCCCAATCAGTTGTTTGCGAGGATGCGCTTATAGAAAATAAAAGTATTATGTATAGGATTTTTCTCATCTATATTTTTTGTAATATCTACAAAGATATTGTTTTTTAATATAATACATTTATTGTTCCAGTTTTAATAAAAGCTCTTTTATCTTCTCCAATTATATCTATTAGATATGTATATGTGCCTTCAGGTACTGGTTTGCCATTGAATTTTCCATCCCAATGCTTTTCTATATTTGTAGTGCTATAAACTTCTTCGCCCCATCTATTAATTATTTTCATGTTAAAACTTCTTATTTGATCACCTATAATTACAAATAGTTCATTATGCTCATCTCCATTAGGAGTAAATGTGTTAGGGATATGCAGTACAACTCTTGGAATATATTCTACAATTACATTTTCTGAAATACCAATACATCCATTTAAATCTTCAACTACTAAATAACTTGTTAAGGTGCTGTCTACTATAAGGATTTCATTTTGTGATAAAAGAGAATCAGCATTATTAAACCACCAATAATTCATATAATTTCCTCCAAATAGTTCAACAGTTTCTCCTGGATATATTTCATAGAACACAGGGTCTATGATTGGTTCAGGAAGAGAGTTAACATTTAACGTATAAGTTTTAGCTGTGTCATTTTGACAATTTATATCACTTACATAATTAATTGTGTATGTGTTAGTATTTGCAGGACTAACTATAAAATTTTCAGTATTATTAGTGTATAACTCTATATTTCCATTAAGATCAATTGTATATGGTGGATTTCCAGAAAACACTAATGATACTATTGTAGAGTCTCCATTACAAATTTCATTAATACCATTCATATCTACTATAGGTAGTGGATTGACATCAATTTGAATACTGTCTTTGCAAATGGTTATACCATCGCTTACCTCAACCCAGAATTCAGTGCTTGTAATAGGGGAGACTGTAATGTTATCTATTGTTTCTCCAGTTGACCAATTTACTGATGTATTAGTTTCAGCTATATTTAAATCTATTACATCTAGTTCGCAGATAACAGAGTTATTTTCTATTATATCTGCATTTACAATAGATACAAATACAGTGTCATCTCCATCACAACCTCCTTGTGTTGCTTCTAGTATATAGTTTCCTGTTTGGTTTATAGTGATAGAGGAGGTGGTTTCTCCAGTATTCCAAAGATAAGTGTCTAATGTATTATCTGCATTGACAATAACGTTAGTAGTACAACTTTTTATTGTATCAATTAGACCTAGTGATGGTATCTGTCCTGCTGCATTATTAACAAATATTGTATTTGTTACAGATTCAGTCACTATAGTTCCATTACAGTTTGTATATGTGATCTCGGCTGTATAATTATCTTGTGTTTGTGTGCAAATGTTAAATAGAGTATCTCCAAATCCTTGAGAGACACCACTATTGTCAAACCATTCTACAGTATAATTTGGATTGCCATTAGGAGTGAATCTCCAGGCTTCTTGTGTAGCTGTCCATGGCCCTGTGTTTCTATTAGGAGGGCATATTCCTTGTGTTGCTCCAATATTTTGGATGCCAATCAAAGCATTTCCAGAATTCCAGGTCGCACATGTTGGTTTATCTTCGATATATACCTCTATAGCGTTAGTTGTTTCATAAATAACAATTTGTTGAGTTATGAGTTGATTAGTACATCCAAAATCTGGAACAGCATTAAAGTTAATTACAAATGTTCTGCAGGGAGCAGAACCTAAGGTTGCATAATTAATATCTCCTCCTATTGCTGGGTTGATGTCTAGAAAGGCGCCATGTATAGCATTTTCATAAGGTCCAGATATGTTTGGGTTTGAGGGTATAGGATCTGAAAAATTCCAAGTGCAAAAACCACTAGCTAAGCTTAAGTCAAATGAAAGCACACCATTTGCTCCAATGATTAACTGATTATATGTATTGCCATAGAAACAGAAATCAAATGGAATTGTAATAACTGGGGAGAAAACATCATCAGTTCCTACAAAAGTTGGGGTACCTCCAGTAAAAGGATAAGGAGGGGCGTAAGGAATTGAGCTTACCTCATAACTTGTTGTTTCTCCTGTTTGCAGGAATGAGGCTGTTAAGTCTACACACGGATTGTTGCAATCCACAGTTTCGTCATCTACCTGTATATTAGGGCATCCAGGAGCCTGACCAAATATAAGTACTGGAAGTAATAATAAGATAAAGCACGCTATTCTCATAAGTGTGCAAAATTACAAAATCTTAATAAGACTATTCTTATTAAGATAATTTACTCTTATTCAACCAATATTATTTAATTATTATTTTCTTGTTTAATTAAATTAAGGGCAGAGCCAGCCTTAAACCATTCAATTTGAGTTTTATTATAAGTATGGTTTAATGTAATTTGATCTTTTGTAGAGTCTTTATGTATTATTTCTAGTGTTATTTGCTTATTTTCTTGGAACGATTCTAAGTCTATAAAATTAAATGTATCATCTTCTTGTATTAAATCATAGTCTGATTCTTTTGTAAATGTTAGAGCTAACATTCCTTGTTTTTTTAAGTTAGTTTCATGGATTCTTGCAAAAGACTTTACAATAACAGCTCTTACACCAAGATGTCTAGGTTCCATTGCAGCATGTTCTCTAGAAGAGCCTTCTCCATAATTATGATCACCTACCACAATAGTAGGAATGTTATATGATTTGTATTCTCTAGCAATATCTGGAACTTCACCAGTTACACCATCAATTTGATTAATTATAGAATTTGTTTGTCCATTAAAAGCATTTACTGCTCCGATTAAACAATTGTTAGAAATATTATCAAGATGTCCTCTGTATTTCAACCATGGGCCTGCCATAGAAATATGATCTGTTGTGCATTTTCCACTTGCTTTTATAAGTAATTTTGCTCCTATAATATTTTTTTTATCCCAGGCTGGAAAAGGTTCTAATAACTGTAATCTATTTGAATCAGGATTTATTTTTATCTTAATATCTGTTCCATCTTTTGCAGGAGGCTGATATCCATTGTCTTCAACATCAAAACCTTTTTCAGGTAATTCCATGCCTTTCGGTTCTTTTAATTTTACTTGTTCACCAGCTTCATTAGTTAATAGGTCTGTTATAGGATTGAAATCTAATCTTCCTGCAATAGCAATTGCTGCTACCATTTCTGGAGAAGCGACAAATGCATGCGTATTAGGGTTGCCATCAGCTCGTTTTGCAAAATTTCTATTAAATGAATGTACTATTGAGTTCTTTTTTTGATCTTTTGCTCCTTCACGATCCCATTGTCCAATACAAGGTCCGCATGCATTGGTAAATATTTTGGTTTTCTTTGCTTGCTTAAATATATTTAGCAATCCATCTCTTTCAGCGGTAAATCTTACTTGTTCTGATCCAGGATTAATACCTAAAAATGATTTTGTTTTTAGGTTTTTGTTTATAGCATCTTCAATTATAGATGCGGCCCTTGTTAGATCTTCGTAAGAGGAATTTGTACATGATCCTATTAATGCCCATTCAATTTCTAATGGCCATTCATTTTGCCTTGCTTTTTCTCGCATTTCACTAATTGGTGTTGCTAAGTCAGGTGTAAATGGACCATTTAGATGTGGTGTTAATTTAGAAAGATCAATTTCTATTACTTGATCAAAATATTTCTCAGGATTATCATAGACTTCTTTATCACCTGTTAGGTGGTCTTTTATATTATTAGCGGCATCTGCTACATCTTCTCTTCCAGTAGCTCGTAAGTATCTCTCCATGCTTTCATCATAACCAAAAGTAGATGTTGTTGCGCCAATTTCAGCTCCCATATTACAAATAGTTCCTTTTCCTGTAGCGGAAAGTGATTTTGCTCCTTCTCCGAAATATTCTACTATACATCCAGTACCTCCTTTAACAGTTAGTATTCCTGCAACTTTTAATATTACATCTTTAGGAGAAGTCCAACCATTTAATTTACCAGTTAGTTTAATACCAATTAATTTTGGAAATTTAAGTTCCCAAGGCATTCCTGCCATTACATCTACAGCATCAGCACCACCAACTCCAATAGCAATCATTCCTAATCCTCCTGCGTTTACAGTATGAGAATCTGTACCTATCATCATCCCTCCAGGAAAAGCATAGTTTTCTAATATTACTTGGTGGATTATTCCAGCTCCAGGTTTCCAGAATCCAATACCATATTTATTACAAACGGAACTTAAAAAATTAAACACCTCATTATTGGTATTTAGACTATTTTGTAGATCTTTATCTGCGCCTTGTTTAGCAAGAATTAAATGGTCCGCATGAGCTGTAGAAGGGACCGCAACTTTTTTCTTTCCTGCTTGCATAAATTGTAATAACGCCATTTGTGCTGTTGCATCTTGCATAGCTACTCTGTCTGGAGCAAAGTCTACATAGTCTTTTCCTCTTGTAAAAGCTGATTTTATATCTGTGTTACACAGATGAGTATAAAGAACTTTTTCTGATAAAGTAAGAGGTTTTTGAGTAATTTTTCTAGCTATTTCTACCGATCTAGGATACTTCTCATAAACATTTTTAATCATTTTAAAGTCAAAGGCCATTGTATGTTTTTTTGGTTTGAATTTTGGTATGCAAAGGTAATGATTTGCACTATATTATTAGCTCTTATTTCATGTAAAAATATAAAAGCCAAGCGCTATGGCTTGGCTTTTATATTTATTTTATTCTTTATTTTATTCTGCTACTACTTTAAATTTTACAGAGGTGCTAACTTTTCTATGTAGCCTAACTTCTGCTTCATATTCACCTAATTCTTTAATAGATGTTAGTTTAACAAATTTTGAATTAATATTATGTCCTAATTTATCTAGCGCTTCAACAAATTGATTTGTTTTTATTGATCCAAATAATTTGCTTCCTCCTTCTGCTACTTTAGCTTTTATTACCACATCTATTTTTTCTAGATCTTCTTTTATTTTGTTAGCTTCTTCAATTTCAGAAGCTTCTTTATTCTCTTGTTGTCTTAAATTTTCCTCTAAAACTTTAATAGAAGATTCTGTTGCTAAAATAGCTAGCCCTTTTGGGATTAAATAATTTCTTCCGAATCCGTTTTTAACAGATACGATTTCATTCTTAAACCCTAATTTCTCAACATCCTCTTTTAATATAACATCCATAATATTCTTAATTAAAGATTATTTTAAATTATCACCAACGTAAGGAAGAAGTGCAATTTGTCTTGCTCTTTTTACTGCCACAGCTAATCTTCTTTGAAATTTTAGTGAGTTGCCAGTAATTCTTCTTGGTAATATTTTTCCTTGTTCATTTAAAAAACGCATTAAAAAATCTGGATCTTTATAATCAATATACTTAATGCCTAATTTTTTAAAACGACAATATTTATTATTACTTCTTAATTCAATATCTACAGGAGATAAATATTTTACTTCATTATCAGCCATAATTAATCTGTTTTTTTCGTTAATTTCTTTTTTCTTTTTTCAGCATATTCTAGTGCAAATTTGTCTAGTTTAACTGTTTGCCATCTTATAATTCGCTCATCTCTTTTTAATTCTACCTCAAAATCAGTAATTATATTTCCTGCAGCTTTAAATTCCATTAAATAGTAAAAGCCTGTTTTTTTCTTTTGGATCACATACTTTAGTTTTTTTAATCCCCAGCTTTCTTCATGCGTTATTTCTCCTTTATTTTTTTTAATAAAGCTAGTAAATTTTTGTACTGTTTCCTTTACCTGGTCATCAGATAAAACGGGATTTAGAATGAAAACAGTTTCGTAAGTATTCATCGTTTATCTTTTATGGTTAATAATTTATTTGGCCGGCAAATTTAGTAAAAACATTCTATAAATTGCAAATACAATTGTTTTTTTAATTTGAAAAATATTTAGCTTTTATTTTATAAGAAATGTTAGCTTTGTGCTTCTATTTTTAATTTTGTTTATTAATGAATGATTTTATTGTTTCTGCTAGAAAGTATAGGCCGACGAGTTTTGATGCTGTAGTTGGTCAAAATTCAATTACTTTAACACTACAGAATGCAATAGAATCTAATCAATTAGCTCAGTCTTTTTTATTTTGTGGCCCTAGAGGTGTTGGTAAAACTACATGTGCTAGAATTTTTGCAAAGGAAATCAATCAGTTTAATAATGATAGTGAGATAGATGATTTTTCATTTAATATTTTTGAGTTAGATGCTGCGTCTAATAATTCTGTTGATGATATAAGAAACTTAACAGATCAGGTGAGAGTGCCACCCCAAACAGGTAAATATAAGGTTTATATAATTGATGAAGTACACATGCTTTCTCAATCCGCATTTAATGCGTTTTTAAAAACATTGGAAGAGCCTCCAAAACATGCTAAGTTTATTTTGGCTACTACAGAGAAGCATAAGATTATACCTACTATTCTTTCTAGATGTCAAATTTTTGATTTTAAAAGGGTAACTGTTTCTGATATTTCAAATCATTTGTCATTTGTTGCAAGTAAAGAGAATATTAAGTTTGAACCTGAAGCACTTAATTTAATTGCTCAAAAGTCTGATGGGGCTATGAGAGATGCACTTTCATTATTTGATCGTTTAGTTAGTTTTTCTTCAGACAACCTAACTTATGAAAAAGTTATAGAGCATTTGAATATTCTAGATTATGAGTATTATTTTAATATTACTGAATCATTGTTAAATAATGAGATTAGTGTTATTTTAGATGTTTTTAATCAAATATTAGTTAATGGTTTTGATGGACAGGAGTTTATTAACGGACTTGCAAAACACCTAAGAGATTTATTAGTTGTAAAAAATAAGGAAACTCTTAAATTATTAGAGAAAAGTGATCTATTAAAAGAAAGATATTTAGAGCAGTCTTCTTTATGTGATATTAACTTTTTGATAGAAGCACTTTCTATGTGTAATGAGTGTGATATTCAATATAAAAACGCAAATAATAAAAGATTGTTAGTTGAGTTATGTTTAATACAGATCTCTTCAATAGGACATTTTTCGGTTGAAAAAAAAAAGTCTAAAAAGTTTATAGCGTCAGAGAAATTAGAAAACGAAAAGATTAGTTTGAATAATATGTTAATAAAGAACGAAGTGTCATTAGATAAAGGAATGAGCGTTAAGAACGAAGCATCATTAGATAAAGGAATGAGCGTTAGCGCTATATTAAATGAGAAGAGTCCTGAGATGAAATCCAAGACGATATCTATTTCTAATTTTTTACAAGCTAATAAGGATCTTAGCGAAGAAAATATTAAGATTACAAAAAAGAGAAAAAGAGAGTTTTCTGAAGAGGAATTGGTTGTAGTATGGTCTGATCTTATTAATGAAATTAGAAATAAAGGGAAATCTAATCTTGCAATTGCTTTAGGTGCTAATGAACCAGAGTTAAAACAAGATTTTGTTATTGATATTACCTTAATTAATAGTTCGCAAGTTGAAATTCTTGAAGAAGAAGAATATACAGTTCTCAACTTTTTAAGAGAAAACTTACAAAACGATTATATTACTATTATAAAACGTATAACTAAGGATGTTAAAAAAGACATGTTATATACTAATAGAGATAAGTTTAATAAGATGTTGAAAGATAATCATCATTTACAGAGGTTAAGAATAGAGTTAGGTCTTGATCCAGATTATTAATTAAAATATTATATTATGAAAATAGAAGAAATAGTAACTTTTGCGCTTATAGTTTGCGCCGCAACTTTTTTTACAATTAATGCAAAAAAACAAATGAATACAATTGAGAATAATTATGAAGCTATAAAAAATGATCCATTAGATGCAAGAATATATACTCTTGATAATGGCTTAAAAGTATATTTGACATCTTATGATGATGCGCCAAGAATACAAACAAATATTGCGGTTCGCGCTGGTAGCAAGCATGACCCTAATGATGCTACAGGACTGGCTCATTATTTAGAACATATGCTATTTAAGGGGACAGATATTTACGGCACATTAGATTATGATTTAGAAAAACCTTTACTAGATAGGATTGAAGTTCTTTATGAAGAATATAGAACTATTGATATGGATGATGTAAAAAATAGAGATCGAGTATGGAAGCAAATTGATTCTATATCAGGTGAAGCAGCTAAGTATGCTATTGCTAATGAGTATGATAAGATGGTCACAGGTTTGGGAGCAAAGGGGACTAATGCTTATACTTCTAACGAAAAGACAGTTTATATTAATGATATCCCATCTAATCAGCTTGAAAAATGGTTAAAATTAGAAGCAGAGCGATTTCGTTATCCTGTTTTCAGATTATTTCATACAGAATTAGAGACAGTATATGAAGAGAAGAATAGAGGTTTAGATAATGATGGTAGAAAAATGTTTGAGGCATTACTTGATGGACTTTTCCCTGTTCATGAATATGGACAGCAAACTACTATTGGAACTATAGAACATCTTAAGAATCCTTCATTAACAGAGATTAGAAAATATTTTAACAAATACTATGTCCCTAATAATATGGCAATTTGTTTGTCTGGAGATCTTGATTTTGATAAGACTATACGTATGATTGATAAATATTGGGGAGGGTTTGAAAGAAAAGAAGACCCTATATTTAATGCAGCTCAAGAAGAGCCAATAGATGAACCAATAATTAAAGAAGTATATGGGCCTGAAGCAGAAAGATTATATATAGGTTTTCGTTTTGATGGAGCTAATACAGAAGAATCTATTATGTTAACTATGGTCGATATGATTCTTTCGAATTCTGCTGCTGGACTTATTGATTTAAATCTTAATCAGGCACAAAAAATTATTGGAGGAGGGTGCTTTCCTTATGTACTTGAAGATTATTCAATGCATGGTTTTTATGGTAGTCCTAAAAAAGGCCAAAAATTAGAGGAAGTAAAAGATTTGTTATTAGCTCAAATTGATGAAGTCAAGGCTGGTAATTTTCCTGATTGGTTAACAGATGCAATTATTTCTGATCTAAAATTACAGCAAATAAAGAAATTAGAAAGTAATAGTGGGAGAGCAAATGAATTTGTTTCAGCTTTTACTCTAGGAGTTTCATGGGATGATTATCAAAATACAATGGCTGAATTAGAAAAAGTAAGTAAAGAAGATATTATAGATTTTGCAAACAGGAAGTATAAAGATAATTATGTTATAGTGTATAAGAGATTAGGTGAAGATAATTCTACTAGAAAGGTTACTAAGCCAGAGATTACACCAGTCACAGTAAATAGACAAGATCAATCAGAATTCTTACAGCAATTGCTTGCAGAAGAAACGCAAAATATTGAGCCTGTATTCTTAGATTTTGCAAGAGATATTAAAAAATCAAATGTTGGCGAAGTTGAATTATTGTATAAAGAAAATACGGAAAACGAAATCTTCAAGTTAAACTATATCTTAGATATGGGTACAGATCATGATAAAAGATTAAAGTTGGCTGTTGATTATTTAAAGTTTTTAGGTACTGAAAACATGTCTCCTTCTCAAAAACAAGAAGAATTCTATAAATTAGGTTGTGATGTCTCTGTAAATTGTAGTTCGGAAAAGATTGAAATTACATTGAGTGGGTTGTCAGATAATTTTGATGAGTCTGTTTCTCTTTTCGAGAAAATTCTAACTGGAGTAGTTTCTGATGAAGAAGCTTTAGAAAATTTAAAATTAAATGAAATTAAATCTAGAGAAGATGCGAAATTAAATAAACAGATTATCTTATGGAGAGCAATGGGAAATTATGCAAGATATGGCCAGTCATCATCTTTTACAAATATTCTCTCTAATAAAGAAATTAATAGCCTTACTTCAGATGAGCTACTTGATTTAATACATAATTTAACATCTTATCAGCATAAGATAACTTATTATGGTCCTGATAAAATTAGTAAAGTTGTAGGAGATTTGAATAAGCTGCACACGAATAAGGAAAATTTAAAAGATATTCCTAATAAGAAGGTTTTTGTTGAGTTGTCAATGGACAAGCCTAAAGTTTATTTTCTTGATTATGATATGAAGCAGGCAGAAATTATGATTCTTTCTAAGGGTCAAAAATTTATTGCTAGTAATCTACCTATTATAAAATATCATAATGAATATTTTGGAGGAGGAATGAGCTCAATAGTTTTTCAAGATATGAGAGAGTCGAAAGCATTAGCATATTCAGTATATAGTACTTATACTTTACCAAAGGATACCGTGAAATCACATTATTTAATGAGTTATATAGGAACTCAATCAGATAAATTATCTGAAGCTATGGCTGGAATGAATGCGTTATTAGATGTAATGCCTGAAGCGGAATCTAATATGAACAATGCAAAAGAAGCTATAGAACAGAAAATTAGGACAGAGAGATTAACAAAATCACGTATATTGACTGAATATGAGAAACATCAAAAGCTAGGTCTTCAATCAGATATGAGAGAACAATTATATAATCAGGTGCAGCGTTTTGATATGAATAGTCTAAGAGAGTTTCATAATTCCTATATTTCTAAAGGAACAAGAACAATTTTAGTTCTAGGATCTAAAGAAGATATAGATTTGAGTGTGTTGCAAGAGTATGGAGAAATAGTCAATTTGAGTTTAGAAGACGTGTTTGGATATTAATAATAAATAAATTAACCTATGAATAAAATTAAAGTTGATAATCCTGTTGTTGATATGGATGGCGATGAGATGACTCGCATTATTTGGAAGTTTATAAAAGATAAATTAATATTACCTTATTTAGAAATAGATATAAAGTATTATGATTTAGGTATAGAAAGTCGTGACGCTACCAATGATCAAATTACAATAGATGCTGCGGAAGCAATTAAGAAATATAAAGTAGGTATTAAGTGTGCTACTATTACTCCTGATGAGGGTAGAGTAGAAGAATTTGGATTAAAAAAGATGTGGCGTTCACCAAATGGGACGATTCGAAATATTGTAGGAGGGACAGTTTTTAGAGAGCCTATTATATGTAAAAATATACCAAGATTAGTTCCTAATTGGACTGCTCCTATATGCATTGGAAGGCATGCTTTTGGAGATCAATATAAGGCTACAGATCAGGTTATAAAAGGTAAAGGGAAGCTTACTATGACTTTTACTCCAGAGCATGGAGATAGTGTTACTTGGGATGTTTATGATTATAAAGGGAGTGGCGGTGTAGCTATGAGTATGTATAATACAGATGAGTCTATTTATGGATTTGCTCGCTCTTGTTTTAATCAGGCTTTTGATAAAAAGTGGCCTTTGTATTTATCTACAAAGAATACTATTTTAAAATCTTACGATGGACGATTTAAAGATATCTTTGAAGAAGTGTATCAGAACGAGTTTAAACAAAAATTTGATTCTTATAATTTAATATATGAACATAGATTAATTGACGACATGGTAGCTTCTGCACTTAAATGGAATGGTAATTTTGTTTGGGCATGTAAGAATTATGATGGAGATGTTCAGTCTGATACGGTGGCCCAGGGATTTGGCTCTTTAGGATTAATGACCTCTACTTTGCTTACTCCTGAGGGAGATGTTATGGAGGCTGAGGCTGCTCATGGCACGGTGACGCGTCATTACCGTCAGCATCAGCAAGGTAAGAAGACATCTACAAATCCTATTGCTTCTATTTTTGCTTGGACTAGAGGACTTTCGTTTAGAGGAAAGCTAGATAATAATCAACGTTTAATAGATTTTTGTAGCGTATTAGAAAAAGTATGTATTGATACTGTAGAGAGTGGTGTTATGACAAAAGATTTAGCGCTTTGTATTCATGGTAATAAATTAAATGAAACTCATTATGTTACAACGGAATCATTTCTTGAATCCTTAGACAAGGGATTGCAATTTGCTATGAATTCTTAGTTGTTAGTGTTTATATGAAAATTTTACTAAATTCACCGTCAAAAAATAATCAAATGAAAAGAATTTTACCACTATTAATTTTAGCTATAATATTTTCAGGTTGTGCTTCAATTTATTTAGCACCTAATGGAAAAACTATTGCTAATAAGCATGAAATAATAGCCATTGTAAAACCTAAGGTTAGTATTAAAGCTAGAAAGAAAGATAATGCAGATGCAATTCAAGAATCTCAACGAACAAGTTCAATTGAGTTTCAACAAGAAATTTATAAATATATGTTAAAAAGAAAATCTAAAGGAAAAATACTTGTTGATATTCAAGATGTAGAGGAGACAAATGCATTGTTGGCTAAGTCAGGTAAGGATATTCAATTTTTAACAACAAGCGAAATATGTGATATACTTGGAGTTGATGGTGTTATCACCTCTAATTTTGGCTTATCTAAACCTATGTCGGCTGGAGGAGCAATAGCTTTAGCGTTATTGGCAGGTGTTGGAACCAACACGAATGAGGTTGTTGTAACATTGAGTATTAAGAATTGCGAAGATAAATCTTTAATATGGAAATATGATCATAAATATTCTGGAGGAATAGGATCTTCTCCAAGCAGGTTAGTTGAGGGGTTAATGAGACATGCAAGTAAAAAGATGCCTTATTTTAAAAGGTAAATAGTTTCTAAATAGCAACATTTCTATTTATTGAGTAGTATTCATATAATATTTACTTCTTTTTCAAGAGATATGTCATATTTTTTTTTAATGATTAATTCAATTTTTTCAGCTAACTTAAGGATATCTTTTCCTTTGGCATTTCCATGATTGACTAACACTAATGCTTGTTTGTTGTGGATGCCTACGTTTTTTTCTCTGTACCCTTTCAGACCTGCATTATCAATTAACCATCCTGCTGATACTTTTGTTTTTGTATTTGATATTTTATAACCAATTACATTTGGAAATTCTTTTTTTAATTTTTTGAATTTGGAGTTTTTAATAATAGGGTTTTTGAAAAAACTTCCACAATTTCCTAATATAGCAGGATCTGGAAGTTTTCTATTTCTAATATTAATAACAGCTTCTGTTATATTTATTGGAGAAGCATTCTTTTTGAGTTTTTTCAACTCTTCTTTAATGTCTCCATAATCGGTATTATTAATAGGTGTTTTATATAGTTTAAATATGACTTTTGTTACTATCCCTTTTCCTTTTAATCTGCCCTTAAAGATAGAGTTTCTATATTCGAATCCACATTCATTATTATTTAACTCTTTCTTTTTCTTTTTTGCAATATCAATGTAATAGACTTGTGTAATGAAATCTTTAACTTCTACTCCATAGGCTCCAATATTTTGCATAGGAGATGCGCCTACAGAACCTGGTATTAGAGCTAAGTTTTCAATACCAGAAAATCCTTTTTTTACGCTCCATAGAACAAAGTCATGCCATATTTCTCCTGCACCTACTTCTATAATTACTTCTTTGGAATTTTCTTTTATTATATTGATGCCTTTTACATCATTTAAAAGTGTTATTCCATCAAAATCTTCACTTAGTAATATGTTAGATCCTCCTCCTAGAATTAGCATTTTTTCTAACTTACAAATATCATTTTCTAAGAGCTTGATTAATTCCTCTTCTGAGGTAAAGCTTGTAAAATATTTTGTTTTAGCAGTAATTCCAAAAGTATTATAATTTCTCAGAGAATAATTTTGTTTAATAATAGACATTATAGCTCATAAGTTTCAATTGTAGATATTTTTTGATTCTCACATTTGATCGTTCTTGCATTATATTTTCTGATTATATCATAATCATGCGTTGCGATTACAATTGTAGTTCCTTTTTTATTTATTTCTTTTAGAAGTTGAATGATTTTTTCAGACTTAAGAGGGTCTAGATTGCCAGTGGGTTCATCAGCTAGAATAATCTTAGGATGATTCAGTAAAGCTCTAGCAATTGAGGCTCTTTGTTTTTCTCCTCCTGAAAGCTCATAAGGCATTTTTTTAAAAGATTCTGATAAATAAACGCTTTCCAAAACCTCTTCAATTCGTGTATTTATTTTGTTTGCGTCTTTCCATCCAGTTGCTTTTAATACAAACTCTAGATTTTTAAAGAGATTACGGTCATTGAGTAATTGAAAATCTTGAAATATGATACCTAATTGTCTTCTAAGAGAAGGAATATCTTTTGCAGTTATTGTATTTAGATTCATATTTGATAACGTAATCTTTCCTTTATCGGCTTTTATTTCTCCATATAAAGTTTTAAGTAGAGAACTTTTTCCACTTCCTGTTGGGCCAATTAGATAAACAAATTCTCCCTCTAGTATGCTTAGTGAGATGTTTTGAAAAACTTTTTGTTTATCTTGGTATATATCTACTTCGTCTAAAGTTATAATAGGTTTATTCATTATTAGGGTATTCATGTATTTTTCCAAATGGAATTTTTTTGATTAGTAGTGATAATCCCTCTAGGTCTTTTTCTAAGTTACTTTTTTTTAATCCTTTCTCTATTTGGCTTAATCTGAAATAAGCTAGTAAGGTAAGATCCTTGTCTCTAATTTGTACAAAATCAGGAATGGTTTCTGTTCCTTTAATTTTTAAGACATATAACATTCAAGCAAATAAATAAATTTATTGTTATATTAACAAAACACGTATCAATAATTGTTAAAAAATAGTGTTGAAAACTCCATTTATAATCAATTTATTGGAGATCTATATTGATTAATTTTAAATCATATATGTTTTTGATGATTAGACGATTATTTTTAATTCTTTTTTATCTTCACTTTCAAGTTTTTGTTTTTGGACAAGCATTAAATAAGCAGGAAATCATGCAATTATTTCAGGATAGAAAGTACAGTGCAGTACAATCTATATGTCAGAAAATTATTAATAATGGAGAGGCAAATGAATTTGTCGATTATTATAATGCAAGGTGTTCAAAAGAGCTTTTCTTAGAAGATGCATATCATTTATATGCTGATTATTTGGATAAATATTCTTATAGTAAATTTATTCCACAGGCCCATCAAGACATAGCCTTGCTTCATTTTCGCGATCAAGATTATGAAAAGGCTATTGCTTTTTTCCTTAGTATAGAGGAAATAGATCAGAAAAATGATTTATTGTTTAAGCTGGCTTATGCTAATTTTCGCATTAACGCTTTTTCTGAGGCAACATATTATTTTTCAAAATTAATAGAGAGAAATAGTAAATATACAGCTGCATCACGATATTATTACGCTTATATTGCATACGAGAATGAGTTATATAAAACAGCTTTAAACGAATTCAGTAAGTTATTAGATGACAAGAAATTCAAACATATAGTGCCTTACTATATAACACATATTTATTTTGCTCAGAAGCGTTATGGTGAATTAATTGATTTTACTAAGCCAATTTTAGATAATATTAAAGGCTCTAGAATAGAAGAAATGCATAGATTGCTAGCAGAGTCTTATTATGCGCTTGACGATTATAAGAACGCTGTTCGTTATTTTAATAATTATCTTTCTGTAATAGAAGAGCCTTCATCCATTATCTGTTTTTTATTAGGACATTCTTATTTTAGGATAGAGAATTATGATAAAGCTATTTTATTCTTAGAAAGAGTTGTTAATTCTCCAGATAGTGTAATGCAAAACTCTACATATTATTTAGCTTCTTCATATCTTAAGAATGAAAATTATTATTATGCGTTACAGGCATTTAAGAAGGCATCAACATATAATTATGATTTAATCATAAAAGAAGAGGCATATTTTAATTATGCGAAATTATCTTATCAGCTTGAATTACCTTTCGATAATACTTTAAATATTTTACGTACTTACTTAGAAGACTTTGACAATCCCTTGCATAGGAAGCATATCGAAACTTTAATGGCTAAAACATTAAAAGGAACTAGTAGATATGGAGAGGCTCTTAGCTCTTTAGAAAATATATATCTTCCAAATCTTGATCAACAGGCTTCAATACAGCAACTTTCTTATTTTCTTGGTGTACAGGCATATAATTCTCTTGATTATAAATTAGCATTAAGTTATTTTAGTCAGTCTAATCAGTATAAGATTAATGCTGACTTTTCTTTTTTATCTCATTTTTGGCTTGCCGACTGTTATTATCAGCTTTCTAATTACAATAAAGCTGCTGAGATATATAGTAAATTACCGGTATCAAATAATATTAATTTGGAACATTATGAGGTTTTGCAAAAATATAATATAGCATATTGTTATTTCCATCAGCAAGAATTCGAATTATCAAATAAGTATTTTAGATTATATGAGAAATTAGCGAAAGACAGTATGAAGCTGAATGACACCTATTTACGCATTGCAGATTGTTTTTTTATGACTAATAATTATCTTTTAGCTGAGAAATATTATAATAAGGCTATTCAATATGATCTTTTTGATTCGGATTATGCTATGTATAATCGATCAACATGTCTAGCTTTGCTAGGTGATTATAATTCTCAGTTAGAATTATTAAAGACCTTTCAAAGTCGTTATCCAAATTCTGTTTATTTTGATGATGCTTTATATGTTTTAGCAAGTTATTATCAGAATATAGAAGATTATACTGAATCATTGAATTATTATGATGCATTATTAGCTTCTAGTCAAGATGAAAACTTAATAGCCGAAACTAGATTAAGTAAGGGTATGATTTTTTTTAATAATAATAATATTGAGGAAGCTATTGATCAATTCTTATTTGTAATTAATAATTATCAGAAAACAAAATATTTTAGAGAAGGTTTAGCTGGATTACAATCTGCATACACAACTTTAGGAGAGATTGATAAATATCTTAATATTATTGAGGAGTTACCTGAAATGACTCTTTCAGCATTTGAGCAAGATTCATTAATATATAGTGCAGCATTTTTAAAGTTTTCAGAAGCAAATTATGAGTTAGCTAATACTACATTTGATAAATATATTAGTAAGTTTGGTGGTGAAGGGGTTTTTATTGATGATGCTAAGTATTATAATGCTCTTTGTCTAATTAATCTTAAAGATACGACTTCAGCAATTACTTTATATAAAGATATTGTCAAGTCTAATGCTTCTAATAATTATAAAGAACCAGCTTTAGTATTTTTAGCTAGAAGGTATTATTTCTTAAATAATTTTACTTTATCTAACCAATATTATCAAGAGTTAGAGCTAATAGCTTCAAATAACACTTTATCTAGAGAGGCAATTATTAATCTTATGTATGGGAATGAATTCTTAGACAGCAATTTAGCGCTTAAATATGCTAATAAGGTTATTGCTTTAGATAAGAAGGATAATAAGCTTCTTAGTAAAGCAAGCCTTATTGTTGCTAGAGATGAATTTAAAAGTGGTAATTATGCAAAATCTCGTAAGACATTTGCAGAAGTTCATCAGTTGTCCAAATATGATGAAGGCGCTGAAGCAGCATACTATTTGACTTATTTGACTTATTTAGATGATAGCTTAAATTTAGCTGAAGCTATGATCTTTAAATTAGCAGAAGATTATACAAATGATTACTTTATAGCTAAATCTTTTTTATTGCTTGCAGATATTTATATAGATCAAGGTAATCGTTTTCAAGCAAAAGCCGCTTTGGAAAGCATTATTAGTAATTATGAAGGAGATCAGGAGTTAGTTAATATTGCTCGTAAGAAATGGGAATTCATCTTAGAGAGTGAGTCTATTCCGCCTAAAATTAAAGCGCCCTCCTCTTATATTAATATTTTTGAAGAGGATATAGATTATGAGTTTGATTCTATTTCTTCTAGTATGAACATTATAGATGAGTATTATGAAGTGGAGATGCCAGACAGTTTAAAAATACAAACCGACTCTATTAAGAATGAGACCGAATAATCTATTTTTTATATTAATCTTGACTGTAGAGTTTCTTTTTGCTCAGGATATTAATAATACTAAGGTAAAAGTGATAGAGGGTTTTAACCCTTCTATTCCCGAGGCTAATAGGCTCAACGAGAATGCTATTCTTATAGATACAATAAAGGAAAATAGAATGCAAGAATATAATATTATAGATGTTGATATTAAATCAGATTTTAAGATTAATCCTTTACGTCCTGCTACAGTGAAAGCAAGTAAGATTTCTCAATTATTTAATACTAGGATGTCACTTGGAACTGGATTTGGAGTTACCTCTAGATCTTCTCTTTTGTACAACAGTAAAAGATCAAAAAGATCTTCTTATAGTATCTTGCTTAATCAATATTCAAATAACATTAAGATTGATGCGAAAGAGGCAGGCAGTAGTATATATGATATTAATATTTCTGGTAAGATAATAAAAGACAAGAATATTTATACAGGACATTTAGAATATGAGAACAAAGGGTTTTTCACCTATGGTAAGGGGACAGATGATAATTCCAAGATGAATAATCCTTTCTACAATCGATTTTCATTTAGTGAAATCTTGTTTTCAGTATTATCTAAAGAAAGAGACGAAAATAAGTTGAGACATCATACTGTTTTTTTTGCTTCTGATTTGAATCAGGGGGTTGAGAATGAGTTTTTCGTCAATTCTAATCTTGAAAAGAATGTTTATGGGTTAGATTTTTCTCTTGGTTTAGAATTGAACAGATATTTGAATTATAATAGTATTGATACTGCGTATAAAGGTTTGGGAGTGAGTTTAATCAGGTTCGCTCCTTCACTTGATATCAATACATATGGTTTTGATTTTCAATTAGGATTAGAGGTAAAGTTAGAGCAAGATACTAATGTTTCTTTTGGTTTTGCTCCACATTTTCAGATTTCTAAAGAAATAGTAGAAGATATATTATTAATCCAAACAGGATTACGCCATATAGAGTACAGGAACACTCTCAGATCTATTTTTAATGAGAATCCATATATTCACTCTTATGGAATGAATCAGAGTGTTTTGGGATATGCAGATGATAGAGTGAAACAAGAAGTTAGAATGGCAGAGAATGATGAGTTTTATTTCTCTATTTATAATATCTTAGGAAAAGGTCAGTTCTTTAATGTAGATTTTTCTTATGGGTTTTTAACTGATTTCCCATATTTTGTAGCTGTTCAGACTGATGACTATATTAGGTTTAAGATAAATTACATGGATCTTCAGCAATTAACTATTAAGTCTAATTACAATTTGACTTTTAGTAAAATATTGTCCTTAGATGCTATTTTTAAATTTTATCATTGGAATGAAGAGGTTTATCATCATCCTAATATTGAGTCTCATTTAAGTCTTCCAATTAATTTGCGGGAAAAGATATATATTACTCCTTCTTTTGCATATATAGGGCAACGACTTTCACGTAAAGAATTTCATTACTCACCTGCAGATTCGCCTTTGCCAGAAGTTATGTCACTTTCTTCAGTCTTTCATGCAAACTTAGAACTGCATTATAATTATTCTAAACAACTATCTTTTTATTTTGACCTCAATAACTTAACTAACTCAAAAAATGAGTTCTGGATAGATTATAAAAATTTTGGTTTTAACGGAGTTTTTGGAGTAAGTTATTCTTTCTAAAAGTTATCAACTTTTGTTGATAAAATAAAGCTATTATTATACTCTATTAAAGGTCTATTTAAGATGCTAAATTTGTATATTTGTTTGTTTTTTAAAATAGATGTGAATTAAATAATTTTTATGACTGAAGAGAATCAAAATAAACAGTATAGTGCAGATAATATTCAAGTCCTTGAAGGGTTAGAAGCTGTTAGAAAGAGGCCTGCCATGTATATTGGTGATATTGGAATTAAAGGGTTACATCATTTAGTTTATGAAGTTGTAGATAATTCAATTGATGAGGCTTTAGCAGGTCACTGTTCACATATAGATTGTTTTATAAATGAAGACAATTCAATTACAGTAAAAGATAATGGTAGAGGTATTCCAACTGGTATGCATGAGAAAGAAGGGAAATCTGCTCTTGAAGTTGTTATGACTGTATTACATGCAGGAGGGAAGTTTGATAAAGGATCATATAAAGTTTCTGGGGGTTTGCATGGAGTAGGTGTTTCTTGTGTTAATGCTTTGTCATCTAAATTAAGAGTAGAAGTGCATCGAGAGGGGAATATTTTTGAGCAAGAATATCAGATGGGTGTTCCAGATTATGAAGTACGAAAAATAGGTGATACAGATAAGACAGGAACTTATGTTACGTTTCATCCAGACAGTTCAATTTTTCAAGATACAGTATATCATTTTGATATACTTGTTGCTAGATTAAGAGAATTAGCATATTTAAATAAGGGAATACATCTCTCTATTACAGATAAGCGAAGAACGAATGAAGAGGGTGAATTTATAAAAGAAGAGTTTTATTCTGAAGGAGGACTTAAAGAATTTGTTGCTTTTCTTGATGGGACTCGAGAATCTATTTTAGATGATGTTATTTATATAGACGGTGAAAAAGATGGAGTTCCAGTTGAGGTTGCTATGGTGTACAATTCTTCATATACAGAAAATGTTTTTTCATATGTTAATAATATTAATACTCATGAGGGAGGAACGCATTTGTCTGGTTTTAGGAGAGGATTGACAAGGACTTTAAAAAAGTATGCAGATCAGTCAGGCTTACTAAAGAAAGTTAAATTTGAAATTAGTGGAGATGATTTTAGGGAGGGATTAACCGCAGTTATTTCTGTGAAAGTTATGGAGCCTCAATTTGAAGGTCAAACTAAAACTAAGCTAGGTAATAAGGAAGTTATTTCTGCAGTTTCAAAATCAGTGAGTGATATGCTTACTTTTTATTTAGAAGAAAATCCTGAACAAGCAAAAAAAATTGTGCAAAAAGTTATTTTAGCTGCTACTGCTAGAAATGCTGCTACTAAAGCAAGAGAACTTGTTCAAAGAAAGAATGTTCTTTCAGGATCAGGTTTGCCGGGAAAACTTTCTGATTGTTCAGAGAAAGATCCTGCTAAATGTGAAATATTTTTAGTTGAGGGAGATTCTGCGGGAGGAACTGCTAAGCAAGGAAGGGATAGGCATTTTCAAGCAATTTTACCATTGCGAGGAAAAATTTTAAATGTTGAAAAAGCTATGCAGCATAAAGTATTTGAAAATGAAGAAATTAAGAATATGTTTAAGGCACTAGGAGTGTCTATTGGAACAGAAGATGATGAGAGGGCCTTAAATATGGATAACTTAAGATATCATAAGGTAGTACTTCTAATGGATGCGGATATAGATGGTAGCCATATAGCTACATTATTACTTACATTTTTCTTTCGTTTTTTGAAACCATTAATTGAAAACGGATTTGTTTATATAGCTACTCCTCCTCTTTATTTATTAAAGAAAGGAAAAGATCAAAGATATTGTTGGAACGAAGATCAAAGAGATTTAATGATAGAAGAGATGAAAGGGGGAAAGGATGTTAATGTTGTTATTCAGAGATATAAAGGACTCGGAGAAATGAATGCGTCTCAACTATGGGATACTACTATGAATCCTGAACATAGAACTTTAAAGCAAGTTTCTATTGACAATGCTGCAGAAGCAGATAGAGTATTCTCTATGCTGATGGGAGATGAAGTGCCTCCAAGAAGAGAGTTTATCGAGGCTAATGCTAAATATGCTAATATTGATGCTTAAAATAATAATAATGTTAGAAACAAATAAAATATGAAAGTTACAGTAGTAGGTGCTGGTGCTGTGGGCGCAAGTTGTGCAGAATATATAGCAATAAAGAATTTTGCCTCTGAAGTTGTTCTTGTAGATATAAAACCGAAATTTGCTGAAGGTAAAGCAATGGATTTGATGCAGACAGCATCTTTAAATGGATTTGATACGCAAATTATAGGGTCAACCAATGATTATTCCAAAACAGCAGGAAGCGATATTGCAGTAATTACTTCAGGTATACCAAGGAAGCCAGGTATGACTAGAGAAGAATTGATAGGTATTAATGCAGGTATTGTACAGTCAGTTGCTAAAGAAGTTGTAAATACTTCTCCTAATGTGATATTAATTATTGTTAGTAATCCAATGGATACTATGACTTATTTAGTACATAGAACTACAGAATTGCCTAAGAATAAGATTATTGGGATGGGAGGGGCTTTAGATAGTGCACGTTTTAAATATCGTTTAGCAGAAGCTTTACAATGTCCCTCTTCAGATATTGATGGTATGGTGATAGGAGGTCATTCAGATAAAGGTATGGTTCCCTTAACTAGATTAGCGACAAGAAATAGTGTCAGAGTTTCAGAATTTTTGTCAGAAGAAAGATTGGAAAGAGTATTAGAAGATACTAAGGTGGGTGGAGCTACTTTGACATCTATGTTAGGAACATCAGCATGGTATGCTCCTGGAGCAGCAGTTTCGGCTTTAGTACAATCAATAGCATGTAATCAACGTAAGGTTTTCCCTTGTTCTTCATTTTTAGATGGAGAATATGATTTATATGATTTATGTTTAGGGGTTCCTGTAATATTGGGTAAGAATGGAATTGAAGAAATTATTCAAATCAATTTAACAGACCAAGAGATTGATCAATTAAGATCTTCTGCAGAAGGAGTAAAAGCTACAAATTCATTACTTAAAAACTAATTTGATATAATTACTTATTAGTTTTTTGTAGAATTGATTAAACTTATTACTTTTGCAGCCCAAATAAGATTTAATAAAATGAAGAAAGATATACATCCAGATAATTATAGATTATGTGTTTTTAAAGACGTTTCAACAGATTTTTCAATTTTAACTAGGTCATGCGCAGAAACAAATGAAACTATTAAATGGGAGGATGGCAAGGAATATCCTCTAGTAAAAATGGAGATATCTTCTGATTCTCATCCTTTCTATACAGGTAATGCAAAAATGATTGATACTGCTGGGAGAATTGATAAGTTTAAAAATAAATACAAGAAGTTTCAGAAATAATATTTTTCAAATTACTCTTTAAAGGCCTGCATGTTTTCTTGTAGGCTTTTTTATTTAAATTTGTCTCATAATGAATGTAATTTTATACGATAACAATAGAATTAATTATTACCCTTTAAGTCTTACAAGACCTATAGCATATTTTAGAGTAGGTATATTAACCATAAAAGAAAAATGGAATATATATTACGATTCTGTTTCGGTAAAAACAGAAGCTTATTTAGCCACAAAATATCCTATTAATGTCTTAAATGACAATTTATGGATTAATGCATCAATTCTTCCTTCAGAGGAGTTGATTACAGAGTTAAAGAATTTAAGAGTAGGTGAAGGCTTGTCAAAAAATGGTCAGGTTTTTGCATTTAGGAGTAATGACTTTGATATAGATAAATTAAATATAATTGATTCCCATGCTCAGTTTAGTGTTTTAGAAAAAATATCAGATATATTTTCTTTAAATGGACAACAAATAAAGAATGATATGAAAATTATGGGGATGTTGAAGATGGAGTGGATGGGAGATAAAAAAATATTAGAAGACATTAAGGATTCTAATATTAAAATTGGGAATCATCCTATTTATATTGAAGATGGAGCTAAGTTACAGCACAGTATTTTAAATACTAGTGATGGTCCTATCTATATTGGTAAAGATGCAGAAATTATGGAAGGATCTATGATAAGAGGTCCTTTTGCTATGGGTCAAAACTCAGTTGTCAAAATGGGGACAAAGATTTATGGAGCTACAACTCTAGGGCCTTATTGTAAAGTAGGAGGAGAGCTTAATAATGTTGTTTTGTTTGGTTATTCTTCTAAGTCACATGATGGTTTTTTAGGCAACTCTGTGCTTGGAGAATGGTGTAATTTAGGTGCTGGAACTAATATATCTAATTTAAAGAATAATTATGCAGATGTAAGATTATGGAATTATAGCTCTGAGAGATTTGAAAATACAGCCTTACAGTTTTGTGGATTAATTATGGGAGATCATTCAAAAAGTAGTATTAATACTATGTTTAATACTGGAACAGTAGTTGGAGTTAGTGCTAATATATTTGGAGCAGGTTTTCCTCGAAACTTCATTCCTTCTTTTAGTTGGGGAGGTTCTAAAGGTTTTATGATATATAAATTATCTAAGATGTATAATGTAGCTTCTAAAGTTTTTTCTAGAAGAGGAGTAGAGTTTAGTAAAATAGAAGAAGATATATTGTTAGAGGTTTATAACCTGACAAAACGCTATCGAAACGAAGTGTAATACTGACAAAAAGGCTCTTTTTTCTTTTTGGCATATAAATTGCATTTTTGTTATATTGTAATCATTATTAAAACAGATTTATTATGACATCAATAAATAAACTTGAAGAATTAAACGAATTTGAACAAGAAAAGATATGCCATTTATTAGAATGTAATTTTGATGATTTGATTAAATTGTCGGATCAAGCAGAGAAGGTGTTTAAGGATACAGATACTACTTATGATACATTAATGAAAATCCTTCAACAGGGAAATAATGTGAGAGAAGCTGCTCTTATAGGTATATTGTGTGGTAAATTAATTGGATTTTCAGAGGCAGAATCTAAAATAGAAGAAGATATCAAAGAAAGATTATTTAAGGCGTTTAAACATAATAGATCATTATAAAACTAATTGTGAAGAAGAAATATATATTAGAACAAAAATTATTTTCAGATTTAATAGAGAAAGATACTGAATTTTTACCTTTAATGAGTGATGAAGATGAGGCTAAGATATCAGAAGAGAATACACCAGATATATTACCCATCTTACCATTAAGAAATACAGTTTTATTTCCAGGCGTTATTATTCCTATTACTATTGGTAGAGAAAGATCTGTAAGGTTGATTAAAGAAGCTGATGAAGGTAATAAAACTATAGGGGTGCTATCTCAGAAAGAATTTGACACAGAATTACCAAAAATAGAAGATCTTAACTCAGTTGGTACGGTTGCACATATCCTAAAAACTCTTAAAATGCCTGATGGTAATATTACAGCAGTTATACAAGGAAGAAAACGATTTAAGTTAGAAGAAATAAAAAATATTGAACCATATTATAAGGCTACAGTTTCTGATTTAAATGAGGTTAAGCCAAAGCAAGAAGATAAAGAATTTAATGCATTAGTTTCTTCTATAAAGGATTTAGCTTTACGGATAATAGAAGAGTCTCCTAATATACCGACTGAAGCATCTATTGCAATTAAAAATATTAAGAATAATTCTTTTGTAATTAATTTTGTTTCTTCAAATATGAATCTTGGTATTTCTGATAAACAAATGTTGTTAGAAGAGGTCGATTTAAAAAAACGTGCAGTTGCTGTTCTTGAATTTCTAACGAAAGAATTACAATTACTTGAAATGAAGAATAAGATTCAATCTAAGGTTCAGACAGATCTTGATAAACAACAAAGAGAGTATTATCTTAATCAGCAAATGAAGGCTATCCAAGAAGAGTTAGGAGGCACGGGTTCTCATAAAGAAATTGAGGAGCTTAAAAGACAGGCAAAAAAGAAAAAATGGAATCAAGATATTGCAAAATCTTTTGAAAAAGAGATTAAAAAATTGCAAAGAATGAATCCTTCAATGTCAGATTATGCTGTGCAGAGAAGCTATATTGAATTAGTGCTAGATTTGCCTTGGAATGAATATACTAAAGATAATTTTGATCTTAAAGTTGCAAGAAAGGTCTTAGATAGAGATCATTTTGGGCTTGAGAAAGTTAAAGAAAGAATAATAGAGTATTTAGCTGTGTTAAAGCTAAGAGGTGATATGAAATCTCCTATCTTGTGTTTGTATGGCCCTCCAGGAGTAGGGAAAACATCGCTAGGAAAGTCAATTAGTGAGGCATTGGGTAGAAAGTATGAGAGAGTTTCTTTAGGAGGATTGAGAGATGAAGCAGAAATAAGAGGTCATAGAAAAACGTATATTGGAGCAATGCCAGGAAGAATTATAAAATCTATTAAAAAAGCAGCATCTTCAAATCCTGTGTTTGTTTTAGATGAAATAGATAAAGTTACAAGGGATAATCATGGGGATCCATCTTCTGCATTGCTTGAGGTGTTAGATCCTGAACAAAATGAAGCCTTTCATGATAATTATTTAGAATTAGATTATGATTTGTCTAAAGTAATGTTTGTAGCAACTGCTAATGGTTTAAATACTATTCAGCCTGCTTTAAGAGATAGAATGGAAATTATTGAAATTAATGGATATACTATTGATGAGAAGGTGCAGATTGCAAAACAACATTTATTACCTAAACAGTTAAGATTACATGGATTAGATAATAAAGATTTTACATTGTCAGATAAAGCTTTAGAAAAAATCATCGATCAATATACTAGAGAGTCTGGAGTACGTTCTCTTGAGAAGATGATTAGTAAAATGATTAGAAATGTGGCAAAGTCTATTGCAATGGATGAGAATTTTGATTTTTCTCCTAAAGAAGAAGTTATTGAGAAAGTATTAGGATCTCCAAAATTTGATCGAGATCATTTATTAGATAATTCTATTGCTGGTGTTGTCACTGGTTTAGCTTGGACTGCTGTTGGTGGAGATGTATTATTTGTAGAAAGTACCTTAAGCAAAGGAAAAGGCAAACTTTCTGTAACAGGCAATCTAGGTAAGGTGATGAAAGAGTCTGCAACTATTGCAATGGAATATTTAAAAGCTCACTCAGAAAATTATAATATTCCATCTGATATGTTTGAGAAATGGAATGTGCATATTCATGTTCCAGAGGGTGCTACTCCAAAAGATGGACCTTCTGCAGGTATTACAATTTTCACATCTCTAGTTTCTTCTTTTACTGAAAGGAAAGTTAAGGCGAAAATTGCAATGACAGGAGAACTTACTTTACGAGGAAAAGTATTACCTGTTGGAGGTATCAAAGAAAAAATATTAGCAGCAAAACGAGTAGGGATTAATGAGATTATTTTATCTAAACAGAACAAGAAAGATATTATAGAAATTAATAAAAAGTATCTTAAAGGAATGGTTTTTCATTATGTCGACAACTTAAATGAAGTTATTGACATTGCATTGTTGTAGGCAAAACTTAAATAGTCTTATAATAGACAAATATTATATATAATAATTAAAATATATACACGTTTTTATTGCTACTATCTATTAATGAGAATAATCATTTTTCTAATATTATTATTGCCATTTAGTCTTTTATCTCAGACTGGTGGGGTTAATGGTTTTACGTTTGTTAATATAGAAACTTCACCAAGAATTGAATCTATTGGAGGGAATGCTATATCTATCTATGATGGTGATTTATTACTTTCACAAACTACTCCTTCATTGTTAAATCAAAATATGCATAATAAGATAGCTTTTGCTTTTTGTGATTATTTCTCTGATATAAATCTTTTGTCATTTGCTTATGCTAGAGAGATAAAAGAAATAGGTGTTTTTTCTATAGCTATTAAGTCTATAAATTATGGTTCTTTTGATTTAAATGATCCAGTTGGTAATACAAATGGATCTTTTTCAGCCTCTGATCAAGTTTTTACTTTAGGTATAGGGAAAACATTACATGATCGACTTTCAATTGGAATGAATTTAAGTATATTAAATTCTCAATATGAGACATATCATTCTTTAGCATTAAGTTCTAATCTTTCTACTACTTATCATAATTCTTCTAAAAATTTCACATCAACATTACTTATCAAGAACATAGGTAGGCAGATAAAATCTTATTCTCAGTATGTTGAGAAAATTCCTTTTGAAATTCAATTGGGTGTTAGTAAGAAGTTAGCTCATTTACCATTTAGATATCATCTTTCATATAATAACCTTAATCAATTCTTTATAGAATCTCCTTATAAATTAATAACACAGACTGATTTAGAAACGGGAGAGCTTGAGGTTAAAGAAGAAACAATTGCTAAAACATTTTTGAGACATATAGTAATTGGAGGTGAGTTAAATCCTTTTAGAAGAAATCTTTTTTTAAGGGCAGGATATAGTTTTCAAAGAAGATTTGATATGACTATAAGATCTTATCCTGCTTTGGTTGGATTTTCTTGGGGAGTTGGTTTTTCTTTTTCTAATTTTCAGTTAGATTATAGTCGATCTTCTTATCATTTGTCAGGAGTTACAAATAATTTTAGTATTGCAACAAATCTTAGTACTTTTGGAATCTAATGAGTTTGCCCTTTAATATAGCGATAGATGGACATTCATCTTGTGGTAAGAGCACAATTGCAAAGAATATTGCTGCTAAGTATAATATGTGTTATGTAGATACTGGGGCTATGTATAGAGCTTTTACCTTATATTGTATGCGTTCTGAAATAATAAAAGATAAGAAAATAGATATAAAGAGACTAACTAGCTCTTTAGATTCTATAGAGGTGGATTTTCAGTTTGATTCTAAAAGATCCATTTCTTCTACATTTTTAAATAATGAAAATGTAGAATCAATTATTCGAGGGATAGAAGTTTCCAATAATGTTAGTATTATTGCTCAATTAGATATCGTTCGTAAAAAGTTAGTAATGGTACAGAGAAGTATAGGTAAAGATGGGAATGTTGTGATGGATGGTAGAGATATAGGATCAAAAGTATTTCCAGATGCTGGAATAAAATTCTTTATCACAGCCCGAATAGATGTGAGGGCTAAAAGAAGATATGAGCAAATGAGAGAATACACAAGTAACATATTGTTTAAAGACATATTAGAAAATCTACAGAAGAGAGATGAACAGGATACTAGCCGAATTTTAAATCCTTTAGTAAAAGTAAAGGATTCAATTGTTTTAGATAATTCTGATTTATCATTAAATGAGCAGAATCAATTTATTTATAACACTATAAATACTAAAATAAACTCTTAAATGAAAGTTACTATTGATCAATATTCTGGTTTTTGTTTTGGTGTTGTATATGCAATAGAAATGGCAGAAGAAATTTTAAAGACACAAGATACATTATATTGTTTAGGAGATATTGTACATAATAATAGAGAAATAGATAGATTAAAAAAATTAGGTTTACAGATCATTACTCATAAAGAATTAGAGCATATTTTTAATGCCACTGTATTAATTCGAGCACATGGAGAGCCTCCTGAGACTTATGCTCTTGCATTAAAAAATAATATTAAATTATTAGATGCTTCTTGTCCTGTGGTTCTTAAGTTACAGCGTCAGATAAAAGAAGGCTATGAGAAATTAGAAGAAGTAGGAGGACAGATAGTGATTTTTGGAAAAGAAGGTCATGCTGAAGTAAAAGGACTTTTAGGGCAAACAAAAGGTAATGCAATCACGATAGCGAGTATACAAGATCTACATAAAATAGATTTTTCTAAGCCTTTATCTGTTTATTCTCAGACTACAAAAAATCCAAATGCTTATAAAGAGATTGTTCAAGAAATAGAAAAGAGACTTAAACTTAATAATAACGATAGGTTAGGTTATGTTGTGCATGATACGTTATGTAGGCAAGTTTCAGGAAGAGAGCCTCAATTGACAGAGTTTTCTAATGATAATGATGTTATAGTATTTGTAAGCGGAAAGAAAAGTTCTAACGGAAAGATGTTGTTTCAATCATGTAAAAAGCAAAATAAAAATTCATATTTTATATCTAATGAAGAAGATATAAAGCAAGAATGGTTTGTTAATGCTAAGAGTGTAGGTGTATGTGGTGCTACCTCAACACCAAGATGGCTTATGGAAAGCGTTAAAGACACCATTGAGCAGATTCTTCCTAATTAAATAATAATTGTATATTTGCGCGCATTTTTCACTTTACTAATAAGGTTGTGAAATTTAAAATAAAAGTATAATCACTCTTACCGTAAGAGTAGTTAGTAATTAAAACCTTAGACACTCTAGTAAGATACAAATTTATAGACGATTATGTCAGATATAAAAAAGAAAAAGACTGCTAAAAAAGCAGCAAAGAAACCTAGAATCAATAAAACCTCGAAGAAGGTCAATATACAAGAAGAGGCGTTATCAGAAGAAAAATTAGTTTTAGAAGAGGTGTTAGAGAAACAAGTCGCACCAGATAATGTTAAGAGTAAATCATTAGAGAAGATTGATTCTATTGAATTTGATTGGAATACAGTTTTAAGCACTGATGAATATTCAGAAAAAGAAAAGAAAGATTTAGAAGATCAATATAGTTCGACTTTACCTGAACTTATTGCAAAACAAGTTATAGATGGGGTAGTGGTTATGATAAGTGATAGAGAAGTTGTTGTAGATATTAATTTTAAATCAGATGGAATTATTTCTTTTAATGAGTTTAAATATAATCCTGATTTAAAGATAGGAGATATAGTTGAAGTTCTTGTTGAAAAGCAAGAAGATAAGAATGGTCAATTAATTTTGTCACATAGAAGAGCAAGAGTGTTACGAGCTTGGGAGAAAGTTAATGAAGCATTAGATTCAGGGGAAATAGTTGACGGAAAGATTTTAAGTAGAACAAAAGGAGGGATGATTGTTGATGTATTTGGAATTGAATGTTTTTTACCAGGATCTCAGATAGATGTTAAGCCTATTCGAGATTATGATGAGTATGTTGGTAAGGAGATGGAATTTAAGGTTGTGAAGGTCAATGAGGCTTTTAGAAATGTAGTTGTATCACATAAAGCATTAATTGAAGCAGACTTAGCTGTTCAAACCAAAGAGATTATGTCTAAATTAGAAAAAGGTCAAGTTCTTGAAGGTACTGTAAAGAATATTACTTCATATGGAGTTTTTATAGATCTTGGGGGAATAGATGGATTAATACATATAACTGATCTTTCCTGGGGAAGAATAGCACATCCAGAGGAAATAGTTTCATTAGATCAAACTATTAATGTAGTTATACTTGATTTTGATGAAGGAAAAAGTAGGATTCAATTAGGACTAAAACAATTAGGATCTCATCCTTGGGATGAATTAGATGATAACTTAAAAGTTGGAGATGAAGTGGAAGGAAAAGTCGTTGTGGTAGCTGATTATGGTGTTTTTGTTGAGATTCAGGCTGGTGTAGAAGCTCTTTTACATGTTTCAGAGATGTCTTGGTCTACGCATTTAAGATCAGCTAACGATTTTTATAAGAAAGGAGACTCTGTAAAAGCACAGATCTTAACATTAGATAAAGAGACAAGAAAAATGTCATTAGGAGTTAAGCAGATGACACCAGATCCTTGGGCTAATATTGAAAAGGAATTTCCTGCAGGATCTACTCATAGTGTAAAAGTTAGAAATTTTACAAATTTTGGGATTTTTGTTGAACTTACTGAAGGGATTGATGGTTTAATACATATTTCAGATCTTTCCTGGACTAAAAAGATTAAACATCCAGCAGAATTCACCCAGGTTGATGCTAAGTTAGATGTGAAAGTCCTTGATATAGATAAGGAAAACAGGAAGATTAGTCTTGGACATAAACAATTAGAGAAGAATCCTTGGGATACTTATGAAGAGAAATTTATCGAAGGAAATGACTATGAAGGTAAGGTATTAGAATTGTATGATAAGGGAGTCTTAGTATCTTTAGATAATGAGGTTGAGGCTTTTGTTCCTAGAAAACATGCTGAAAAATCAGATGGATCGATTATTACTGAGGGAGAACAGTTGTCTTTTAGGATTATTGAATTTTCAAAAGATAATAGAAAGATCTTAGCTTCACATACATTAACATTTAGGGAGAAGGATAATGAAAAGAAGAAAAAGAAGAAAGCAGAGATTAATAAGTTGACGGAGAAAATTGAGTCTGAGAATCAGAAATCTACTTTAGGAGATTTGGATCAGCTTTCCTCTCTTAAGAATGATTTAGATACACAAGAATAATGAAAAGCCCCATTTATTTGGGGTTTTTTTTTGCTACTTTTGTAGTTGTATTATGAAAGAAAAAGAATTATTAAACGAATTAGATGTTAAAATAATTATTGAGAGATTATGTCAAGAGTTAATCGAGCATCATGATAATTTTAATAATACAGTTATTGTAGGATTACAACCAAGAGGCACTTTGTTAAAAAATAGAATTCTTGAGAATCTATCTAAGAAAAGAAAAGATATAAGGTCAGGTAATATTGATATTTCTTTTTATCGAGATGATCTAAGAAGAAGAGAAAAGCCAATTATTCCTAATGTTATGGATATGGATTTAACAGTTGAAGGAAAGGAAGTGGTGCTTGTAGATGATGTTTTATATACTGGAAGATCAGTACGTTCTGCAATAGACGCATTAATGACATTTGGAAGACCTAAATCAGTTGAATTATTAGTTTTAATTGATCGGAAATTCAGTAGAGATCTTCCTATTCAGGCTAATTATATTGGTAAAAGAATAGATGTGTTAGAAAAACAGAAAGTAATGGTAGAGTGGAATGAAATTAGTGGAAAAGATAGAATTGTAATGTCAAATTTCAGATAATGAGTAGTCTGTCAGTAAATAATTTATTGGGAATTAAATATCTTAGTAATTCAGATATTAACTTGATATTTAGCACAGCTGATAATTTTAAAAAAATAATTAATCAATCTATAAAGAAAGTTCCTTCTTTAAGGGATATTACAATAGCCAACTTATTTTTTGAGAATTCTACAAGGACAAAATTATCTTTTGAACTTGCAGAAAAGAGACTATCTGCAGATATTATTAATTTTTCCTCTTCATCATCATCAGTAAAAAAAGGAGAAACACTGTTAGATACTGTAAATAATATATTAGCTATGAAAGTTGATATTATTGTTATGCGTCATCCAGATCCTGGTGCATCAGTTTTTTTATCAAGAAATATTAGGGCAAGAATTGTAAATGCTGGAGATGGTTCTCATGAGCATCCAACACAAGCTCTTTTAGATGCATATTCTATTAGAGAAAAATATGGTAATATTAAGAATAAGAAAGTAGTTATTATAGGAGATATTTTACATTCAAGAGTTGCTTTATCAAATATTTATTGTTTAAAGAAATTAGGAGCTCATGTTAGCGTATGTGGTCCTTCTTCCTTAATGCCAATAAACATTCAAGATTTAGGGGTAGATCATTTTTCTAATCTTCAAGAGGCTTTAGAGTGGTGTGATATAGCAAATGTTCTTCGTATTCAACTAGAAAGACAAAATTTGAAATACTTCCCATCTTTACGAGAGTATTCAATGACTTATGGAATAAATAAAGAGATATTAAACAGATTAAACAAGCATATAACTATAATGCATCCAGGACCAATAAATAGAGGTGTTGAATTAAGTTCTGATGTTGCGGATTCTAAACAATCTATTATTTTAGATCAGGTAGAAAATGGTGTTGCTATTAGAATGGCTGTTTTATTTTTACTTGCAGGAAAAATAAAAGATAACTAATGAACATTGTAGACAGGACTATAGTATTTAAGTTAACAGATGAAAATGATTTTACTAATCTTAATAAGCGTAATGAAGTTAGTAATTTTATTGCAGATCTTAGAGGTGTTGATTTAACTGTTATTAATAATATTAAGCAAAAATTTATTACTTTTGATGCAAGTATTTCTAAAATTAATGGTTCGTTTGTAATAGTTTCGGATACTTCTTTTGATAATGATTTAGTTATAGTCCCTACTTTACAAGAAGCTTACGATTATATTGAAATGGAAGAAATAGAAAGAGAATTAAATCTATAAATTAACAAATATACTTATGAAAAGATTATTACTTATTTTGGTTTTGTTTATCGGAATGTCAAATATTAATGCACAATGTATTCCTGACCCTCAATATACTGATCCAGGAATATATCCTGATACAGCAACTGGATTATCTGATGCTATGGTTGGTCAAGCTTATAGTGAATTAATTACAGCTATTACTCCTTTAGATACTAATATTGTTTATTCAGGTATCCCTCTTTTAGTTACCATTGATTATATTGCTTTAACTGGTGTAACAGGTTTACCTCCTAATTTTGCTTATGATTGCGACCCTATTGATTGCTCATTTCCTGGAGGTTCTGCAGGATGTGCTGAGATTTATTCCACTTCAAATCCTGTAGCAGCAGATATAGGACTTTATCCTATTACTTTTAACACCACGACTCAAGTGAGCGGTATTCCTATTATAGGTTCAACGACTCAAGATGATGTTACTAGTGGATATTATATTGAGATAAAAGACAATGTTGCTTCTGTTATTGATAAGTACTATAGTCATACTTTTGAATTAAAAGAAGCTTTTCCTAACCCTTCAAGTCATAAAACAAATATTCAGTTTATTTCTGGTATTTCGCAGAATATTTCTTTTATGATATATAATTTATTAGGTGAAGTTATCTATTCTAATGAGATTTCGGCAAATTCAGGAATTAATACTATTACTATTTCTACTTCTGATTTTTCAGATGGAGTATATATGTATTCTATAAACAATAGAGAATCTATTTTAACAAAAAGAATGATCGTATCACATTAGATGCCTTTTAAATTAACTGTTTTAGGTTGTAGTTCAGCTATTCCAAACATTAATCATAATCCAACTGCTCAACTATTAAACCTTAATGAGCGTTTTTTTCTGATAGATTGTGGAGAAGGGACACAAATACAATTGAGGAAATATAAGATTAATTTTCAGAGAATTAATCATATTTTTATTAGTCATTTACACGGAGATCATTATTTTGGTTTAATAGGTTTAATTAGTAGTATGCATCTTTTAGGTAGAAAGAAAGAGTTACACATTTATGCACATGAGAAACTCAAAAAGATTATAGAATATCAATTATCAGCTTCTAATACAGAGTTAAATTATCCATTATTTTTTCACCCTATATCTGAGTTAAGAGAAAGTATCTTATTTGAAGATGATATGATATCAGTTGAAAATGTGATTCTTGACCATACTCTTCCTTGCTCTGGCTTTATTTTTAAAGAAAAAAAATCTGCAAGAAAAATTAAGCCTAAAGTAATTGAACAGATGAATATTCCACATGATAAACTAAACTCAATAAAGAATGGAGCAGATTGGATCAACTTAAAAGGTGAGGTTGTTAAGAATAAAGATATGACATACCCTAACTCTCCACCTAATACTTATGCATTTTGTACAGACACAAGGTATACTGAATCAATTATTCCAAAAATAAAGGGGATTGATTTATTATATCATGAGGCGACTTTTAAGAATGACATGTTAGAAAGAGCTTTTGAGACAGGACATTCTACTACTCAACAGGCTTCATATATAGCAAACAAAGCCTGTGTAAAACACTTGATGATAGGTCATTTTTCTCAGAGATACAAGAAATTAGATGAATTGCTTTTAGAAACTCAGAAAGTTTTTAAGAATACTATATTGGCAGAGGCAGGTATGACTATAGATTTTAGTAATTTAACTGCTTAACTTTTGATATCTTTGTAATAAAGATATAAAATAATGCGATTTCTTTTTCTATTTATTTTTATTGTTAATGGTTTTTTTACAAATAGTCAGAATCTTATTTCTGATTCTTTAGTTGGGATAGATTGTCATGTTGATACCGGAGCTATTTTATTAAGCATTTCAAATGTTGAGCAATTTGAATTGAACTGGTATTATAAAGATAATTTACTTGGCTGGATAGATGCAGATACTATAGTAAATATTGATACTCAAGGTGGTGATACTCTATTTAGCCAAAGGTGTGGTAATTTTAAACTAGAGATAATTAATGCTCTGACTTCAGTTTTTATAGATTCTGTAATATTCTTTATAGATTGTCCATTAGGTGTAAACCCTGCACAGGAGAATATAAAATGTTTTGGGGATGCAAATGGCTTAATAAGAACAATAGGACACTCCGGATCTTCCCCTTATTTTTATCAATGGTATAAAGATAATAATTTATTCTCTTCAGGTTTTAATGATACTGTTCATGATAATTTGGATATAGGTTCTTATATGGTTATTATTACAGATTCAGTTGGTTGTAGTGATTCTCTTTTATCAACAATATCACAGCCTGCTCAAATAAATATAGAGTTAATAAATACAGTTGAGATTAATTGTAGAGGTACTTATGAAGGTACTATTAGTTTTAGAATACAGGGAGGGAATAAAACAAATGATGTGTTTAATAAATATTTTTATTATCTATTATTAGGTAGTGATACTATTTCTTTTTCAGATCTTAATGGTTCTTCAACTAATTTCCATCATCTATCACTTTCTTTAGGATTACAGAATTCTTTATTTGATTCTATAATGTTTGATAGTTTATTAGCAGGAGAGTATATATTACATGTAGTTGATGATAATGAATGTTTAATGTCTGATACTTTTTTATTAAATGAACCGCCACCGTATCAAGTTTTTTCTTCTACAGACTTCCCTTTTATTTGTGAGTCTGATAGTGGTTTTCTACATCTTGATAGTGTGATAGGTGGAGGTAATATCTCATACGGATTTTTAGGCTCCAATTTAGATTCGATATATGTTTCTGCTGGTTGGCATGATATATATATATATGATTCTACTTATTCTTGTCTTGATACAGTTTCTGTGAGATGTTATGCTCAATATGAAATTATTGTTTACGAAAGTATTATTCATCCTTTATGTTTTGGAGATACTTCAGGAGTTGTTACTATTGATTCTATTACTGGAGGAAATGAGCCTTATGATGTGCAATGGGGAGGGCTTGATCCTACTAGTCTAATTGCTGATACTTATTCAGTTCTTTTTGTAGATAATATTGGCTGCATTCATGCAGAAGAGTTTTTAATAAATCAGCCTGATGCATTTGATCCTAACACAATCCTATCTCCTCCTACTTGCAATGGAGATTCAGATGGAAGTATTATTATTAATCCTTCAGGGGGATCTGGACCACTAATATATAGTTGGTTGAATGTTAGTAGTTCATCAGATTCGATATATGGTTTAATAGCAGGAGAATATTCTTTATTTGTTTCTGACACTCTAAATTGTATTGATACCATTAATATTATATTAGAAGAACCTCAGGAGCTAAATTTCTTATTTGATAATTATCAAACACCTGTTTTATGTACAGGAGCTTTAACCACTGTTGATGTTTTAATCAATGGTGGGGTAGGACCTTATAGTTTACTTTGGAATGATGGCAATACAGATTTGCAAAGAGTGCTTAATGCAGGATCTTATTTTTGTCAAGTAACAGATATAAATAGTTGTTTATTTAATGATACTTTAATTATAGAAGAACCTGATTCTTTAGAATTATCTTTAACTTTTAATTACCTTCCTTGTGATTCATCCGGAAGTAATGCAAGTGTAGAAGTTCTAGGAGGAGTAGAGCCTATTACTCTTTTGTGGAGTACTGGAGATACAACTTACTTTATAGATTCATTATATGGGTCTACTTATTGGGTAATAGCTGTGGACTCTTGTGGAAATACTGATTCTATAGGTTATACAGTAGATCCGTATATATTACAATCATCTTTAGATGCTGATACAGTTTTACTAAACGCCTATATTGCTTCTATTTCTAACTCTTCTTCAGTAGGGCCTTTTTCTTTTGAATGGCAAGATATTTTTGGGAATATTATTAGTTTAAATCCTTCTTCAGGGAGCTTATGTCAAGAAACATATTTTATAACAATAACCGATGTTACTTTTGGCTGCTCTATTCAAGATACAATAGATGTGTTTTTTGATTTACCTAATGGTATAATTGATATAGAAACAACCACTGTTTTTGCTGCTGAAGATTTATGGGGCCATGCTCCTTATACATATTTATGGGATAATGGAACTATTTTACAACATGCTGATCTTTGTCCGGGTAATCATTGGATTGAAGTGACAGATAGTATAGGATGTATGGTGAGACAAGATTTTGATATTGAAGAAATTATTATTACCCTTGATCCTGCATCTGCTATTATTGAATGTAATCTTGAAAATCTTGATGTGGATATAGAAGCAAGTGCGACAGGAGGAACACCTCCTTATACATATCAATGGTCTAATGGTTCCACACAAAATCCTTTGAATCTTTCTTTAGATCCAGGTAATTATAGTATTTTGGTTAGTGATTATAATGAGTGTATTAGAGACACTACATTTGTTATCGCTACAATGAGTCCAGAATGTATTCCTAATGTTTTTTCTCCAAATAATGATAATATAAATGATGTATGGAGTTTGGAAGATACTTTTTTATATTCTGAGACAGAAGTGAAGATTTATGGCAGATATGGGCGCTTATTATTTCAATCTGTTGGGTATTCTGACCCTTGGGATGGAAAAAATAGAATGGGTAATGACGTTCCTGATGGGGTTTATTTTTATCATATTGAGGTTGGTCATGGATTTGATCCCATTCAAGGAACAGTTACCATTATACGATAAAATTTTGTATTGCTTTAACTTGATCAGGTTCAAACCATACTATATCCTTATCTCTTTTAAACCAAGTGATTTGTCTTTTTGCAAACCTTCTTGAATTTTTCTTAATATTTTCTACTGCTTCTTTTAATGTTGTTTGGTTTCTGTAAAAAGCAAATAATTCTTTATATCCAACTGTTTGTAATGCATTTAGATCTTGATATGGGATTAATCCGCGCACTTCTTCTAAGAGACCTTCCTTTATCATATTTTCAACTCTAGTATTAATTTTCTTATATAATTTTTCTCTCTCTGTATTTAACCCAATTTTAATTATCCTAAATTGTCTTTTCTTTGTTTCTTTGTTTCTAAAAATAGAAATAGGTTGTTGAGTTTCTCGAAATACTTCTAAAGCTCTTAATAAACGTTGTTTATTTTCTTTATCACAATTATTATAATATTCTGGATCTATTTTTTTTACCTCATTTTTTAACCACTCTTTTCCTTTTAATTTGAATTCATGATTTAGTTCATCTCTTATATTATCTGAAATATCAGGTATGTGGTCTAATCCTTTGCAAATTGCATCTATATAAAGACCCGATCCTCCTACAGCTATAATAATATCTTTTTTTTCATGTAGTTTTGTTATTAATTTCATTGCATCATTTTCAAATTTTCCAGCATTATATTTTTTCTTTATGGATATATTATGAATAAAATGATGTTTTACTTCATTAAGTTGTTTTTTATTAGGTGGAGCGGTACCAATTAATAATTCTTTATAAAATTGCCTAGAATCACATGAGATGATTTCTGTTTCTAGTTGTTTTGCTAAATTTATACTGAGGGCAGTTTTCCCAATTCCTGTTGGACCAACAATAAAGATAATTGTTTTACTATTAATATCCATTAAAATTTTTAAATAAACTTTTTTAGTTCAGGAGCTTTCCACCCTTCTGGCTTTAACACCTTACCATCTGCACGTTTGATGACTTTTCCTGTTTTTGGATTGATTTTAGCAAAGTTTGTGTTCATCACTTCTTTCCATGCACCTTTACCGTTGAAACCACCTGCTCTAACAGCACCTAGTGTAACAACTAAGATGTCAATTAGTGCATCTAATTGCTCTACTCTGTCATTGTCTTTAATAGCATCTTCTAATTCATTTATTTCCTCACGAATTAGATCAAGATACATCGTATAATTTTTTTTGTTTGGCTTTTGATCGCAAGCTATTGCGAATTTATTGATATTCTCAAATACGTCTATCATTATGTTATTTTTTTTGTTTTATATTTAATTCTTTTGCTTTATTGATTATAAATTTTAAAGCTTCTTTCTTATTGTTTTTTACTTCTCCATCTAGGATAGCATTTTTAACTGCATTTTTTAGAACACCTATTTCTTTACAAGCTTGAATATTAAATAATTTCATTATTTCATTTCCATTTACAGGTGGTTGAAAATTTCTAATATGGTCTTTTTCTTCTACTTCTTTTAGTTTTTTTCTAACTATTTGAAAATTATTAAGATATTTCTCAACTTTTTTTGGATTTTTTGATGTTATATCAGCATCACACAGCATCATTAAATCATCGATATCATCTCCAGCATCAAATAATAGTCTTCTAATTGCAGAATCTGTGACAATTTCTTGGGCTAGAACAATAGGGCGAAGGTGTAGTAATACCATTTTCTTGACATATTTCATTTTATTGTTTAAAGGAAGTTTTAAATCATTAAATATTTTGGGAATCATTTTTGCTCCAATAAATTCATGTGAATGAAATGTCCATCCATTTTTTACTTCATATCTTTTTGTGTCAGGTTTTGCTATATCATGTAATATGGCAGACCATCTTAGCCATAAATTATCTGTTTTTGTGCTAATATTGTCTAGAACTTCAAGAGTGTGATAAAAATTATCTTTATGCCCTTGATTATTTTTATATTCTACTCCATGTAATTCGGTCATTTTAGGAAAAAAAATGTGTAGTAATTTAGTGTCAAATAACATTTTAAATCCAATAGAAGGTTTTTCTGAGAGTATTATCTTATTTAGTTCTTCTGTTATTCTTTCTTGTGAGATTATTGATAATCTTTTATGACTTTTGCTAATTGCTTGATATGACTCTTCTTCAATCCTGAAATTTAGTTGTGTTGCAAATCTTATTGCTCGCATCATTCTTAATGGATCATCTGAATATGTTTTTATTGGATTTAGAGGGGTACGTATAATCTTATTTTTCAGATCGGAAATCCCATTAAAAGGATCAATTAATTCCCCATGATTATTAGTATTTAGTTGAATAGCCATAGCATTGATTGTAAAGTCTCTTCTATTTTGGTCATCTTCTAATGTTCCATCTTCTATTATTGGCTTTCTACTATTATTTCTATAAGATTCTTTTCTTGCTCCTACAAATTCATAATTTTCTGATTCCACATTAATCATTGCTGTTCCAAATTTTTTAAATACTTTGAATGAAGCATTCTTTCCTAATTTTTCTTTTACCTTTTTAGCTAATTTAATACCGCTTCCTATACAAACAAAATCTATATCTGTTGATGTTTGGGTTTTTTTAAGTAGAAGGTCTCTTACCCATCCTCCTACTACATAGGTTGGATAATTCAATTCTTCTGCAGCTAAATGTACAGTCTTAAAGATTGGATTTTTTAATTTTTCAGAAAGGTTCACTATCTTATTTTTTGCATGCTTCCATCACTAATTAATTTAAAAATTTGTGATGATTTTATCCTTTTCTCATTTTTTCGCAAATTTACTATATAATCAACATGATCAGTAATTTCTTTTGTTATTTCTGAGAATTGAGTGGGTGGATTTTGGCCACTTATGTTAGCAGATGTTGAGACAATAGGTTTTTTAAGTGCGCTAATAATCTTCTGACAGAATTTATCTTGTACAATTCTAATGGCAGCTGATCCATTTACTAATAGACTTTTGTCTATTACTTTAACAGAAGGGTAAATTATTGTGGTGGGTACAGATGTAATATCAAATTTAGGAATTAGTTGTGTTATTTTTTTAAGTTGTTCTTTATCAGCGACTAATGAGATCATGGCTTTATTGTCTGCCCTTTTTTTAATTTTAAAGATCTTTTTTATTGCTTCAGGATTTGTAGCATCACAACCTATTCCCCATATTGTGTCTGTTGGATATAATATTACCCCTCCATTTTTTAGAGTTGTAATAGTATCTTTAATTTCTTTTTGATTCACGGTATTCTTTTAAATATTCATAACGCATTTTTACAGCTTTTAATTGATAAAATGAAATCATAAAACCTATATATCCATCTAAAAATCCTAAGTTAATAATATAGTGTTTAAAAAAGCGAAACATAGGCTTTGCTATAGTATGGAAAAAGGTTATTCTTTTTGTAGTTTTATCATAATCTTTTGCTTGTAGTTGAGCGTAGAAATCTATTTTTCTTAAATAATCTTTTTTGCTTTTAAAAGTATTATGGATTAATTTATTTTTTAATATTCCTATTTTTCCTTTACTAATAATTTCTGCATGTACATGTTTATCTTCATATTTATTTTCATCACGTTTGAATAATCGAATTACTTTATCTTTTTGCCATCCACTAAAGTTTATCTTTTTATTCATAAAATAATTTTGACGTTTAATCCAGAATGCACTATATTTCTTATTTGAATTTATTGTTGTTAAGATTTCATTCTTTAATCTACTAGTTACTCTTTCATCAGCGTCTAAAATTAACACCCACTCATGTTTTGCTTGAGGTATTGCCCAGTTTTTTTGAGAAGCAGAATGGATATATTCTCTTTGTAAAATTTTATTAGCTAATGGTTTAGCAAGAAAGACTGTATTGTCTTTACTAAAAGAATCTACAATAATAATTTCATCTGCAAAGTCAATAGACTTTATAGCTTCGATAATATTGTCTTGTTCATTGTAAGTAGGGATTATTACTGATATCTTAGTCATTTATAAAGTTTTGTAAAGAGTTATCAAGTTTTTGCCAATATGAGCATTATTAAATTTTTGCGCATATTTTATCCCTTCTTCTTTCATTTTATTTTGAGTTTCTTTAGATGAAGATATATTGATAACCTCATTTTTAATCTCTGCTACTGATAGCGGGTTTATATATTTAGTGTTTGGGCCTCCCGTTTCTTTAAAACACCCATTCTTAGTTGTTATAACAGGTGTCTTAGAGTATAAGGATTCAAGAATTGGAATTCCAAATCCCTCATATATAGAAGGGTATATTAGTATTTGGGCACTTTGATAAATACTTGCAATTTCTTGTTGAGTTATTTTATGTATAAAGAACACTTTATTAGTTAGATTGTTTCTTTTGATGTATTCTACACATTTTTCTTTATAATTTTTACCATTACCAATTACAACTAACTTAAATGTCTTTAATGATTTAATTGTTTTTAATAATGTCATCAAGTTCTTACGTTCTTCTATATTCCCTACATATAAGAGGTAATCTGAGGGTAGTTTATATTTTTTTAGTGTTTTTACTCTTTCTTCTTTCTTGATACAAGAATGGAATACTTTATTACATCCCTGATATATTACTGTTATTTTTTCTTCAGGAATATTCAAGAGTTCTATAATATCTCTTTTTGTGTTTTCACTTATTGCAATTATTTTATTTGCTCTTATGCATGAAGATTTAACTTTAGAATAATAAATCTTTCTATCAATCTTATTAAAAAATTCAGGATGTCTTAAGAATATAAGGTCATGAATTGTTACAACTGTTTTTATATTTGTTTTTTCAATACCTAGAGGCAATTCATGTGTAAGACCATGGTATATGTCAATTCTATTAGATAGCAGATCATTTGTTATTGTTTTTGTTCTCCAATAAGATGGAAATATTCTGTTAATTATATTGCTTGGCGTACAGATTGTATAATTAATCTTCTCTTTATCTAAGAAGTTTTGGGTAAGATTTTTTGGAGTGTAAAGAAAGTATTTATTTTCAGGATATTGTTCGCAAAGTATATTAATAGTGTCACGTGAATAATTACCTAATCCGCTCCTATTGAAGAAAGCTCTTTTAGCGTCAAATCCTATTCTCATTAGATTGAAAGATTATATTCTCTAAGTGCTTCATTTAGTGATGTTTTTTTATTTGTGCTTTCCTTTCTTTGACCAATAATTAAAGCACAATTTACTCCGTACTCACCTCCTGGAAATTTTTTATTGTAACTTCCAGGAATTACTACTGAATTTTTAGGAACAGTTTTCTTATATTCAATAGGTTTTTCTTTTGTAACATCAATGATTTTTGTAGAGGATGTTAATACTACATTGGCTGCTATTACAGCTTCTCTTTCAATTTTTACTCCTTCAACTATAATTGCTCTTGATCCGATAAAAGTATTATCTTCAATAATGACTGGTGATGCTTGAATAGGTTCAAGTACGCCTCCGATTCCTACTCCTCCTGAGATATGTACATTTTTACCAATCTGAGCACAAGATCCAACAGTTGCCCAGGTGTCTATCATAGTGCCAGAATCTACATAGGCGCCAATATTTACATATGAAGGCATTAGGATTACACCAGGAGCTAGAAATGATCCGTAACGCGCTATCGCATGAGGAACAACACGCACTTTAAGGTCTTTGTAGCCAGTTTTTAATTTCATCTTATCATGAAATTCTAGTGGTCCCACTTCTATTGTATTCATATTTTGTATTGGAAAGTAGAGAATAATAGCTTTCTTTACCCATTCGTTGATTTGCCATCCAGAATTTTTTGGTTCAGCTGGACGTAACGTTCCTTTATCTATTTCTTCTATGATTTTTTCTATACATATTTTTACTTCTTTTTTTTGAAGTAATTCTCTTTCTTCCCAGGCTGAATTAACTATTTCTTTCCATTTTTTCTTCATAAGGCAAATATATGTTTTTGATTTCGTTTATTTTATAATCAACTTGCTTGTTCTGTTACCTGATTGGACAATATATATTCCTTTTGTGAGAAATTCTATGTTAATTAGAGTAGATATGTCTTGGGATTCTTGAGAGTATAGGGTCCTTCCATACAGATCTATTATCTTTATTTTGTTTAATTCATTATTAATTATTGTGACTTGCTGACTTGCTGGGTTTGGAAAAAGTAATATATCATTTTTACTTTGCTCTTGATTAAAATCATTAATTAAGGCAGAATCACTACTAAAATAAGATATCCCTCCTGAAACATTGCCTAATATCATATCCAACTTATTGTCATTTGTTATATCAGCAAGTGTTAATGCACATTTTCCTCCATCCCATATTTCTGATATTGCACTGTTTATATTGTTGAATGTTCCAGTGAGATTATTGTCAATATTATTAAATTGATAAATATTTCCTGAGTAAGACCCTACAAATAGTTGGTATGAGCCATTGATATCTATCATAAAAGGACTGCTAAAGCCAGTGCTAATTAATGAGTCATCTACATTAATGCCTCCTAGATTAGTGATGACTGTGTCAAATAATGCTATATTATTAGTTCCATTATTTGGACAATAATTAATTGTTCCATTTTGCTCTCCAATTATAATATCATTTAATCCGTCACGATTAACGTCTATTATTTGAGGTTGCGCAAAATATCCTACGTCAATATTGAAATAATCTGCAGATGTAAGTTGGAAACTTCCTACTCCTGTATTTGTAAAAAAATGTAATTTACCATTTGCGTCACCAATAAGCAAGTCATCATTCCCGTCTCCATTTAGATCGCCAAATGAGGGGTAGATGTTTAATGAAGGCATATTTAGTGTAGTGTTTAAATTTATAGAAGATATTCCAAGCCAATCCCTGTCAATAAGATCATATTTTGGGTTGTTACTTGTTCCTATATTTTTAAACAAAGCTAAGGAAGATGTTGGATTCCCATTTACATTATGATAACCATAATTTCCTACTACTATATCTAATAGACTGTCACCATTATAGTCATAAAAGGAGGGGAAGGCAGATGTTCCTAAGTCAATCATTTCATCTTGCAGGAAATTATTTTTTTCAAAAGTGAAATTAGGATTATTATTTTGACCATTGTTCGTATATAGCCATATACTCTCAAAATTTTCTGAATTATTTTCACTATTTGTCGTTACTAATAGATCTTTTATGCCATCATTTGTAACATCTATATAGTATGAGGCTGGGTATTGAATATTAGCACCAGTTGTATTGTTGTAGTTTTGAGGAAAAATAGAGTCAACATTAACCATGAAAGCATTTTGATTGTCTCCTCCATTTATTAGTAAATTAACATTGTTAAAACTAACATCTCCTAATATAAGGTCTTGATCATTATCATTGTCTATATCAATAGCGCATAGTGTTGAGCCAGCATGTTTTTGTTTTTTTTGATTAATATTATTTATTATTGAAGGACATTGACAATTAGGACAATTTAAGACATAATTATTAAGTCCTTCATAAAATAGTCCCCAGCAATTTTCAGATAATTCAAAAGCAATTGTATCGCAACTTCCTGACAGTTCAATAGCGGTATTTTTATGATATTCCACAAATCCTCCTAGTATTGAGAAGGTTAAGATATCTAGGTCCCCATCATCATCTACATCAGTGATTGCAGGAATATCGACTGGACTAATGTATATATTTAGATTATTATTGCCATAATCAGACATAACAAGAGGAGAAATTAATGTGAAATTTAGTTCGTTGGTTGAAGTATTTTCATAAATAGCCATCCCTCCTGAAGAATATGTGTAGATATCATTTCTTCCATCACAATTATAATCTGCTAGTAACATCCAGTCGTGTGTTTCTGGAAAATTATCACGATATTTTGGCTCATAAATATAATGATTATTGTTATTGACAAATGGAATAATTTTATTGCCTGATTTATCAAAAACAACTAAATCAAGTATTCCATCTAAATTTAAATCTATTTCTGAGATTTGTGCTGAATTAATTCCTCCTATAAAAGGAGAGTTAAAGCGCTCTCCATTTTCATATATTTTAAGGCTAGTATCTCTGTTCAATATTATTTGTGCTGAAACTGAATTGTAAAATAATATAAAAAATAGGATAAGAAATCTATACATAAGATGGTTTTATGCAAAAGTAATAGATATTTTTTTAAGTATAAAAGTCTTGTCATGAATTCTCTTATACAATTATAAGTTTTTACTTGGACAAATTGTATTATTTGTTGTTAAAGGTTATATTTGCCGACTATTTAAAAGACTAGATAAAAAATAAAGATTATGCAAAACAGAAATGTTATTAAGATTTTTGCAATCGTTTTGGCTGTAGTTTGTTTATATCAGTTATCCTTTACTTGGGTTGCCGATGGAGTTGAAAATGATGCAAATGAGTATGCTCGTGCTCATATAGATAATAATTTACAAGAGATAATTTCAGAGAATTTTTCTCAAGATTCTTTAGTTGACAGTTTACAGCTAGGAATAACTCTGGCTTCTATTGAAGAAAATAAAAAGAAATTTTATCTTGATTCTATAAATAGTGAAAAAGTATATGATATTCTTTTGACATCATATACTTATGCTGAATGTAAACAAAGGGAGATTAATCTTGGTCTTGACCTTAAAGGGGGTATGAATGTGACTTTAGAAGTTATGGTTGTTGATGTTGTAAAGGCATTGTCAAATAATAGTAATGATTCTATTTTTAATGTTGCTATTTCTAATGCATTAAAGGCACAAGAGAATAGTCAAGATAATTTTGTGACATTATTTCAGCTTGAGTATGAAAAATTAGCGCCTGCACCAAATGTAGGTCTTTCAGCTATTTTTGCAACTCCAGATTTACGCGATAAAATCCAATTTTCTTCTACTAATCAAGAAGTTATAGAAATTATATCTATTGAGGTAGAAGCAGCAATTGATCGTTCTTTTAATATTTTAAGAAGTAGAATTGATCGTTTTGGAGTTACTCAGCCTAATATTCAGAGGTTAGAAGGTTCGGGAAGGATACTAGTAGAATTACCTGGTATTAAAGAGACTGAAAGAGCAAGGAAGTTATTACAGTCAACAGCACAGTTGGAATTTTGGGAGACTTATGAGTATAGCGAGTTGTTTCAATCTCTTGAGAATGTAAATACTTTTCTTAGAGATATAAAATCGACTGAGGAAGAAAAAAGTTTAGCATCGAAAGATGAGCTGGTTACAGATACTGATTCTAAAGATTTAGAATCTGAGGAGGAAATTGCCTCACTTTTAGAGGGAGTGTCAGAAGACTCTATTTCTTCTGACACTTCATCTTTAGAACTTAGTTTAGAGGAGTTCTCTGCTCAGAATCCTTTATATGCACTATTATATCCAAATGTTAATCAACAAACAGGTCAACTTAATACAGGTCCTGTTGTGGGTTTTTGCGCTGTAAAAGATACCGCTACTTTAAATACATATCTTAATGATGAAGCAATTAAGAATTTCTTTCCTATTGATGTTAAATTTGCATATACCGTTAAATCATCTGATGGGGAGGGTCGTTTTGTTCAGTTAGTTGCTCTGAAATCTGATAGAAATGGCCTATCTGCTATGCAAGGAGATGTTGTGACTGATGCAAATCAGGGTTTTGGGCAATTAGGCGCTTCAGCAGAAGTTTCAATGAGTATGAACGCAGAAGGAGCAAAACAATGGAAAAGATTAACAGCAGAGAATATAGGCAAGTCTATTGCTATTGTTTTGGATGGTTATGTTTATTCTTTTCCTACAGTGCAATCTGAAATTTCAGGAGGACAATCACAGATTACAGGAAACTTTACGGTTAATGAGGCTCAGGATTTAGCAAATATATTAAAGTCTGGAAAGCTGCCTGCTCCTGCTCGTATTATTGAGGAGGCTATTGTTGGTCCTTCTCTTGGTGAGGAAGCAATAAATTCAGGATTAAGGTCATTTATTTTTGCTTTGTGTCTTGTGTTAGTTTATATGATTTTTTATTATAGTAGAGCAGGTTTAGTTTCTAATGTGGCATTATTAGCAAATATTTTCTTTATTTTCGGAGTCCTTTCTTCATTAGGAGCTGTTCTTACTTTACCAGGTATTGCGGGTATTGTATTAACTATTGGTATGTCTGTTGATGCTAATGTTCTTATTTATGAACGTATTCGGGAAGAGCTTAGAAATGGGAAGGGTATACGTTTAGCTATATCAGATGGGTATAATAGTGCGTATAGTTCTATTATTGATGCTAATGTAACTACACTACTAACAGGGATTATTCTTTATTATTTTGGGACTGGTCCTATAAAAGGGTTTGCGACAACTCTTGTTATAGGAATCTTAACTTCACTTTTTGCAGCAATATTTATTACAAGATTAGTTATATCTGCTAGATTGAATAAGGGGAAGATAATGACTTTTGCTACTAAGCTAACTGATGGAGCATTTAAGAATATTAATATTGATTTTATAGGTAAAAGGAAACGATTCTATATTATTTCTTCTATTCTTATTCTTTTAGGTATTGGCTCACTTTTTACAAAAGGGTTGAATTATGGTGTTGACTTTGTTGGTGGGCGTACATATGTTGTTCGTTTTGATGATAAAATTGATAGTGAAAAACTAAGATCTACATTAACAGATGTCTTTGTTGATAAGAATGGATTAAAGTATGCTCCTCAAGTTAAAACTTTTGGGGATCAAAATCAGCTTAAGATTACTACTTCTTTTATGATTTCTAATAGTGAGCTTACAGCTGATGAGATTGTAGAGTCAAAACTTTCAGAAGGGTTATCTAGTACAGGCATTCAATATGAAATTATGAGTTCTCAAAAAGTAGGGCCTACTATTGCAGATGATATTAAAAATGCAGCTTTTTGGTCAATTATATTCTCACTTCTCGTAATCTTCATGTATATCTTAATTAGGTTTAGAAGATGGCAGTTTAGTCTTGGAGCTGTTGCTGCAGTATTTCATGATGTGTTGATTGTTCTTTCAGTTTTTTCTGTAATGTATGGGTTATTGCCTTTTTCTCTTGAGATAGATCAGGCATTTATTGCAGCTATTTTAACAATTATTGGATATTCATTGAATGATACTGTGGTTGTTTTTGATAGAGTAAGAGAATATATTAATAATAACAAGAAGAAAGAAGTGCATGAAATTATTAATGGAGCGCTTAATAGTACTTTGAGTAGAACTATTAATACATCCTTGACTACCTTTGTTGTTCTTTTAATAATTTTCATATTTGGTGGAGAAGTGATTAGAGGATTTATGTTTGCATTGATGGTTGGTGTTGTGATTGGAACATATTCTTCTTTGTTTGTTGCCTCTCCTATAATGCTTGATACAATAAGAAAGAAAGAAGGTAATACAAAATAAACTTACTATTGAAAGTTATTATTTCTAATCTTTTATTATTTATTGGTGGACAGGAAATCGTTGTGATATTATTATTTATTGTTATGTTTTTTGGTTCAAAAAAAATACCTGAGTTAGCTAAAGGGTTAGGTAAGGCTGTTCGTGAGATGCGGGATGCGTCAAATGATATCAGAAAAGAGATACAAGACAGCGCTTCAGAAGAGAAACGAAATGAATCGTAATTAAACAAGTACTTTAATAGAGTATGCTTTTGCAGACCACCTTATGCAACTAATACTTATTCAGCTCCTTTTACAGTTTTAATAATACGGCTTGCTATTTTGTATGGATCTGCGTTTGATGCTGGCCTTCTGTCTTCGAGCCATCCTTTCCATCCTTTTTCTACTGTGATAATAGGAATTCTTATTGAGGCTCCTCTATCTGAAATACCATAGCTAAAATCTTTAATTGAGGCAGTTTCATGCAATCCTGTTAATCTTTGATCGTTATAAGCTCCATAAACATCGATATGTTCTTTCGTTACTGGTCTAAAAGCTTCACAGATTTTTTCATATGTTTCTTGAGATCCACATTCTCTTAAAGTAGAGTTAGAGAAATTTGCATGCATTCCTGAACCATTCCAATCTCCTTTAATTGGTTTTGGATGATATTCAATATAATAGCCATAATTTTCAGTTAATCTATCTAATAAGTATCTTGCTATCCATATTTCATCTCCAGCTTTTTTAGCTCCTTTTGCAAATAGTTGGAATTCCCATTGTCCGCATGCAACTTCTTGATTAATTCCTTCAAAGTTTAGTCCTGCTTGTATACAAAGATCTGCATGTTCTTCAACAAAGTGTCTTCCATGTGTGTTTTTTCCTCCTACAGAGCAGTAATAAAGTCCTTGTGGACCAGGGTAACCTCCTAATGGAAATCCTAAAGGAAGTTGTGTTTCTACATCCATGATAAAATATTCTTGTTCAAATCCAAACCAGAAATCATTATCATCATCATCAATAGTTGCTCTTGCATTTGATGCATGTGGAGTCCCATCTGCATTTAATACTTCAGTCATAACTAAAAACCCATTTTCTCGTTCAGGGTCTGGATATATAGCTACAGGTTTTAATAGGCAGTCTGATGAATTTCCTACAGCTTGTTTTGTGGAGCTGCCATCAAAAGACCATGTTGGACAATCTTCAAGTTTACCAGAGAAGTCTTCGATTACTTTTGTTTTACTCCTCATATTTTGAGTAGGAGTGTATCCGTCTAGCCAAATGTATTCTAATTTTGATCTCATGTTTTATATTTTTTAAAAGGAATTATACGAACTATTTAGCACAAAAAAACAATATTATTATGTTTTTAAATTGTCTCTTAATGGTGTTTTTGTAGAATTTACTAATAGTTTATTAACATTTTAATGTTTTTATATACATAGCACTTTCTTTTCTAATTATAAATTAATGTTTATTTTAGCACGAATTTTAAAATTACTAAGATGAGAAGATTCTTGCGTTTAAGTTCAATTTCCCTTATTCTTTTCTTTTTTGTTGGGAATGATATTTATGGGCAAAAGCGAAGTAGAAAATTAATTAAGGCAGATGAAGCTTTTGTGTTAGAAAAATATGATGAAGCAGTAGAATTATATAAAAAAGTTTATGAAAAGATTGACGGTGAAAGTGATGATGATAAAGCATTAAAGGCTCAGATTACTTTTATGCAAGCAGAATGTTATCTATTTTCAGGAGATATAGATCAGGCAGAAACCTATTATAAGAGAGCTATTGAATCAAATTTTAATGGAATTAATGATCCTATTAAATACGATGCTTCAATAAAATATTTAAAATATGCGGATGTTCTTAGAATGAGAGGGGCTTATAAGACTGCAAAAAGATATTATACAAAATTTTTAGTTGCAAATGGCATGAATAAATCTACTGTTGAGGATTTAGTAGAAAAAGATCGTAAAATTGAGGATTATGTGCCAGGAGAGATGGGTTTAAGATCGTGTAATTTTGCATTAAAATGGAAGAATATGCCTACAAGGTATAAAGTAAAGTCAATGCCTTTATTGAATACCGAGTATATTGAATACGGAGTTTCTTTTGGGGACGAAGATTACCTAAGTCTTTATTTCACTTCTTCAAGAGCTGGAGGAGTTTCTGAAAAGACTGACCCATGGACTGGAGAGTTTTTCTCAGATATATATCAAACAAAAATGGATAAAAAAGGAAGATGGAGTATTCCGGAAATTTTACCTGAACCTATTAATACAGAAGGAAATGAAGGTTCTGTTTTCCTTAATTCAAGCGGTACAAGAATGTATTTAACTAGATGTAAGGCTGAAAAAAAGAAAATTAATAATTGTCATATATATGTTTCCAAGAAGAGTAAAAGTGGTAGAAGTTGGTTAGAACCAGAGTTGTTACAGATTGATATTGATAGTAATATCTCTATTGGTCACCCTACACTTAATGAAGAAGAAACTATGTTAATATTTTCTTCTGAGATGTCTACAAATAAAGAAGAAGGTTATGGAGGGAAAGATTTATGGGTGGTTAATAAAGAAAAAAGAAATAATTGGAGTAAGCCTAAGAATTTAGGCTCTTCTGTTAATACGAATGGTGACGAGATGTTTCCTTTCTTACATAAAGATGGTACTCTTTATTTTGCTTCAACAGGTCATGTAGGAATGGGAGGACTTGATATTTATAAAACATCACAAGATGAATTTAATAATTGGATAGATCCAATTAATTTAAAATTCCCAATTAATTCTCCAGCTAATGATTTTGGTATTATTGTTGAAGATGATGGAGAGCAGGGGTATCTTATTTCAAGTAGAAAGAGAGGGAATAAAGGAAAAGATGATATATATCAGTTTACTCTTCCTGGTTTAGAGTTTTCTGTTACTGGAATTTTAACTGATTCTAAAAGCGGAGCTATTCTTACAGGAGCACCTATTCAATTATTATCTAATGAAGGAGGTGTTCGTCAAACTTTTACAGATAATACGGGGACATATCAGTTTGATTTAGAACCGCTAACAACATACAAGATTGTAGTTGATATAGAGGGATATCTTTCTAAAACTGTTAGTGAAACTACTTTAGGTATTGAAAATGATTCAATTTTTGAGATTAACATACCTATAGATCCAATAAAAAAGGAAATTATTTTACCTAGAATAGAATATGACTTTGCTAAGTGGGATCTTAGACCTCAATCTATTATTGATTTAGATATTTTAACTGAAACTTTAAAAGAAAATCCAGAGGTAATGATTGAATTAAAATCTCATACTGATTTTGTAGGAACGTATACTCAGAATATGGTGTTATCACAGCAAAGAGCCGATGTGTGTATAGCATATTTAATTAGTCAAGGAATAGAGCCAGGAAGATTAATTGCAAAAGGTATGGGAGAGACTGAACCATTTGTAATTGAAGCAAAGGATGGGAGGTTTGATGTTGGAGATGTATTGACAGAACGTTACATTAAAAGAATATTTTCGAAAAAGAATAAAGAAAAGGCGCATCAGTATAATAGACGAACTTCTTTTAAAGTTCTTGAACAAGATTATGAGCCTGTTGATAGTAATGGAGCTAATAAGTAAATAGTAAATTAATATTATTAAAGCGTCCTAATTATTAGGATGCTTTTTTTGTACATATGAAACAATTAGAAAGATATATCCAAAGAGGTGTTTCTGCTGACAAGGAAGATGTTCATAATGCGATTAAGAATGTAGATAAAGGTTTATTTCCATCAGCTTTTTGTAAGATAGTTCCAGATTATCTAGCAAATAATAAAGATTATTGTGTTGTTATGCATGCTGATGGGGCTGGCACAAAATCTTCATTAGCTTATATGTATTGGAAAGAGACAGGTGATCTTTCTGTATGGAAGGGAATAGCCCAGGATGCTTTGATTATGAATATTGATGATTTATTATGTGTTGGGGTTTGTGATGACATTATGCTTTCTTCTACTATTGGTAGAAATAAAAGGTTAATTCCAGGAGAAGTAATTGCAGAGATTATTAATGGGACACAAGAATTATTAGATGATTATCAGAAACAAGGTATTAATATAATATCAACAGGAGGAGAGACAGCTGATGTAGGCGATTTAGTACGGACAATTATTGTTGATTCAACAGTTGTTGCCAGATTAAAAAGAAGTGATGTTATTAATAATGCGAATATAACATCTGGTGATGTTATTGTTGGACTTTCTTCTTCTGGTCAAGCAACATATGAAAAAGAGTATAATAGTGGCATAGGAAGTAATGGACTTACTTCTGCAAGACATGATGTTTTTTCCAAAATTTTAGCAAATAAATACCCTGAGAGTTTTGATGATTCCTTACCTAAGGATTTAGTCTATTCAGGCACTAAATTATTAACGGAGAGAATCAAGGATATGACTTTAGATGCAGGCAAGTTAGTTTTGTCACCAACAAGAACATATATGCCTATTATGAAGAAGATACTTGATAAGTATCGTAATCAAATACATGGGGCGATACATTGTTCGGGAGGAGCGCAGACTAAAGTCTTACATTTTGTAAATAATTTACATATTATTAAGAATAATATGTTTTCAATACCTAATTTGTTTAGGTTGATACAAGCTGAGTCAAATACAGATTGGAAAGAGATGTATAAGGTGTTCAACATGGGTCATAGAATGGAATTATATGTCCCTGAAGAAATAGCACAAGATATTATTTCTATTTCTACTTCATTTAATGTAGATGCGATGATTATTGGAAGAGTAGAGGATTATGAAGGTAAGAAGTTAACTATTAATTCTGAATTTGGAGATTTTATTTATTAGTATGTTAGATAAATTAGCAGATATTCATAAAAGATATTTAGAAGTTGAAAAATTTATTTCTTCTACAGAAGCTATGAATGATATGAAGTTGTATGTTCAATTGAGTAAGGAATATAAAGATTTAGAGCCTATTATTAAAACATATAAAGATTATAAAAATTTAATAGATAATATTACTGAAGCTCGAGAGATACTTTCTGATTCTGATGATACAGAAATGAAAGATATGGCAAAGTTAGAATTAGAGGATAATTTAACTAGAAAGGAAAGGATGGATGAAGAAATTAAAATGTTGTTAATTCCTAAGGACCCTGCTGACTCTAAAAATGCAGTTATGGAGATTAGGGCAGGAACAGGAGGTGATGAGGCTAGTATCTTTGCAGGTGATTTATATAAGATGTATCTTGCATTTGCATCATCTAAATCTTGGAAGACTGAACTTGTAGATATTGCAGAAGGAACAGTAGGAGGTTATAAAGAGATTATTTTTAATATAACAGGAGATGATGTGTATGGACAATTAAAATTTGAATCAGGAGTACATAGAGTGCAAAGAGTACCTCAAACAGAAACACAAGGAAGAGTGCATACTTCTGCTGCAACAGTTATAGTACTACCTGAAGCTGAAGAATTTGATATTGAATTAAAACCTTCAGATATACGTAAGGATACTTATTGTTCTTCCGGACCTGGAGGTCAATCAGTAAATACGACTTATTCTGCGGTACGTTTAACACATATTCCTACAGGAGTAGTTGCTCAATGTCAGGATCAAAAATCTCAGCATAAGAACTATGATAAAGCTCTAAAAGTCTTACGTTCTCGTATATATGAGATAGAGCTTCAAAAGAAATTAGAAGAAGATGCAAAAAATCGAAAAACAATGGTTTCTTCAGGAGATAGATCCGCAAAGATTCGGACTTATAATTATCCTCAGGGACGAATTACAGAACATAGAATAGGATTGACAAAATATAATCTGCAAGCTGCTCTTGGAGGTGATATTCAAGAGTTTATCGATGAGTTGCAATTAGCAGAAAATACAGAAAAATTAAAAGAAGGAAAGGTTAATGACTAGAAAAGAACTTATAGATCAGATACGACTTAAAGAATCTTTTTTATGTATAGGTTTAGATACAGATATCTCTAAAATTCCCAATCATCTTTTAAGATTTGAAGATCCAGTTTTTGAATTTAACAAGAAGATAATAGATGCTACTAAGGATTTATGTGTGGCATATAAGCCTAATATTGCTTTTTATGAAAGTTTAGGGGAGAAAGGCTGGCAATCTCTTAAGAAGACTTTAGATTATATTCCTCATGATATTTTTACTATTGCTGACGCTAAAAGAGGAGATATAGGAAACACTTCTAATATGTATGCTAAGACTTTCTTTGAAACTTTAGATTTTGATTCTATTACTGTGTCTCCATATATGGGTTCAGATTCTATACATCCTTTTTTAGAATTTAAAGGGAAGTGGGTGATTCTTTTAGCACTTACCTCTAATAATGGTAGTTTAGATTTTCAACATTTAGAAGATAAGTATGGAAAAAAGTTTTTTGAACATGTGTTAGAAGTATCTGCAAAATTAGGTTCTGAGAATAATATGATGTATGTTGTTGGGGCAACTAGGACCAGAGAATTAGAAAAAATTAGAAATATAATCCCAAATCATTTCTTATTAGTGCCTGGTGTTGGAGCTCAGGGGGGAGATTTAGAGCAGGTTGCTACTTTTGCTATGAATAAAGATTGTGGTTTGTTGGTTAATTCTTCAAGGTCTATAATTTATGCTGGATCGGATATTGATTTTGCAGATAAATCTAGAGAGGAAGCAAGTAAAATACAGGAGCAGATGCAAAAAATTTTGTTGAAGTATAAGGGTTAGTTTATGATAAGTTTTTTAAGGAATATTTTTGAAAAGCAGATTTTTGGTGTTAGTGCCTGGTGGAGTGCTAGAATAGGTATTAAAACTTCTTTTATTCGATTGTTCTTTATTTATGCAACCTTTACTAATACTATCACTATTTTAATATATTTGTGTATGTTATTCTCATTGAAGTTAAGAGATTATCTCAGATATAAAAAACGTAGAAGTGTATTTGATTTGTAAAAATGGATAATCTTCAACTTATACTTACCATATTATTATTAGTTATAGAGTTAGTAGCTTTTGCGTGGCTTATTATTGATATTCAAAAATCTAAGAAGAAACAAGATAAAATTATTGAGTTGGAGAAACAGATTTTAAAAGTAGAAGATTCTATTATGGGTCTTGAAGAGGTTATACTTGATAAGATTGAGCAATTAATTCGATTAAGAAAAGATGAGTAAACGAAAAATGCTTGGAGTTTGTTCTTGGCTTTCAGAAAGGTTTGATCTTGATGTGAGTGGTTTAAGAATTATTTTTATTGCTGCTTTACTGTTTGGGTTTGGATCTCCACTTCTTTTATATTTCTTATTGTATTTAATAAAACCTAGTCAGTATTAATGAAGATATTGATTACAGGTAGTAATGGATTGTTAGGGCAAAAGCTTTTACATAGATTAATTGAAGATGATAATATAGAAGTTATTGCAACTTCTAAAGGAGAGAACAGACTCAGTAGGAGTCAAAAATACACATATCTTTCTTTAGATGTTACATCTGAGAATGAGGTAAAAAAGATTATATCTGATCAGTCTCCTGATATTGTTATTAATACTGCTGCTATGACTAATGTAGATTTATGTGAAGAAGAAAAAGAATCATGTGATAGGATTAATGTTGATGCGGTTTCCTTTCTAGCGAATAGCTGTGCAAGTATAAATGCACATTTGATACATATTTCAACTGATTTCATTTTTGACGGTCTAGATGGTCCTTATGGTGAGGATGATACGCCTAATCCTATTTCATATTATGGTCTTTCTAAATTAAAATCTGAGAAGATATTATATAATCATAATGTAGACTGGACAATTCTTAGAACTATTATTGTGTTTGGTGTGGGAGAGAATCTTAGTAAAGGAAATATTGTGCTTTGGGCAAAAGGGGCTTTAGAAAAAGAAGAAAAGTTAAATATTATTGATGATCAATTTCGTGCCCCAACACTTGCCGAAGATTTAGCGGAAGCTTGTCTTTTAGTAGCTAGAAAGAAAGCGCATGGCATCTTTCACATATCAGGAAAAGATATTATGAGTATTTATGAAATGGTTGAAAATATTGCTAATTATTATGGTTATAATGTAAATAAGCTAAATAGAATTAGTACTAGCACTCTCAATCAAAAGGCTGCTAGACCTCCTAAAACAGGCTTTATTTTAGATAAAGCTAAAAAGATACTTGGTTATAAACCCCATAGCTTTAAAGAGGCTTTATCTATAGTTGATAAACAATTGAAAAATTCTTAATATTGTAGGCTTGTTGGGTGGGGATATAAAAGACATGAATTGACTGTTCTTTTATATTTATGATTATGGAACTGTAGAAAAAATAATTAAAATTAAATAAAATGAAAAGACTATTACTTATATCTATTTTATTAATACCTTTTATGTTAGAAGCAAAAGGTTTAGATGAGCGTATTAACGAATGGTTTAAGCCAATTGCAGATACATGGGGAAATATTGTTCTATATCCTATATCATTTACTGATGAGATCAGTATTCCATTTGTATTATTGTTATTAGTTTTTGGGGCACTCTTTTTTACGATTCGTTTTTCTTTTGTAAATATTACTCATTTTCCTACAGCGATTAATACAGTTAGAGGAAAATATGATCAGTTAGAACATGGGACAGGGAAGACAGAAATGACTATTGATGGTGATATTGTAGATACTATAAGAGATGAGAGCAAAGAAGGTGAGGTGAGTCATTTCCAGGCTCTAGCTACTGCAGTTTCAGGTACTGTAGGTCTTGGAAATATTGCTGGTGTTGCTTTAGCTATTGCTCTAGGGGGCCCTGGTGCTACATTTTGGATGATTATATGTGGGCTTATAGGTATGTCAACAAAATTTGTAGAATGTACTTTAGGAGTAAGATATAGGGATGTTGGCGCAGATGGTACTGTGTATGGGGGACCTATGTATTATTTGAGCAAAGGTCTTAAGGAAGGAGGTTATGAGAAATTAGGAAAAGGATTGGCGGTACTTTTTGCAATACTTTGTGTGGGAGCTTCTTTTGGAGGAGGCAATGCAGCTCAATCTAATCAGGCTGCTTTACAGATTGCCTCTATGTTAGGGATGACTGGAGGTAGTGTAGGAACTTTGATTGGTATTGCTTTGGCAATATTAGTTGGAATTGTAATTATTGGTGGAATAAAAAGGATTGCCTCAGTTACTGAGAAGGTGGTGCCATTTATGGCTATCATATATGTGCTTGCATGTTTATTTATTATTTTTTCTAACTTTAGTTATATTGATGATGCTTTTGGGCTTATTTTTTCTAATGCATTTAGTATGGAGGCAGGATTTGGAGGATTAATTGGAGTAATGATTGTAGGTTTTCAAAGAGCAGCCTTTTCTAATGAGGCAGGAGCAGGTTCAGCATCTATTGCACATTCAGCTGTTAAAACAAAATACCCAGCTTCTGAGGGGGTTGTTGCTCTTTTGGAACCATTTATAGATACAGTTGTTATTTGTACAATGACGGCATTAGTGATTATAATGTATAATAGTGCAGGTATTTTTGAATATGGCGGCGATGTTATTATTGATGGGCAGAAGGTAGAGGGAGCTGTTCTTACTTCTATGGCTTTTGCAGATGCGATTCCTTGGTTCCCAGTTGTCCTAACTATTGCAATTATTTTATTTGCTATTTCTACTATGATATCTTGGTCTTATTACGGATTACAATCCTGGATGTATTTGTTTGGTAAGAGTAAGTTTTCTGATTTAGCCTATAAAGTTTTATTTTTACTTTTTATTATAATAGGAGCTGCTGCCAATATGGATGCGGTATGGGGGTTCTCAGACGCCATGATTTTAGCTCTTATTTTCCCTAATATGATAGGTCTTTTCTTTTTATATCCAAAAGTTAAAGAAGAATTGGTTAAATATCTTAAAGGAATAAAGTCTAACAAATAATAAAGATTAAAATTGATAGAAAAGAAAATTGATCAAATAATACGCGAAGTACCTAATTTCCCTAAACAAGGTATTAATTTTAAGGATATTACTTCGTTATTATTGGATTCAGATCTTAGTAATGAAATTACAGATGCTTTTATCGATAAGTTAGATGGAATTGATATTGATGTAATAGTTGGAGTAGAAAGTAGAGGTTTTTTATTTGGTTTTCTTTTAGCAAATAAGATGAATTTACCATTTATACCAATTCGTAAAGTAGGTAAGTTGCCAGGAGATACTATAAGTTGTAAATATGAGCTTGAATATGGCTTTGCAGAAGTAGAGGTGCATAGATTTGATATTAAAGAAGGATGGAATGTATTGATTCATGATGATCTTTTAGCCACTGGAGGGACAGCTTGTGCTGCTTCTGCTTTAATACAGAGATTAGAGGCAAATATTGCGGGTTTTACATTTATTGTTAATTTAGAAGATTTAAGTGGTGAACAAAGAATAAAGCAATATTCAGATAATATAATTAGTTTAATAAATTATTAATATGGATTTTAATTATCATGATAATCAGAAAATGATTGTTGATATGATTCAGCAATTTGGTAAAAAAGAAATAACCCCTTTTGTTAGGGAATGGGATGATCATCAAATTTTTCCTATTGAAGTTCTTAAGAAGTTAGGAGAACTTGGCTTAATGGGGGTACTTGTTCCTGAGGAATATGGAGGAGCTGGTTTTTCTTATAACGAATATGTTACAGCAATAGAACAGTTAGCTATTTTGGATCCATCTATTGGTTTGTCCATGGCTGCTCATAATTCTCTTTGTACAGGTCATATTCTTCAATTTGGAAATAAATTACAAAAAGAAAGATGGTTACCTAAATTAGCTACAGGCGAATGGATTGGAGCCTGGGGTTTAACAGAGCACAACACAGGTTCAGATGCGGGTGGAATGGCAACTACAGCTATAAAAGATGGAGATAATTGGATTTTAAATGGTTGTAAGAATTTTATTACACATGCTGTGTCAGGAGATCTATCTGTAGTTGTGGTTAGAACTGGAGAGAAGGGTGATTCTCACGGCATGACAGCTTTTGTTGTTGAAAAAGGAACTCCGGGTTTTACCTCAGCTAATAAATTAGATAAATTAGGAATGAGAGCTTCAGAAACTGCAGAGCTTATTTTTGATAATTGTAAAGTTCCTCATGCTAATCTCTTGGGTAATGTTGGTGATGGTTTTATTCAAGCGATGAAGGTTTTAGATGGGGGAAGAATCTCAATAGCAGCACTTGCTTTAGGAATTGCAAAAGGAGCATATCAGGTAGCTTTACAATATTCAAAAGAAAGGGAGCAATTTGGGAAGCCAATATCAAAATTTCAGGCTATTGCGTTTAAATTAGCAGATATGGCTACTGAGATTGAAGCTTCTGAATTATTAATATATCGAGCTGCAGAGGCCAAAAATAATGGTAAGAAGGTTACATTAGAGGGAGCTATGGCAAAGTATTATTCTTCAGAAATAGCAGTAAAGACAGCTAATGATGCAGTACAAATACTAGGGGGATATGGGTATACAAAAGATTTTTCGGTAGAAAGATATTACAGAGACGCTAAATTGTGTACTATTGGAGAAGGAACTTCTGAGATTCAGAAATTGGTAATTGCTAAACAAATCATCTAATTATTTGTTAGTGTTTAAGATATTTATATTTTTGCAAACCAAAATTTAGAATTAGAAAAAATTTATGTTAGTAATACCAGTAAAAGACGGAGAAAATATTGATAGAGCTTTAAAGCGTTTTAAAAGAAAGTTTTTAAAGACTGGAACTTTGCTTCAGATTAGAGCAAGAAAACAATATATTAAAAAGTCTGAAAGATTACGCGTCAGAAAACAGAAAGCTGTTTATTCTCAGAATATTTTAAGAGATTTGGATTAGAAAATATATTTTTTCTATAGTTTTCAAACCTTTTTATTTGTAATTTCGTTATACAGATAAAAGGTTTTTATGTTTATTAATGAATTTCTTCAATACATTACTACTGAGAGAAGACTTTCGGATCACACTATCCAGTCTTATTCCGTTGATCTTAGTCAATTTAGTAATTATTTGTCTTTAGAATTTAATATCTCGCATGTAACAGAAATTAATTTCCAGTTAACTAGAAGTTGGATTGCGTCTTTGTTAGAAGAGGGAATTCAGCCTGTTTCTATAAATAGAAAAATATCTACTTTAAGAACATACTTTAGATTTCTTCTTAAAAAAGGAGTAGTGAAAGAGAATCCTATGTTAAAGATTATTCCTCCTAAATCAAAAAAAAGATTACCAGTATTCATTGAAGAATTTCAGATAAAAGAATTATTAGATAAGATAGATTTTAAGTCAGGATTTGTTGGTGAACGTGATAAATTGATCATAGAGTTTTTTTATTTTACAGGTATTCGCTTATCTGAGCTTATAGAGCTTAGGGTTAGATCTATAGACTTCCAGAATGGAGTTGTTAAGGTGATTGGTAAAAGAAATAAAGAAAGACTTATACCCTTGTTAGATAATATGCTAGAACGATTAGAGTCTTTTATTAGTACATATCAACTTAAAGAATTTTTATTTACTACTTCAAAGTTTGAGAAATTATATACTAAACTCGTATATAGGGTCGTTAATAAATATATTGGAGAAATTAGTACTTTGGAAAAGAGAAGTCCTCATATATTACGTCATACTTTTGCTACGCACATGTTAAATAATGGAGCAGATATTAATGCGATAAAAGAATTGTTAGGTCACGCTAATTTAAGTGCTACTCAGATTTACACTCACAATACAATTGATAAATTGAAATTAGTTTATAAACAAGCTCATCCTAGAGCATAAAAGAATTATTATGAATATTCAAATACAGTCCATACATTTTTCAGCAAATGATAAGTTAAAACTTTTTATTAATAAGAGAGTAGATAAGTTAATAGATATAGATGATAGTATTCTTAGTGCTACCGTATTTCTTAAAATAGATAAGCCAGGCTCTTATGATAATAAAATAGTAGAAATAAAGCTTCATTCTCCAAATTCTGAATACTTTGCAAAAAAGCAATCAAATTCTTTTGAGGAATCGACTGATTTGGTTTCTCAAGCTTTACGTAAACAAATCCTAAAAAACAAAGAAAAATAGTATCATTTCCTTATCTTCTTATTTTCTTTTTAAAAAAAACAATTCTTTTTATTGCTTGTATTAAAAACTTTAATAAATTTGCAGCCCTTCTAAAGAAGGAAATAGTTCTTTGTAAAGAGCATTAATTTATTTAAGCCGATATAGCTCAGCTGGCTAGAGCAGCTGATTTGTAATCAGCAGGTCGTG
>CAJWCP010000003.1 GCA_913031595.1 uncultured Flavobacteriales bacterium | reverse complement strand
TAACCAATAATTGGCCAATTATATGGATGTGTAGGAGGAAAAAAATCAACAAATAATTTCTCTAAAATCATAAGAAAGGATAAAGGAGTATGACATCTTTCTATCTTTTCATTCTTAATAGCACCTCTCTGAGCTTCAAATCCTTCCATATTAAATTCATTATAAGCATAACCCATTCGGTCTGATTCTAGAAACATTATTCTTTCTAGATAATTAGAAGGAAATACTTGAAAATAATTAGTTTCATCGTAAGATGTACTCGCATTAGTCATTCCTCCAGCTTGTTCAACAAGATTCCATAGACCTTTATCAGGAGCATGTTCAGAACCCATACAAAGCATATGTTCAAAAAAATGCGCGTAACCTGTTTTACCATGTCCCTCTCTAGCAGAACCAACATGATAAGTAACTCCTAAATAAACAATAGGATCTGAATGATCTTCATGAACTAGTATAGTTAAGCCATTTGACAATTCCCATTTCTCATAGTCAATATCTAATGTGCTCTGTCCAAACTTGCCCAAAAAAACAGGCTTTTCTAAATCTTGTGCAAAAACAAAAGTAAAGGAGAAAATACATAATAATAAACTAATTTTCTTCATAATCTTCTTCTTTATTATTAAACTTGTCATTTTCTTCTCCTTCATTAATATCATCAGAAATAGTATCAATATTATCTGCATTAAAATTCTCCTTATCTAATTCAATATTAACTTCTTCCTTTTGATTCTCCTTATCTAAATCTGATTTAGAAACTTTTGCAACAGATGCTATCTTATCTTCATCTCTTAGTCTAATAATCTTGACACCTTGTGTTGCTCTTCCCATAACCCTTAAAGTGTCAACACCTATTCTGATAGTAATTCCTGATTTATTAATGACCATGAGATCATCTAAATCAGTAACATTTTTAAGCGCAATTAAACCACCTGTTTTTTCAGTAATATTAATAGTTTTTACTCCTTTCCCTCCCCTATTCGTTATTCTATAATCCTCTACAGCAGAACGTTTACCATATCCATTCTCTGATACAACCAGTACTGATGAACTCATATCATCAATACATATCATACCTACCACTTCATCATCATCATTAGCTAATTTAATACCTCTTACTCCTGCCGCTGTTCTTCCCATTGATCTAACTTTCTCTTCTTCAAATCTTATAGATTTACCTGAACTAACTGCCATCATTATCTGAGAATTACCTGTTGTCATTTTTGCTTCTAACAATTGATCTCCTTCACGAATAGTAATTGCATTAATACCATTATTCCTAGGACGTGAATATTGTTCTAATGAAGTTTTCTTAATAACTCCTTTTTTAGTACACATCACAATATAATGAGAATTGATATAATCTTCATCTTTTAAATCTTTTGTATTAATATAGGCCATGACCTTATCATCTTTAGGGATGTTAATCATATTCTGAATAGCTCTTCCTTTTGATGTCTTTCCTCCTTCTGGTATTTCATAAACCTTTAACCAAAAACATCTTCCTTGTTCTGTAAAGAATAACATATAATCATGATTCCTAGCCATAATCATTTCTTCAACAAAATCTTCCTCTCTTGTTGTTGCTCCCTTAGAACCAACACCTCCTCTAGCTTGAGCTCGATATTCTGATAATGAAGTACGTTTAATATATCCTAAATGAGAAATAGTAATTAAAACTTCGTCATTAGGAATCATATCCTCAATACTTACTTCTGAAGAAGAATATTCAATAGAAGATCTTCGTTCATCACCATATTTTTCTTTTACTTCTTTCAAGTCTTCAACTAATAAAGATAATCTTAGATCCTCATTACTAAGAATCTCTTCAAACCTTTTAATCTTTTCCATAATTTCAGCGTGCTCTTCTTTTATTTTATCCATCTCTAAACCTGTAAGCTTCTGTAATCTTAAATCAAGAATAGCTTTTGCCTGGATCTCTGATAAACTAAAGTTGGAAATTAATCCATTTCTCGCATCTTCAGGTGTTCTAGATGACCTAATAAGTTTAATAACATCATCTAAATTATTTAACGCAACAATTAAACCTTCTAAAATATGAGCTCTCTTTTTAGCCTGTGCTAATTCAAAATTAGTCTTCCGAATTAAAACATCATGCCTATGAGCAACAAAAAGCTGTATTAATTGTTTTAAATTCAAAAGTTGAGGCCTCCCTTTAACTAGAGCGATATTATTTACAGAAAATGAAGATTGTAAAGAAGTATATTTATATAGCTTGTTTAATACAATATTAGGAATTGCATCTCTTTTTAAGTCATATACTATTCGCATTCCATTTCTGTCAGATTCATCTCTAATATCAGAAATACCATCTAACTTCTTACTATTAACTAAATCAGCTGTCTGCTTAATCATATTTGATTTATTAACCATGTAAGGAATTTCTTCTACTATAATTTGCTCCTTATTATTATTCTCTTCAAATCTTACTTTTCCTCTAATAACAATTCGCCCTCTACCTGTATTGAATGCAGATCTAACACCATCATAACCATATATTGTACCTCCTGTTGGAAAATCAGGAGCTTTGACAAACTCCATCAATCCATCCACTTCTATATCACCTTTAGATTCAATATAAGCAATAATACCTTCTACCACCTCTGTAAGATTATGAGGAGGCATATTAGTTGCCATACCCACAGCTATACCTGTCGTCCCATTTAAAAGTAAATTAGGTAGTCTAGCAGGTAAAACAGATGGTTCTTTAAGAGTGTCGTCAAAATTAAGGTTCCAATCTATTGTCTCTTTATCAATATCAAGCAACATATCTTCAGAGGCTTTTCTCATTCTAGCTTCAGTATACCTCATTGCTGCTGGATTATCTCCATCTATAGAACCAAAGTTTCCTTGACCATCTACCATCATATATCTAAGACTCCAATCTTGAGCCATACGAACCATAGCATCATAAACTGATGTGTCTCCATGAGGATGGAATTTACCTAGAACCTCACCAACAATTCTAGCAGATTTCTTATAAGCAGTAGTAGACCTAATACCTAATTCATGCATACCATATAAAACTCGTCTATGTACAGGTTTTAGTCCATCTCGAACATCAGGCAATGCCCTTGAAACAATGACAGACATTGAGTAATCAATATATTTTGACTTCATTTCCTCTTCTATGTTAACAGGAAATATCTTTTCTCCTAAAGACATATTTTTTTCTTTTTTATTAGGGAAACAAATTAAATAAAATTACGTATTCTATAGTAAGAAATTAGATATTTATTCACTCTTAAGTTATGAACAATTTTTGTTCAAAAAAACGATGATAAGACATGCAAAAAGAATAGATTTTAGTAGGTATCTTGCAAAAGATTTTTTAATAAAATGATTTAACACTATGAATACAGGATTTTCAAGTAGAATGAAAGAGGTTTTTACCTATGTAAGAGAAGAAGTTATTAGACTAGGTCATAAGAGTATAGGTCCGGAACATTTATTCTTAGGAATACTAAGAGAAGGTAATGGATCTGCAATCAAAGTATTAAAAAAAATTGGCGTAAATCTAAAAGACTTGAAGCTAATTATTGAAAACAATATCCCTCCAAGAAAAAAACTAACAGAAATTGAAAAAGATAACATTGCTTTTCAAAAACAAACAGAAAGAATATTAAAAAAAGCAATTATGGAGCGCAGAAAATTACAGGAAGAAGAAATTAAAACTATTCATGTTTTATTATCTATATTACTTGACCAGAACAACATAATTACCATATGCCTTAATCAATTAAACCTTACCTATGAAACTATAATTGAGGAATATGAATCTGATCTTAATATAGATTTCAAACATGATCAAGAGGGAGAAATAGATGACAATGAAGATGTATTTGGACCATCAAATCCTGAAAAGCCTAAATCAGGGTCAAAAACCACAACACCAGTATTAGATAATTTTGGAAGAGATCTTACACAATACGCAAAAGAAGGAAGACTAGATCCTATTGTTGGAAGACACAAAGAAATTGAAAGAGTATCACAAATACTAAGCAGAAGAAAAAAGAATAATCCTATATTAGTAGGAGAACCAGGGGTTGGAAAATCAGCAATTGCTGAAGGTTTAGCATTAAGAATTATACAAAAAAAAGTATCCCGTGTATTATTCAAAAAAAGAATTATAATGCTGGACTTAGCAGCTTTAGTGGCAGGAACAAAATACAGAGGCCAATTTGAAGAAAGAATGAAGGGCATTATTACTGAGTTAGAAAAAAATCCCGAAATCATACTATTTATTGATGAAATACACACATTAGTAGGTGCAGGAGGAGCTTCAGGATCTCTTGATGCTTCCAATATGTTTAAACCTGCATTAGCTAGAGGAGAACTACAATGTATTGGAGCAACTACACTTGATGAGTTTCGACAGCATATTGAAAAAGATGGTGCACTAGAAAGAAGATTTCAAAAAATATTAGTAGAACCTACATCTATAGAAGAAACTATTGAAATTCTATCAAATATTAAGATTAAATATGAAGAACATCATAATGTATTTTACACGCAAGAAGCCATCGAATCTTGCGTAATCTTAACTGATCGATATATGAATGACCGCTTCCTGCCAGATAAAGCAATTGACGCGTTAGATGAAGCTGGCTCTAGAATTCATATAACAAATATTAATGTTCCCAAAAACATAAAAGAATTAGAAGAAAAACTATCAAAAATAACAATAGAGAAAAAAACAGCAATTAAAAAACAGAAATTTGAAATTGCAGCAGAATTAAGAGATCAAGAGAAGAAAATAAATGCTGAATTAGAAAATGCAAAAGAGATATGGGAAAAAGAAATAGCAGCTAATAAAGAGACAGTTACAGATGAACATGTTGCTGATGTCGTCTCTATCATGACTGGAATACCTGTAAATAGAATTGCTTCTCAAGAAATAAAGAAATTATCTCTTATGGTAGATAATCTAGAAAACAAAATAGTTGGTCAGGATGAAGCCATAGAAAAGATAGTAAAAGCTATTAGAAGAAATAGAGTTGGTCTAAAAGACCCTAACAAGCCTATTGGATCATTTATATTTTTAGGAGCTACTGGAGTAGGTAAAACACAACTAGCAAAAGCATTATCAGAGGAGATGTTTGATTCTAAAGAATCATTAATTAGAATTGATATGAGTGAGTATATGGAAAAATTTGCAGTTAGCAGACTAGTAGGAGCACCTCCTGGTTATGTGGGATACGAAGAAGGAGGTCAACTAACAGAAAAAGTAAGAAGAAAGCCTTACTCTGTAGTGTTATTAGATGAGATTGAAAAAGCTCATCCTGATGTATTTAACCTTTTATTACAAGCATTAGATGATGGACAAATAACTGATAGCTTAGGCAGGAAAATTAGTTTTAAAAACACTGTTATAATAATGACTTCAAATATTGGAGCTCGTCAATTAAAAGATTTTGGACAAGGAATAGGGTTCAACACAAATGCAAAAAAAGCGAATGAACAACAACATTCAAAAAGTATTATTGAAAAAGCTTTAAAAAGAGCATTTTCTCCTGAATTTCTGAATAGAATTGATGACATAATTCTTTTTAACAATTTAGAGAAGACCCATATTAATAAAATTATTGATATTGAAATGAATAGTACAATTCAACGTATTAATGCTTTAGGATATACAGTAAAAATAACAGAAGAAGCAAAAGATTTTATTGCAGAAAAAGGTTTTGACATTAAATTTGGAGCTAGACCACTAAAAAGAGCTATTCAGAAATATTTCGAAGACCCTTTATCAGAAGAGATTATTAATTCTAAAATTAAAGAAGGAGACAATATAGATGTAAAACTACATAAGAATAAAACAGAACTAATAATAAATATTAAGAAACCAAGAAAGAAAAAGAAAGATACTGCTCAATAATTGAAAGATGAATCATATTTTAATTGATTTATCTGTTAAAAAATCATAATAAGGAGCACATTCTTTTGCTAAATTAAGATTATTCTCACTCAATACAATGTCTTTTTTAATATAAGGTAAAAAACCTATAGACTGATGTAAATTTTTATACCAATACTTTGCCCAGACACCATCCTCTTTCCTTCCTCCTTTTTCCCATGATAACATTTGCTTATCAAACGGGATAGACAATAATTCACATAATTTATTTAGAACTTTTTCTGGATTTTGCAATAAATATCTAGAATCTAACACTATAGCAGGATTATTGATTCTTAGCAATTCATGATACAAATCATATTGTTGCTTGATACCGATATCATTCATAGTAAATTCAGAGATTACTTTACTATAAGAATATATAATCTCCTCAGGTCTTCTTATTAAGATAATATTAATCACTTTTTTAAGAAAAGAAAGATCTAAATTAATAAGAAAATGCGTCATTAATTTATGGAAAGATACCTTATCTCTAAATTTAAGAATAATATTTTCTATTACTTTTTCTCCATCTTTTTCTTGTGCTTTTAAGATTTGACTCCTACCTGGATGTTGGGCTTCAGAACTGAATAAATAATGTGCATAAAGAACCTCGTCAAATACTTTAACATCATTTCTTTGTGCAAATGCATACATTAATGCGGTAGAGCAATTTCTAGGGGAAGACCATAAACAAATTACTTTCTGCATAAATTAATAATACAACCTTCTATTCTTTATTTATACAAACTGCACTTATATATTTAAAATAACCATTAGCAAAAGAGTCATATACTTTCCCCCCCTTCACCCCAGCAAAAGATTTTAAAATATTACGAACATATTTACCCACCTTTAATCTATTTATAAGGTCAATCCTTTGAGCAGACATCTCATCACTAGCTCTTATGACATTAGATGTAATATCTTCATATGAAAGTAATTCTAAAGAATGACTGTTAAGCTGATCTAACATTTCATTAACATAATTACTCCTTCTTAAGTCACAAAATAAAAAATGCCCATTAGGCTTTAACACTCTACTCACTTCAGAAATAAAATTATCCATTGAAGTATAACAATGTGATGATTCAACATTAATTACAATATCAAATGTATTGTCACCAAAAGGCATATCTTCTGAACTTCCTTGTAAAAAAGATAATCTATCAGATTTATAGAAAGTATCACATAAATCTATAGCAGAAGAAGAAAGGTCTAAACCTATCATTTCTTTAGGCTCTAGATATTCGTTAATATAATTAGCTCCTCCTCCTCTTCCTGACCCTACTTCTAATACTTTCAAACCCTTTAATGCAACCTTAGTAGCAACATGATGATAAAGTTGAATAGGATATCTTTCTAACTCATCTTCATCTTTAAGAGAAATATTCATTGATTCAGAATAATATCCATAATTCATAAACTTAAGCTTAGAACTAGAAACTTTCTGAGCTAAACGTGTATACCAGATTTTCCAAAAGAGTTGTTTTATCCAAGGAAATCGTTTAAAAATAGAATAAAGAAGTCTATATATCATTAGTCATTACTATTTTTAATCCCTTGCATATATGTATTCATAACGTCTTCACTTATACCCATAAATGAAAAACCACCATCATGAAATAGATTCTGCATGGTTACCTTTTTTGTATAATCAGAGAAAAGAACCACGCAATAATTAGCACAATCTTCAGCTGACGCATTACCTAGTGGGGAAAGATCATTTGCAAATCTATAGAATCCATCAAAACCAGATACTCCACTACCTGCAGTTGTTTGTGTTGGAGATTGAGAAATTGTATTTACTCGCACATTCTTTCTTTTACCATAATGATATCCAAAGCTTCTTGCAATCGATTCTAAAACAGCTTTATTATCTGCCATATCATTATAAGAATGAAAAACTCTCTGAGCAGCAATATAGGATAATCCCAAAACAGAACCCCATTCATTTAATGCATCAAGCTCCCAAGCTACTTGAAGAGTTTTATGAAATGATAAGGATGAAACATCATACCCCTTCATAGTCCATTCATGATTTTGCTCATAATATTTTTTACCTTTCCTTACATTGACAGACATTCCTATTGAATGTAAAACAAAATCTAACTTCCCTCCTAAATGCTCCATTGCCTCTTTATAAAGCCCCCTTAAATCTTCCATTGAAGTAGCATCAGCTGGTATAACTTTCGAATTTGTTGTTTCTGCAAGTTTATTTATACTCCCCATTCTTAAAGCAATTGGAGCATTGGTTAGAACAAACTCCGCCCCTTCTCTATGAGCATGTTCTGCTACTTTCCAAGCAATAGATTTATCATCTAAAGCTCCAAAAATAATTCCTTTTTTTCCTTCTAATATTTTATTTCTCATTGTTTATTATTTAAGCGCAAATATAAAATTATTGATTCAACAAATCAACTGCATTATCAAGAGCAGACTGAGTAAGATTTTTACCACTTAATAATTTAGCTATCTCTTTTACTCTTTGCTTGCCATCTAATTCTATCACCTTAGATTCTGTAGAGTCTCTCAAAGTATATTTTTGGACTTTTAAATGATTGTCTGCTCTTGAAGCAATTTGAGGCAAATGAGAAATAGCTATTAACTGAGTATCTAAACTAATATTATTCATCATATCTGCCATTAAACTAGCAACTTCACCTGAAACTCCTGAGTCAATCTCATCGAATATTAAAGTATTAATTTTTGTGTTCTGAGAATTAATATACTTAAGAGCGAGCATTAATCTAGATAATTCTCCGCCAGAAGCAATCTTAGCAACTTCTTGCATACTTCTACCTTTATTAGCAGAAAACATAAATGATATATCTGTATTTCCATAAATATCAAAAACCTCTTTTTCTTTTATATCTATATTAAATCTAGCAAAAGGCATGCCTAAACGATTAAGTACATTTACAACTTCATTACTTATTTTAGACAATACTTTTGAACGATTATTGTTTAACTTTATTAAACATTCTTTTAATTCTATCTCCTTCAAGGAAATTTCTTGTTTCTTTTCCTTTAATAAAATCTCAAAAGATTGTGATAGTTCAAATCGTGAGTGAATATCATTCTTTAACTCTATCAACTGTTCTATAAAATTTAACCGATACTTGTGCAAAAGATTATTGATAGTATCTAATCTATCATACATTTTCTTTAACTTTTCCGGATCGTCTATATTTAACGAAGTTTTAACTAAATCAAGTTCTTCGCTAATATCATTAAGCTCTATTTCTACACTTTCTACCCTTTTAGACAATGAGGATAAGTTATCAAAAGCTGATATTTTCTTTCTTATTGCTACTAAAGAACCCAATACTCCATTCTCATTATTTAACAACAAATCTATTTCATAAATAGACTTTCTAATCTCCTCTACATTTTCCAATAATTTAATATTAGATTCTAACTCTTCTTTCTCGCCTAACGCAATATTAGCTGTAGTAATTTCTTGATATTGGAATTTTAAGAAATCTAATTCACTCTCTGATAAATTACCTTGACCTTGTATTATTTCAAGATCTTTTTTCAATTGATTAAACTCTCTAAATATTTGCTGATATCTAAGCAAATGACTCTGAGAATTTGAAAACTGATCTATAAAATTAAGCTGACTTTTTTGTTCAGTTAATAAGTTAAACTGACCTTGTGCAAATATCTCAACAACTTGAGCCCCAAAATCAGATAAAATACTTAAAAGAACAGGTGTATCATTAATAAATGTTCTACTTTTCCCATTAGGTCTTATTTCTCTTCTAACAACTGTCTCTTCTTCAAAATCTAAATCATTATCTAAAAAGAATTTTTTATGTGTATGGTTTAGTATAAAAACTGCTTCTATTACACTCTTAGAAGATGGCTCTTGTGCATTATTACGTTCAAATCGTTTACCTAATAATAAGCAAAGAGCGTCTAGTAAAATAGATTTACCTGCACCTGTATCACCTGATATAACGGAAAAACCTTTATTAAAATTAATAAAACTATCTTTTAATAAAGCATAATTATTTATATATAAACTTTTAATCATCTATTTTCTCCATCTTGTTGAGAAATAGCCTGATACTTTGATGAATTAGAAGGATCTATCTCATTCAAAATATTTACGATTCGTGCTTTCTCATTAGGATAAGCACCTGAATATATCTTTATAATTTCATCAGATTTAGCATCAAAAAATATCTTAAGTATAAAGGCGGAAGGATTCTCTCGGTAAATACTTTTTAAACCTTCTAATGCCTCCGTAATTTCATAGCGAGCATCTTCTGGCTCTTCTGCAAGAATATCTAACCCCATTCGATGATACTTATACGTAGATAAATGAAAATCTGAATACCTAGAATATAATAAATCATGTGCTAACCAATATCTATTTTTATCACTTTCAAAAGCCTTCCAACCAGATTCTCGTGTATTCTGAGCATTATTTACAATTCTTTGTGCCAAATTAAAGTACTCATTCCCTCCTTGTTCTGAAAAAGTAGCAAAATCAAGACCTAAAATAATATTAATATAAAAAGCAAGCACTGATGTAAGATTAGATATATGTGTTGTTTCAGAAAATTCTAAAGATTGATATTCTAAATACTTAAATCTAAAATCATTATCAATAAAATTAAATAATGTTGACTTATAAGAAGTACCATAAACAGGACGTGTACTTTGTATATGAATTGAACCCTCAAATTCATCATTTGAAATTTTCTTGTTAATATTGATTAATATTGAGCATTCTATACGTTCTTCAGAATCAATATTAACATTTGTCCATTTCTTATTATTTATAAATTCATAAATAGAAGTTTGCATGCTTTGAAAAACTCTCCTATCACTAGTCTGAACTTGAGAAGAATTTACACGAACATTACATATAAGTTCTTGAGCATTAACTGAAAAACTACATGAAGAGATGAAAAAAAATAAAATAATCTTACGGATCATATCTTTTTAATATCAATTGAATTATATCTTTAGCAACTGCTTTCTTATCTTTTAACTCAAAATCAGTAACAATATTATCTTTTTCAATAATATTAATTTTATTAGTATTAAGTCCAAATCCTACCCCTTTATTATTTAATGAGTTAAGAACTATCATGTCTAGTTTTTTTTCCTCCAATTTAATACTTGCATTATGCATTTCTTTCTCTGTCTCTAAAGCAAAGCCAACAATAAACTGACTCTTTTTCTTCTTATTAGACATTAATGATAAAATATCTTTTGTTTTTCTAAGTTCAAGTAAGAAAGAATCTGTTTTCTTTTTTATTTTATGTTTCTTAATATCCTTTGGAGTATAATCTGCTACAGCTGCTGCAAAAACTGCAATATTTGATTTTGGAAATAAATTATTAACTGTATCAAACATTTCATTCGCAGACTCTACCCTATATACATTTAAATTATCGTAACTACAATCTATATGAGATGGACCTAATACTAAATCCACCTTCGCACCTTTTTTGACAAATTCAATAGCTATAGAAACTCCCATTTTACCAGAAGATCTATTACCAATAAAACGTACAGGATCAATTGCTTCATATGTGGGACCAGCGGTTACTAAAATAGTTTTTCCTTTTAAAGGTAAACTTTGAGTTAAATGATTGGAAATATGATCTATTATCTCTTTTGGCTCTGCCATTCTTCCTTCTCCAACAAGCCCACTTGCTAATTCTCCAAATCCTGAAGGAATTAAAATATTACCATATTCCTCTAACTTTTTAATATTTGCTTTTGTTGATGGATGTTTATACATATCTAAATCCATAGCAGGAGCAAAATAAACTGGACACTTCGCTGAAAGATAGGTGGCCAAAAGAAGATTATCACATTCTCCATGAACCATCTTAGCTAAAGTATTGGCAGTTAACGGAGCTATAATCATTAAATCAGCCCACAAACCTAATTCAACATGATTATTCCATTCGTTTTTTTCAGAATCAACCATATCATTAAAAACTGGATTTTGAGATAATGTGGATAAAGTTAAAGGAGTGATAAAATCCTTAGCAGAATTTGTTTGAATAACCCTAACTAGAGCGCCTAACTTCTTAAATAAACGGACTAGTTCAGCTGATTTATAAGCAGCGATACTTCCTGTTATAGCTAATAATACTTTTTTACCTTTAAGCATCATTTTGTGATTCCTCTATATTTTCCTCGCTAGAGTCAATATTTGTATCACGCATATATATTTCATCATTCAATAATTCTTTCATTGCAATAGCCCAAGGTTTTGGCAAGCTTTCATAAAACCTTGAAACTGCAATCTGCTCTTGATTCTCAAAAACCTCATCAAGTTGCTCCTGATTTAAAGCAAATTCTTCTAATTTCTCCATTAACTCTTCTTTCATCTTTTGATTAATTTGCCCAGATCTTTTTGCCATAACAGATACTGCTCTAAATATATTATCTGTTTTTTCTAAAAAATCATTTACATTATGAGTAACTGTTGTTTTTTCTGCACCTGTGTTTTTAAATTTCATTTTTATTTTTGTTTAATTCTTCTAACATTTTTTTTGTATTTTCATAAGTGTCTTCTAGTTCTGATAAATAAGAACTAGTACTATAGTTATCCTTAAATTGTTCATATACATCTAAAGTTTCTTTAAGACGTTCTTCTACCTTAGCTGAAACACTATTAACTGCTAATAAATAAGAAGATTTTACAATTAAGTAGTATACTTGTTCTCTATCCTTAAATGAAGGAAAATCAATCAGAAGATTATCAAAAGAAATAATAGCTGATTTATAATTTTCCGTCATATAATATTGTTTTGCATTTTCAAATGCTTTTTTAGATAATCTAGATCTTAACTCATCTATTAATTGATTACAGTCTGCTATTCGTTTAGAATTAGAGAATTGATTAATAAATCCTTGCAACTCATTAATTGCCCTATAAGTATTGCCTGGATCAAGAGAATAATCAGATGATTCTAAATAATAACAATAAGCTGACATATAACTACATTCTTCTGTATGCTTACTATTTGGATAATTCATAACATACCTTTTAAAGAGACTTGCTGCAATTAAGTTTTCTCCTATTGAATAGTGACAATATGCATAATAATAACCTATCTCTTCCATTTTAGAAGTTCCTAACATAATAGTATTTAATTCGCTAAATAACGGAAGGGCTCTATTAAAATCTTGTTTTTCATAATAAGCAACTGCCTTTTCATATTTATAATTAAAGTCATCTGTTTTTAAAGCTTTCTGATATTCCCCGCATGAAAGAAAACAAAAACATAAAATAATATAAAATAATATATTTCTCATCATAAACATAAAATAGACGGGCAAAGATAAATCCAAAAATTGGATATTCCTAAATTTTTTTTATATCTAGTAAACTAGAAAAAAATGAATTTATTGTGTGAAAATAGAGGTGATTTTTGGACTTAATGGTTTTGTTATTGAATAAAAATAATTTACTAATTCTCCATTCTGATTTATTACATATTTTTGAAAATTCCATTTAACACTAGAATTTAGTTTTCCATTCTTAGATTTCTTAGTTAACCACTGATATAACGGATGTTGTTCTTTTCCCTTTACATTAATCTTTTCAGTAAGCAGAAAGCTAACATTAAAATTACTAGTACAAAATGCTGAAATTTCTTTCTCTGAGGCAGGCTCCTGCCCTCCAAACTGATTACAAGGGACTCCTATAATCACCAAATCATCAAATCTTCTTTGTAATGTTTCTAAGTCATGATACTGAGGAGTAAAACCACATTCTGATGCTACATTCACTATTAATATATACTTTCCTTTAAAATCTGAAAAATAGATTTTATCTCCCGATATATCATTAATTGTAATGTCATAAATTGATTCCTGAGCAATTGTATTGAAAGAAAATAATCCCATAATGAAAAAAAGTATTTTATTAATCAATTTAATAAATCTTTAAGATGATTAATTGTCGCTTTACGAGACTTAACAAGAGGAGGCCTTACCATAGGTTTACAGAAACCCAATAAAGCTAATAAAGCTTTAATACCCGCTGGGTTTCCATCAGCATATAAAGGTTGATAGTAATCATATAAAAAATAATGCAACTTATTAGCATTAACTTTATCATTTTCCAATGCATAGTTTACCATCTGGGAATACTCTTTAGGAAAAGATTGACCAATAACTGATATAACACCATCTCCTCCCATATGTATAATAGGTAATGTAAGAGCATCATCTCCTGAAATAACTAAAAAATTAGAAGGTCTATTTTTAATAATATCCATAATTTGCTGCATATCTCCTGAGGCCTCTTTTACAGCAACTATATTAGGAAAATCGTATGCCAAACGTAAAGTAGTCTGCGCAGTTATATTACTTGATGTTCTTCCTGGCACGTTATATAAAATAATAGGTAAAGAAGATTGGTTAGCAAGAAGCTTATAATGATTATATATACCTTCTTGAGTAGGCTTATTATAATATGGAGAAACAGATAAAATAGCATCTACACCAGTTAAATTAACTGATTTAATATCTTCTAGAACTTGTAATGTATTATTTCCTCCTAAACCTAAGACTACAGGTACTCTTCCATTATTTATTTCTTTACAATAAGTGAGAACTTCACTTCTCTCTTCTTTAGACAGAACAACACTCTCACCTGTAGTTCCCATAATCACCAAATAGTCTACTCCCCCTTCTATAACATGGTTTATTATATTTTTAAGCCCTGTATAGTCTATACTCATGTCTTCATTGAATGGTGTAACTAAAGCTACACCTGTACCCTTAATTTCCTGCATCTTATTTATTTATTAAATTAATATAATGCTTTATTTGAATCATAAAATCCTCTATCCCTTGCTCCTCCCTCATTGACAACATCAAATCATATATCTCATAACCATCTTCATGCTGACCAATCTTAAAATGTGCTAGTGAACTAGCAACCAGATATTTAATTGGTATACAATTACTATCACACAGATTTATTAAAATATCATATTCTTTCTTAACGAAATTTTCAATAATATAATTCTGAGGTTTATAATACCAATTTAAATCTTTCTGATAAAAAAAATCATATTGCAATTTTGGAGTGTGACAATATGATAATTGTTTTGAATTAACATATCCTAAGGCCTTAACATCTTTTTTTAAACTAAAGAAATAATCAACAAAAGGTTTTATTTTTTTAATTTGTGCTTCAGTCGTAGCTTCATATAAGATGCCAACTGATTTAGCATCATCAATGTTACAAATCTCTTTATAACGCTTATTGGCTCTTAATTCTCTCTGAAAAACCCATTGCCCTATCCTATGTTTTATATTCTCTAAAAACTCCATCAATTAATCTTTTCTAATAACTGATCTTCTGTTATAAATGGTATTCCTAATTCTTCTGCCTTTTTCTTCTTACTTGGCCCCATATTTTTTCCCGATAATACAAAAGTAATATTTTTTGAAATGCTAGTCACACATTTACCTCCATGATCTTCTATAATACCTTTCAATTCTTCTCTACTATATTTTACAAATACACCAGAAACTACAATCTTCACACCAAATAGTTTCCTAGAAATAAGAAGTGATCTATTAGAAGAAAATTGAAGCCCAAAATTCTTAAGTTGAGCTATTAATTGTAAATTTGATTTAATAGAAAAATACAATAAAACACTATTTGCAATCTTTTCACCTATCTCTTCAACGGCAATTAATTCTTCAAATTTTGCGTTAGCTAATTTCTCTATAGTATCAAACGCTTGGACCAAAACCTTTGATACTGTTTCTCCAACATAACGTATGCCTAAAGCAAATAAGACTCTTTCAAAAGGCACGGAAGTACTTAATTTAACTCCTTTAATTATATTATCTGCCCACTTTTCCCCATTCTTTTTGAAAGATAATAAATCTTGATGTGTTAAAGTATAAAGATCCGAAACATCTATAATGAGACCTTCTTTAACAAGAAGATCGATTGTTTCTCCTCCTATGCTATCAATATTCATTGCTTTCCTACTAATAAAATGCTCAAATTTTCCTTTAATTTGTGGAGGGCATGTTATGCTATTTGGACAATAATGTTTTGCATCTCCTTTATTTCGTACTAATGCAGTAGAACATGCTGGACAATGTGTGATATATATTGTAGGATGAGAAAATAAATCTCTACTATTAAAATCTACTGCTAAAACTTTAGGAATAATCTCCCCACCTTTTTCTATGAAAACTTTATCTCCTTCTCTAACATCCAATCTTGCAATTTGATCAGCATTATGTAAAGAAGCCCTTTTAACAATAGTTCCTGCTAATTTTATCGGTTCTAGATTAGCAACAGGGGTAACTGCTCCTGTACGACCTACTTGGTAGGTAATCTTATTTAAAACAGTTAAAGCTTGTTCGGATTGAAATTTATATGAAATTGCCCATCTAGGAGACTTAGCAGTAAAACCCATCTCACTTTGCAAATCTAAATCATTAACCTTAATAACGATCCCATCTATTTCAAAGGGCAAATCATGTCGCTTCTTATCCCAGTTATTAATATATGCTAAAACCTGATCTATATTCTGACATTTAATTATTTCTTTTGGAATTTTAAATCCCCACAAACGAGCTTCTTGCAAATTATCATAGTGACTATTAGTAGGTAAGTTATCCCCCAATAAATAATATAAATAGCAATCTAATTTACGTTTAGCAACTTCTTTAGGATCTAATAATTTTAAACTACCAGAAGCTGTATTTCTTGGATTAGCATAAGGCTCATGGCCATTCTCAACTCTTTCCTTATTAATTAGCTCAAACCCTTTTAAAGGTAAAAATATTTCACCTCTAATTTCAAAATAATCTGGAAAATCTCCTTTTAATTTTAATGGAATACTTTTGATAGTTCTAACATTATCTGTTATATCATCTCCCTTTTCTCCATCTCCTCTGGTAAGAGCTTGTATTAGCTCACCATTCTCATATGTAAGACTAATTGAAACTCCATCATATTTTAGTTCACATACATATTCAAAATACTGATCAGAAAGTTTATTTAATCGTTTATCAAAATCCCTTAAATCTGATGAGGAATAAGTGTTTCCTAAAGACAACATTCTATACTTATGTTTAACTGATTTAAATGAATCTAAAACACCTCCTCCAACACGTTGAGTAGGAGAATTAATATCAAAATAATTGGGAAAGCTATCTTCAAGAACAATAAGTTCCTCCATCAATTTATCAAATTCAAAATCTGAAATAGTAGGACTATCTAAAACATAGTAGGTATGATTATGTTCGTGTAATATTTTTCTTAAATAATCAATCCGTTGTTTTATGTTCATTGGCTATAAGGAAGGTGAGAGTCATGAAGAATCATCTTCAAATTTCCATTTATTTTCTTTAAAATGATTGTATACTCAACTTTTAATTCTTCTTCATTCTTCATAAAAAAATAATTCCCCATACATATAGCTATATCGTCAATAATCTTTATGCCAATATTCTGCCATCTTACAGATGACCATCCTTTAATTGCAAAACCACTATCTTCAGGAAAACTTTCATTTTCTCCAATAAAATAAGAAAGTGCACTTTCTAAGTCTAATCTAAACTGAACCTCAGAAGCAAGAGTCGGTTTAAAAAATACTTTTTCATTACTATATGCGTATAGTCTATTTATAAAATCTAAGCTTTCATTTTTGTAATCCCCTCCGCAATTATAAGTATTACCAATACTAACAATACCATCACCCCAATCTTTTTGGAAATCTAAAACTTCTTTTTCATTAAGCATATTAACATTATTTATATGTTTTCAAAAATAACTATTTCTTAGTTGCTTTTATCATTCTAAACTTATCGTTTATATCTTTTTTTAACGTAATATCAACAAAATGATTTTTCTTCAACATATCCGAAATCTCAGAAGAATATTTTTCATTAATCTCAAAAAACAAAAGTCCATTTTGATTTAATGCAGATTTTGATAATAATATAATTTTATGATAAAAAATTAATGAATTATAAGAAGGAGCAAATATTGCATCATGAGGCTCATAATTAATTACATTAGGTTTTATGCTATCATAATCATTTAATTCAACATATGGAGGATTACTTACAATTACATCCACTTTAGGTAATTCTGTAATTTTTAAAATATCTTGATGTAATAAATAGACTGGCACTTGATGTTTATCTGCATTAAATTTAGCAATTTCAAGAGCTTCTTTAGAATTGTCTAAAACAAAAGTATTTAATGATAAATTCTTAGCTAAAGATATCGCTATACAGCCACTTCCAGTTCCAATATCTAATACAGATTGAAAATTATATTGAAGAATCCATTTCACTAACTCCTCTGTTTCAGGACGAGGAATTAATGTATGACGATTAACCTTAAAGTACAATCCAAAAAAATAAGCTTCTCCTAAAATATATTGAATAGGCTTGTTCTGTCTAAGCTCTTTAACAATATTGATGATTTTATCTGTATTAGTTTTTGATATATAACTATCAGAGTAAATAATTGTGTCGGATTTAGTATAGGCTAAAATTGATTCAATTACAATATATGCCCATGAAACAATCTCTTTTTCATGTGTGATCGAGGAAAGATTATCCTTAAAATATGGAATAATATTACATACTTTCATAAAACAAATGTAATAATTTGGCTATTTTTGGAGCATGGAAATCCATGAGAATTTCATGAATAAATGCCTGATATTAGCAAAAAAAGGGAGAGGTAAAACCTCACCTAATCCAATGGTTGGATGTGTAATTGTTCACAATAATAAAATTATTGGTGAAGGATATCATGAAAAATACGGTCATCAACATGCTGAAGTTAATGCAATAAATAGTGTAAAAAACAAAAATCTTTTAAAAGAATCTACATTATATGTGAACTTGGAGCCTTGTGCTCACCATGGAAAAACACCTCCGTGTAGTGATCTTATTATTAATAATAATATTCCAAAAGTAATTATAGGATGTAAAGACTCATTTATAGAAGTATCAGGTAAAGGAATTGAAAAGATGAAGAGACATAATATAAATGTAAAAGTAGGGGTGTTAGAGAAAGAATGTTTAGATTTAAACAAAAGATTTTTCACTTTTCATGATAAAAGAAGACCCTACATTATTCTAAAATGGGCAAAAAGTAAGGATAATTTAATAGCACCAATAAATCAAAAAGAAAAATTCTGGATGACTTCTAATTCATCAAAAAAACTTGTTCATAAATGGAGGTCATATGAAGACGCAATTTTAATAGGAAGTAGAACGGCTAAGGTTGACAATCCACATCTAACAGTTAGAGAAATACAAGGGGAAAATCCAATTCGAATTATTATTAATCAAAACCTAAATTTACCTCTTGATCTTAACATCTATAATAATGAAGCTAAAACAATAATATATAATGCTATAAGAAATGATCAGATTAATCTAAATAAATTTATAAAAATTGACTTTAATAATTTGATTAAAAGTGTTTTAAAAAGCTTATATAAACAGAAAATTCAATCTTTAATTATTGAAGGAGGCGCACACACAATCAATACTTTTATTCAGCAAGGAATATGGGATGAAGCCAGAGTTTTCACTGCAAACAAAAACTTAAAATCTGGCTTACCCACCCCTGTTATAAAGAAAAAACCTTTCTCAATAAAAAAAATAGAACAAGATATAATAGAAATATACAGAAATGTATAGTATAATCTATACGATATTACTTTTTAATATTTTAATAATTTGTTTTAAATTATTTGAAAAATTCCAAGTTGATAATTTACAAGCCTTAATTACTAATTATGCAGTATGCGCATTTTTCTCCCTCCTACTTATAGAAACTGACTTTTCAATAATAGAGGTTATAAAAAAACAATGGATCTATCATGCCCTAACACTTGGATCTCTATTTATCATAGTATTTAATTTATACGCCTATGGAGTTCAAAAAATCGGAATTGCAACAACAACCCTTTATAGTAGGATGTCTTTAATTATTCCAGTTTTTACAGCTATAATATTATATCCAGAAGAAAAATTAAACTCACTACAAATAGGCGCATTATTTTTAGCGTTTATTGGAATAATATTCGCTTCAATAGTTAAGCAAAGAATTAATCTAAAAAAAAAATATCTTCTTATACCTATACTCGTTTTCCTTGGACAAGGTTTAGCAGATTCTATATTTAATGATTTTACTAAAAAATTTAACCATCATGACCCTTTTATGTTTTTCTTCATTTTATTTACTACTGCATGTATAGTAGGTAGCATTATATTAATCCCCTCATTTATTAAAAATAAAAGATTATTTGATGTTAAAAACCTTTACTGGGGCGCAATCTTTGGAATACCTAATTTTTTCTCTCTATTTACTTTTTTAGAAGCATTAAACAATATAAAAAGCACGATTGTATTTCCTTTAATTTGTATGGGTATAATAATCACATCCTCTCTTATTGGAATCATATTATTTAATGAAAAAATTAGCAAACTAAACTGGGTCGGAATAATGTTATGCCTAAGTTCAATTTATATTTTTACTTACAATGTTTGAGAATACTTATAAAGAAATAGAAAAACCAAAAAGAATAGTTTTTAAAGAAAAAGGAAGTAAGTTTATCTCCTACATATTTAATGTGAAATCAGAATCAGAAATAAAGAATAAAATAAAAATTATAAAGAAAAAAGAACATTCAGCAAATCACCACTGTTACGCATACATATTACATCCAGATAAATCTGCTCAAAAAGAAAGTGATGATGGAGAACCTTCTTCAACAGCTGGAAAACCAATATTAAATCAAATAAAATCTAATGATTTAACAAACACATTAATTATCGTTGTCAGATACTTTGGAGGAACTAAATTAGGTATTCCAGGTCTCATAAAAGCATACAAGAAAGCCGCATTTCAAGTAATATCTACATGCAAAATTATCACTAAAAATATAAAAGAGCAATACAAGGTGTCATTTAACTATTCTCAAATAAATAACGTGATGAAAACAATAAAGCTTTTTAATCTAGAAATCATAAACAAAAGTTTAAAAACAGAATGTAGTATTATATTTACAGTAAAAAAAGATAAAGCTGATAATGTAATAAAAACATATAAAGAAAATTATCACTTAAAGATAGAATACATTAAAACTATATAAAATGGAATTATTAAAAAAACTATGTGGTATTCATTCCCCTTCAGGAGAAGAACATGTAATAAATAAGTTTATATTAAAATATATAAAAGAAAACCAAAATAAATGGACAGTAAAACCTAAGTTATATCATGGAAAAGGATTTCAAGACAATATCGTTTTAGTATTTGGAAAACCAAGAACAGCAATATTTGCACATATGGATTCAATAGGATTTACGGTTAGATATAATAATGAAATTGTCAAGATTGGAGGGCCTGTCATTAAAGAAGGGTTTAAATTAACTGGTAAAGACAGTAAAGGAAAAATTGAAGGTGAAATCATTAAAAAAGGAAAAAAGTATTATATCGACGCAAGTCGAAAAATTGAAAGAGGAACATCTCTCACTTTTAAACTAAATTTTAGAAACACCAAAAACTTTATACAAAGTTGCTATCTTGATAATAGATTAGGAGTATGGAATTGTCTAAAAATAGCTGAAAGTTTACAAGACGGAATCATTGTATTTTCTTCTTGGGAAGAACACGGAGGAGGCTCTGCTGGATATTTAGGTAAATTTATTCAAAAAAAATACAATGTTTATCAAGCTTTGATATCAGATATAACATGGATAACAAATGGAATAAAACATGGAAAAGGATGTGTTATTTCTTTAAGAGATAGCGGAATACCTAGAAGGTCTTATATAAATAAGATATTAAAAATTGTCAAACAATCAAATATTAACTTTCAGTTAGAAGTAGAAAGTAGTGGAGGAAGTGATGGTAATGAATTACAGAAAAGTAACTATCCCTGGGATTGGTGTTTTATTGGTGCAGCAGAAGACAATGTGCATTCCCCTAATGAAAAAGTACATAAAAAAGATATTGAAGCAATGCTAGATTTATATAAGTTATTATTAAAGAAGCTATAACTTTTAATAAGATTTAATATCCCTCACATTACCTTGAACGACAATAGTATCAGTATATGAACTTGTATTAATATTATACTTATATATAATATTAGGATTATTTACAGCATCATTAATGTAAAGCATGTCAGACCAAGCAAGAGAAGAATTACCTGTAACATACTGCTCCTCTTGTATAAAAAGAACATCTGACTCAATACTTAATATTAAATTAGTTTGACTAGCATTATTAGGCATTCTATAAATTCCACCATTAGCCGTGAAATACAAGTCGGTATTTGCAGAATTAGCCACCAAATTATCTGCATTATATATATTAGACAACTGTTCATGAAAATTTATAGAAATATTATTAGGATTGACATTATAAAAAGAAGCTTCTATATTATTAGATATATCAACAGAATCATATACTCCTTGACATAAGATCTTTAAATTTCCTGATAGAACTGCAGAATTAGGGTTAGTTCCTACAATAAGATTACCAATAAAATCTGCTAACTCTATAAGATTATCTTTATAATCAATCGCAATAATAGTTGAATCTTTGATCTCAGATGGATCTCCTCCTCCATTCATTATATATGACCTGTAAGAATTACTTACTATAAAACAAGGTTTTGTGCTATCTCCTGCTTCTATCACATCTGTAACATCTAAAGTCTCTAAATCTACTACCTTCACTTTAGAGTCACCTTTATCTACCACAAACAGTCTATTATTGCTTACAAAATCTAAGTCAACCGCATTGTTAAAGCCAAAAATCTGTTCTTTATTCTCAAATGTAAACACATTAGCTGTTAGGATAGAATTATCTGCAATAATATACGCCTTAGTACCATTAAACTTTATACTATTTGGATTATAAACAGGCATCTTATTTACTAGATTGAATATACGATCTACAACTAATGTATCATTATAAAAACTTATACCCTGATCTGTAACTATATATAAGCCTTCTCCATAATCTTCAGAAAAATTAGAGACTGATGTCTGATCCTCTTCCTTTTCACAAGCAACAAAAAGAAAAGCAAGTACAAATAAATAATATATTAACCTCATATCTTAATTTTGTGTAAAGATAATAACTAAAGAAACTATAGAAGACGTTTGTTCTTAAAAATTTATTTAACGAATAAAAATTTCTTATTATTTTTTATATATATCATGCCTTCTTGTAAAGCTTTACTGCTAGTAACTGATCTTCCAAGAAGATCATATAATTGATTAGAATCATTCTCATATAAAGCAATATCCTCAATACCTGCTACCATTCTCTTATCAAAAACAATTGATCCAGGAGATATACCACAAGGGAATGTTCCTAATAATATATTATCTTGATCATATATATGAATCTCTCCATACGAAAAGAAGTCAGTAGAACTAGCATACAAATAGTTATTTACTTTATCAATAGCAAGATCATAAAAATTATTAGATACACCAACTGCATTAGAAACAGTTCCATCCCATTCATAAAGATCTGTATCACCTGAAATCTGATAGGTAACTTTTCCTCCTCTTAAACATGAAGTTCCACATCCTGTACTAACTAAAGCCATATTTGTAGTAATAGTTGTTGAAGCGCTAACATCATGTTCAGAAATAGACATACCTGACCAGTCTTTATTGTTAACTGTATAGATTTTCCCACCATCTATCATCATATTATCTGGATTTTTACCATCAGTCCCTAAATCAATCTCATTAACATAAGACATATTATTTAAATCTAATACACCTATCATGCCTTGCTCATTACCAAATGCAAAAGCATTATTAATAGCTATATACAAACTATCTCCTCCTATAACCATATTTTGAGTAGACCATTTAGGCCCAGAAAGAGTATCAAATTCTTGAATAAAACTTAATGTTTGTTTATCATAAACCTGAAGATAAGAATTAAATAATACAGGCCCAAAAGTATTAGGATCATAATCACCACGAGAAACAAATAGCTTATCATTATTTATTACCAAATGACGTGCTCCCTGAACTATCTGCTGAGCTAACAAAGTATAAGTATCTAAATCATACTTTAAGATCTTATTATCAGCTGCAACATAAAAGAAATTATCATCAATAATAATGTCTGAAGCAAATCTAGCACTATCAATAGTTATAACCTCTGTATAAAGCTCAGTATCTGGATTATAAGTACCAACAGTAACTGGCTCAACTATTTGTTGTGCTGTATAATCATAGTACCCCTCATTTAATATTAAAACTTGATGAACATATTCTTGCGCTTGCAGAAAAAATATCTGAAAAAACGATAGAAAAAATAGAACTTTTCTCATAACAGTGTAATTTTTAATTAATAATTTAACAACATCAATATCTTATCCAGAGATATTCAATAACAGTTTGTAATAAGCAGGTTTTCTGGCTTAGTTCTTTAGTTTTTATCTTCCCATTTTTCAACAGTGATATTGTAGTAACTAAAAAAAACGAACTTTACAGCTGCTGGAACAGCACAGGAATCTAACCTGTTTCCCTTTTAACATCATTACTGATGCACTTATGTACAATGCAAATATGAAAAAAAAATAAATTTCAATCAATAGATAACTAAAAATATAGTAACATGTTTTTAACAATATTTTGCACAACACTTTCATCTATATAAGTCTTTAGCCCTTTTTTATGTAAAAAAGTAATTAAATGCTCAGTAGGCATATTGCCTACAAGCACATCTTTAGCCATAGGACACCCTCCATAACCCATTATAGTTGTATCAAATCTTCTACATCCTTGCACAAAAGCAGCTTCTAATTTTTCTTGAGATTCGTCAGCCTTAGTATGAAAATGAGCGCCAAACTCAATATGATTAAATTCACTGATTAATGTTGAGAAAATAATGGCTATATTTTCTTTATTTGAGACGCCAATTGTATCAGAAAGAGATATGATATCAACACCTATAGCATTAAGTTTACTAACCAACTCAGCAACAATGTCAGAATGATAATATTCTTGATATGGATTTCCAAAAGACATTGATAAATACACAACTAATTGCTTATTATTTTTAAGAGATAAATTTTGCATTTCTTTAACTTCAAGCAAAGCTTCACTAATACTTTTATTTGTATTTCTTTTTTGAAATTCTTCAGAAACAGATAAGGGAAAACCTAAATAATCAATCTCATTAAAACCACATGCCTTCTCTGCTCCTCTTTTATTTGCAACAATAGCAAGCAGCTTACTAGATTTACCGCCTAGATCTAGACCATCTAAAACTTGCTCAGTATCTCTTAACTGAGGTATAGCCTTGTGAGAAACAAAGCTTCCGAAATCAATTGTATCAAACCCCACCTTTAATAATTCATTAATGTACTTTATTTTTACATCTACAGGAATATATTCAACAATACCCTGCATAGCATCCCTAGGACACTCAATAATCTTAACCTTATTTTGCATGTCTACTTAATATTTCCTTATTAATATTCTTAATAAGCCTAGGGCCTTCATAAACAAAGCCTGTATAAAGTTGTAGAAGAACAGCTCCAGCATTTATTTTTTCCATTGCATCCTCTACAGAGTGAATACCTCCTACACCAATAATAGGAAAGGAGTTTTTTGATTTATTAGACAAATAACGTATCACATCTGTTGATCTTTTATGTAAAGGTAAACCACTAAGACCTCCAGATCCAATAACTTCTAACTTACTTTTATTTGTTTCAAGATTTCCTCTTTCAATCGTTGTATTAGTTGCGATAACTCCATCTATATTTGTTTGAGCAACAATTTGAATAATATCATCTAACTGACTATTTGTTAAATCTGGTGCAATCTTTAAAAGAATTGGTTTTCTTTTTTCTTTCTTGGAATTTAATATTTGTAATTTATTTAATAAAAGAGAAAGAGGTTCTTTTTCTTGTAATTCTCTTAAACCAGGTGTATTAGGAGAACTTACATTGACTACAAAATAATCAACATATGGAAATAATTTTTCAAAACATATCGTGTAATCATTCACTGCCATATGATTAGGTGTAACCTTGTTCTTACCTATATTACCTCCAATAATAATTTTTGTGTTCTTTCTACGTAGTCTAGCTATTACAGATTCAACCCCTTCATTATTAAACCCCATACGATTAATAATAGCATTATCATTTTTTAATCTGAATAATCTTGGCTTTGAATTGCCTTCTTGAGGAACAGGAGTTACTGTTCCAATCTCTACAAAACCAAAACCAAATGAGGAAAGCTCATCGAATAATCTAGCATCCTTGTCAAAACCTGCTGCTAAGCCTACTGGATTTTTAAATCTCACACCAAATACTTCTCTCTCTAATCTCTCATCACTCAAATAATAAATTTTTCTTACTAACCAAGGTAATAAAGGTAGTTTATGCAAATATTTTAAAAGAAGAAAGGTAATGTTATGTGCCTTTTCAGGATCAAAAAGAAATAAGAATGCACGTATAATTTTATAGCTAAACAAGGAAAAACAAAATAAAATTAGAACTAGTAAGAAAAGAATTAATAAGCTATCTTGCGCATAACCAGTACCTAATAATATCATTTATTTTTTTTACAAAAATAGAAAATGCTATTTAATTGTTAAGTGTTTATTTCTTCAAAAGAACTATCATCATAAAATACTAATACTTTTTGAATATTCTTTTTATTTTGATTTCTAGCATCATTTAAGTGCATACTACCAATTCCTGTGATCAACCAATTTGCATTAATTTGAGGAAAATTACCTAAAAGCTTATGTAAAAAATCTACACTTGGCTTATTTCGACCAGACAATATATGTGAAATAGTTGCACGGCTTACACCTATTTTATCAGCAAGAACTGCAGGGATAACACCTTTATAATCCATCCATTTTTTCAATCTATTAATCATTTCTAAATATTTACATATGTAAACTGTAAATATATTTATTTTATTCTTTTCAAACAAATAAACCTTTTAATTAAGTGTTTAATTATTAAATTAATAGATTATATAAAATCTATAAATAATTGATAATAAATATTTTATATTAAAAAATAAAATTAATATTGTAATGTGTGATTTTTTAATACAAAATAAACTAAAAATACTTCACAAAAGTAAATTTTTAGTTTCAAAAAATTATTTCAAACTCCAATTAAGACCTAGATAAAGTGTTCTTGGAAGGGCTGGCCCATATATAAAATTACTATCTCTATTTTTAGTAGTATCAAAATTATCTTGATAAGCATTTGTAAGATTCTTAACACCAAAACTAACCTTCACCTCCCCTTCATGCGCATCTAAACTAATTACATACGATGCCCGTAAACCTATAACGGTAAATGGTTCTGAAATAAAATACTCATTAACTTCTTGCTCAGGAGACCCCGCAAGATGAATTAAATGCATTTTACCAGTATAAACCAGATTAGCATTAAAACTTAAACTTTTGTTTAAAAAATAACTCATCGCAGCATACCCGTAACTATCAGGACTTCGTAAAAAATCTTTTTTAGGCAATAAATCAGATGAATATAAAATTGGACTCACATGCTCTGACTTTTGAAAAGTATAACCTGACTCTACTCTAAAAATATTCACATAGTTTAATCTTGACTCTATATTTACTCCATGAACCACCGCTCCTTTTCCATTTCGCTTTAACAGCTGTTCACCAAAATCATTTTGACCAATAAATTCATAATAAAATACATTATCTAAAGAAGTAAGAAAAGCCTCTAAAGTAAAACCAAAGAGATATGTTTTATTCAACCTGTCATAATTAATGGAAAAACTTAAACTATTTGAAGTTTCTTCTATCAAATCATCTGCTAAATCTATTGTAGAAACTCCGCCGCCCGCAAAAGCCATATGCAAATCAGAATCAAAAGCCTGCGGAGCTCTAAAACCAGTACTATATGTTGACCTAAACTGAACCTCCTCATTAAACTTATAAAGAAGTGAAAACCTAGGACTCAAAACAATAGAATTCAACATAGAATGATTATCAAACCTAACACTACTTAAAACATTAAAATTATCTGAAAAACTCCAATCCGACTGAAGAAATAATCCTAATGTATTCACCTTTTGATCTACCAGATAATTATACACCTCTATCTTATCAGATACATTGTCATCCAGAAAATCCCCCCCAATAGTCAAAATATTTGACCCTAAAAAACTCAATTTATTACTTAACTGAAAACCTGCCTGCCCTGTACGATTAGAAGATTTTCCATATGGAGGATCAATAAGATGAAGTGTATCAGAAAATGTGTTTAACTCAGGTCGAATACCCGTGTAATGATCTCTCTTAGCATCTTGGAAAGCTAAATAAGCAATAAAGGATGAATTACCATTCTTAGAGTTAAGTTGATAATCTAAATTAGCTAATAAAACATCATGATATCTCTCTTCAGCTTGTAATGAAAAATGCGCTAAACCATCAACCATTTCACCCCCATATCTATACTCATTTAATTTACTGACATTAAATTCTATTTTTTGATTTTTTGTAGGCATAAAATAAAAATTTGAACCAAAAGACATATCGTGCAACTTTGGTAGTTCTGAAAAATTATCCTCATTATGATCATACCAAGCTCTTTTCCTATTATTAAAAAAGAACACCATACCAGCATCTTTATTAGAATTTACAAAAGACATATTTCCACGAAAAACATGATCGTTTGAAGCACGATTAATTTGCCTATAATCATAACCTATATTGTAATTATTTTTTAATGGTAACTTAGTGATTATATTTACAACACCAGCAATTGCAGAAGAACCATAAAGAGCACTACCACCACCCCTAACTATTTCAACCCTGTCAATCATATTAACTGGCAGCTGCTCTAAACCATAAAGAGCAACTAAAGAACTAAAAATAGACCTACCATTAATCAAAATCTGCGAATAACCTCCCGCTAAACCATTAATCCTTAATTGACTATAATTACAAGTTTGACAATCAATCTCAACACGAAGACCTGGTTGAAAATTTAACCCCTCTGACAAGTTACACGCTTGAACGTTTTCCAATTGTGCAGAATTAATAATATTCACAATTATTGGAGAGTCTGTTTTTCTCTTAGGACTTCTCTCTCCTGTAATAACAACATCATCAAGATCATATACAGAAGGAAGCATGTCAATATTTAATAAATTAACCCCTTTCTTAACACTAAACAGCTGGTTTGTTAACTGCATACCAACAGCCGACACAGTAACATTATAATCACCATCAGTCACGCAATCTAACTCATAACAACCTTTTTTATCTGCAGAAACACCAATATTTAACTCTTCGATTACAATATTTGCAAATGGAACCAATTGATTCCCATTTGACGTAATACAACCTTTTAACACTTGAGCAGATATATCACACACTAATAAATTTAATGAAAATAATAAAAAAAATCTCATAATTTTAATTTAAGCAAATATCAATATTTTTAGACACGTCTAAAAATATATTTATATTAATTTAATTATTATTTTTACGACATGTTAACACTAGCAGAAGAAAACTATTTAAAAGCTATTATATCTATTAGCTTACATACAGATAAAAATGTATCTACTAATGAAATCTCTAAAGAAACTAATACTTCTGCTGCCTCTGTTTCAGACATGATGAGAAAATTAGAAGAAAAAAAACTTATTACACACAAAAAATATAAAGGAGTTACTCTTACCAAAAAAGGAAGAAAAAAAGCCATTAATATTCTTAGAAAACATAGACTATGGGAAACTTTCCTATTTCACTACCTTGATTTTGACTGGGGAGAAGTACATGAAATAGCAGAACAACTTGAGCACATTCAATCCCAAAAATTAACTAACAAATTAGATGAGTTTTTAAACTTTCCAAAATTTGACCCTCATGGCGAACCTATACCTAGTATTAATGGAAAAATAGAAAAAATAAACACACAACCTTTAAGTAAATTACAAGAAGGAGAAAATGGTATTGTAATGGGTGTTAATATTGATAATAAACCATTCTTAGACTACTTAACAGCATTAAAAATCCAAATTGGAAGTCAAGTAACCGTAATTAAACATATCCCATTTGACAAATCAATTAATATTAAAATTAATAAGCTGACACAACACTTAAGCAACGAAGCAGCAAAACACATACTAATTAAAAAAGAATAATCTATGCAAGAACACGAACTATATAAATGGTTTATAGAACAAAACCCTATATTGCAAGCATTAATTGGAGGTCTTTTTACCTGGGGGCTAACTGCTCTTGGAGCCTCACTGGTTTTTTTCTTTAAAAACTCTAGTCGAAAAACACTAGATATGGCGTTAGGATTTACTGGAGGAGTAATGATTGCTGCCAGCTTCTGGTCTCTCCTATCTCCCGCAATTAGCGCTGTAGAAAAACAACAAGAATTAGGCATTACAAATTTACCTATATGGTTTGCTCCTGCTATAGGATTTCTATTAGGCGCCCTATTTCTTTACTTTTTAGACAAAAAAGTACCACACTTACATTTGTTTGAAAAAATAGAAAATGCTGAAGGACCTAAAACTGATTTAAAAAAAACAGAATTACTTGTTCTAGCAATAGCATTACACAACATTCCTGAAGGATTAGCTGTAGGCGTTGCATTTGGAGCACTTGCGCATGGAATGGACATTGGCATTGAAATTGGTGGAGCAATCGCTCTTGCAATTGGAATGGGGCTACAAAATGCCCCTGAAGGTTTCGCTGTATCAATGCCACTAAGAAGACAAGGCTTATCAAAATTCAAATCTTGGCAATGGGGTCAATTATCTGCAATTGTTGAACCAATATTTGCAGTCATTGGAGCAGCAATTGTAATATCTGTTTACCCTATACTGCCATATGCTCTTGCTTTTGCTGCAGGAGCAATGATTTTTATTGTTGTAGAAGAGGTTATTCCCGAAAGCCAAAGAGGAGGAAATACTGATTTAGCAAGTATGGGTCTAATTCTAGGATTCACAATAATGATGATACTTGACGTATCACTTGGGTAATTAAAGTTAAGGATATGAGAACCTAACTCTAACATCAGTAAAGACGCCATTTGCTATACTTACACTAAGCAAATATACGTTACATTAAATAATTATCTTTGTATAGTGAAAAACCAAGTAAATATAAAAAACAGAAAAGCAAGTTTTGAATACGAGCTGATTAATAAGTTTGTTGCCGGAATAATGCTAGTCGGAACTGAAATCAAGTCAATCAGAGAGAATAAGGCAAGTATATCAGATGCTCACTGCGTATTTATTCAAAACGAACTTTATGTAAAAAATTTACATATATCTGAATACAATAATGGTGGATACGCAAATCATGAAGTAAAAAGAAATAGAAAACTATTATTGAACAAAAATGAAATTAATAAGATACATGGGAAAGTAATAGAGAAAGGAAATACAATTATACCTCTTCGTTTATTTATAAATGAAAAAGGCAAAGCAAAATTAGAAATTGCATTAGCAAAAGGAAAAAAAATTCATGATAAAAGACAATCTCTAAAAGAAAAAGATCAGAAAAGAGATATTGAAAAAATAAAAAAACAACTATGATAAAAAGAATATTTTTTTTCACTCTTATTATAATAACTATCTTTTCTTGTAAAAAAGAAGAAAATGAGAATACAAATGCTAAACTAGATTTTTCTAATGATACTATTATGTTTGACACAATATTTACAAGCATTGGATCAGTTACAAAAACATTAACAGTTTACAACAATAATAATTTTGATATTCTAACTAATATCAACTTACAAGAGGGCTCTCCTAATGCAAATTTTAGAATAAATATAGATGGAACTCCAGGAAGTGAACAAAGTAATATAAAAATACCAGCCAATGACAGTATTTTTATTTTCTTAGAAGTAACAATCAATCCAAATAGCACTACTACCCCTTACATATTAACAGACTCTTTAATCTTCACAACAGGTGCGCGAAAACAGGATGTAGATCTAGTAGCTTGGGGGCAAAATGCTTATTTTCATACACCAAATGAATTTGGACAAATAATTAATGGAGAAGACACTATTCTTTTTCCATATCATAAAATTGATTGCTCTGTTGATTGGACAGATGATAAACCACATGTTATCTACGGATACGCTATTATTGATCCAGGAAATACACTAAATATAAATGCAGGATGCGACATACATTTACATAAAAATTCAGGCATTATTGTAGGAAATCCATTTTCTGAAATTCCAGGAGGTTCAATAAAAATAAACGGAATATTAGGAAATGAAGTCACATTTCAAGGAGATAGATTAGATGCATGGTACCAAGATATACCTGGACAATGGGACAGAATATGGCTAACTCCAGGAAGCATAGATAATGAAATTAATTATGCTATTATTCGAAATGGAAATATTGGTATCCATGCAGATACAGTAAGCAATAATAACCCAACTGTAATAATTAATAATACCATAATAGAAAACATGTCTTCTATTGGAATATTAGGGCAAGGAGCTAGTATTAATGCAAATAATACACTTATTAATAACTGTGGACAATATACATTAGCGTGTAATATTGGAGGGAATTATAACTTCACACATTGCACTTTTGCAAATCACTGGAATTATAGTGGCCGCTCTACCCCATCTATTCTACTCAATAATTATTATGAAGATGCAAATGGAAATATACAGCTACGAAATCTAGAAAATGCAAACTTCAACAACTGTATAATTGACGGAAGCCTATCTACTGAAATAAGTTTCCAAGAAGAAGAATCAGCAACATTTAACTATCATTTTAACCATTGCATAATTAAACTAGACCCTCAGATTAATACAAATAATTCATATTACACTAACAGTATAATCAATCAACCTCCACAATTTATCGAATATTCAAATAACAATTATCATTTGGAGGAAGAATCTCCTGCCATTGATTCTGGAGACCCAAATAATAGTGTTACATTAGATTTAGAAGGTAAAAATAGAGACAACTATCCAGATATTGGTGTGTTTGAATTTCAAAATTAGATTTTACTTAAAAAATCCATAGTATCTATACCATCTGCATAATCCCAAAGATTTGGGTTTTGCGCTGACCCAAAAGAAATATCTGAATCAGAAATTACACACTGAAGATTATCTTTGTTATTAATAATAAATTCATGTACAGAATTTAAGTTATCATAAAACTCATAATATAAAACTGCAACAGGAGAAAATAAAGAAACTTCTTCTTTAAATATTAAAAAACCGTTCTCAATAAATGTATTATTACCAAGGAGAAATACTGCTTTATTATAATCATAATTATTCATATATTTTCTATTATCAATCACTTTCCTATAAGAAAAAAACGCATCAAAGAGACAATCTAATTCAAATCCTTTAGGTAAAAACAATTTAGATACATTTCGACATCCTAAACCAAAATATGAAAAAACATCATCTCCTAGTGAAACCAACTGATCTCTAGTTTCTTTACCATTAAGTATAGCTAACGAAGTTCTATTAGACCTAATTATCTTTTTAACATCACGAAAATAATAATGGAAATAATTAGAAGAATGATTACCTCCCGTAGCAATTATAGCATCAATTTTTTTTTCTGTAATATTATCAACAATTAATATTCTATCAGCAAAATTATTATTAATCTTTATCAGCTTTTTAATAATTAATGACAAAAGAACATTATCATTCGATGACATCTTAACTACTATATTACATCCTAAGATAAGAACAGTTAAAAAATCATGAAATCCAACTAAAGGGATATTACCAGCCATTATAACAAAAACAGTATCTCTTTTCCTTTTTTCTTTTATATTATAACGACATAGCCAAGAAAGAAGTGTTTTATGCGTAAGCTGTTTTGCCCAAATATGGACAACCTTTTCAATAGAATCAATTGTGAACCAAGGGTTAACTAAAATAGCTTTACTTATTTCAGATTCATGATTTCTTAAAAAATCTTTATGAAGCCAGTAACCAAGCTTACTAAATGCGTCTATTCTTTCGTTCAAATCCATGAAATAATTATATTTTTACAAAAATAAATTTTTGTTAAACAATTAAACTATGAGAAAGATATTATTAATAAATATATGTATAATCTTATCTTGCTCATCATTCGCTCAAAAAGGAAACCAAAAACTAATTGCTGAATATGAAGACACTTTAACAATAATTGCTAACAAAATAACCCATGGAGCAACAGAAAAAGAAAAAAAAGAAGCAAATGAAGCATTTATAAAAAATCTAACTGAAGTACTAAGCTATAGTAAATCATTTAAGTTTTCATTTGACAAGTTACCACCAACAATATCTAGAATAATATCACCAAAAAAAAACTTTCGCATATTTACATGGTTTATCCAAAAAGATGACAAAAGCTATACTTATTACGGGGTTTTACATTACTATAACAAGAAAGATAAACGCTATAAAATCATAAAACTTACAGATAAATCAAATCATATCCGAAATGCAAAAAATAAAGAGTTAAAACCAGAAAATTGGTATGGAGCATACTATTATGACATTATTTATATCAAAAACAAGAAAAAAGAATTTTATACCCTACTTGGATTTAATGGATACGACAGATATAGTAGTAAGAAAATAATAGAGATAATGCATTTTAACACAGAAGATGAAATTGTATTTGGCCTACCTATTTTCAATAATGCAGCACAAAAAAAAGAAAAAAGAAAAAGAATAATACTAGAACATGATGCTAAAACATTTATAAATGTAAAATATGATAAAGATCAGAGACGTATCATTTTTAACCATTTATCTCCTCCAAGTAAAGATCTAGCAGGATTAGAAGAATATTATATACCAGACGGAACATTTGACTCATACAATTACAAAAAAGAAGAATGGTGGTTAATGGAAAATATAGATATAAGAACGGAAAAAGATCAAATTAAAGAAATTAAAAAAATTGACAAAGGATTAATACCTAGGTAAATGTTAAAAGCTTACCTAACTAATAAAATAGAAGCAGGATGCGATGAAGCCGGAAGAGGATGCTTAGCAGGACCAGTAGTAGCCTCAGCAGTAATATTACCAAAAAATTTCACTAATAATATATTAAACGACAGCAAAAAACTTTCTAAAAAAAAAATACTGCTACTATCAAATATAATTAAAGAAAATGCTCTTTCCTTCTCTATTGGAATAGCAACTGTAAAAGAAATTGACAAAATAAATATTCTCAATGCATCCATATTAGCAATGCATAGAGCTATTAATACACTAACGATTAAAGCAGAACTCTTATTAATTGACGGAAATCATTTTAAAAAACACTCAATCCCTCATCAATGTATTATAAAAGGAGATTCTAAATTAATGAGTATTGCTGCCGCATCAATATTAGCAAAAAATTACAGAGATGAGCTAATGAAAAAACTAAATATAGAACACCCTGAATATAACTGGCTAAATAATAAGGGATACCCTACTAATGAACACAGGAAAAACATTCAAAATTTTGGCATTACAAAACATCACAGAAAAAGTTTTCAACTACTAAAAAACTAATGTATTTTATACATATAAATTACTAATTTTGATCCTTCCATAGATGAAAAGTCTTATAAAAATACTAATCCCTACTCTTCTTATTGCTCTAATAATAGCAATAGGCTATGACATGTATAAAGAAACAACGCCAAAAATAACAGACCCTTTAACAATTATACCTAAAAATTCAGCAATAATTCTTCAAATTAATAATATAAAAGAAATACCAAAAACATTAAAACAAACAAATATCTGGAATCAATTATTGTTAATCAACCAATTTGAATTAATTAATAAAGAATTAGATGAATTAAGCTTATTACTGAGCGAGAATTCTATATTTAACACTACTAAAATGGTTGTTTCCTTACATAAAACAGGCCCTAACAATAATAACATACTATATAGCACTAACATTTCCTTAAATCATCTTAAAGATAAAAACAATATAATACCATTGATTGGTCAATTGAGTAAAACGTATAAGTATGATAAAAAAACAGTCTATGAACTAAATAAAAAAGAAAAAACAATATATTGTTCATTTGAAGAAGATATCATTTTCTTTTCTAAAAATAAAATGCTAATTGAAGATGTAATTAAAAAAAATAAAACAACAGATAAACTACTAAATAGCGACAACTTTAAAACACTGTACAGTACAATTAATAATGATGCTGATATAAATTTATTTATCAACTATAATTCTTTATCAAACTTCATAAATACATACACAAAAGAAAACACATATCTTAATAATTTATCTGAATGGGTATTGACAGACGTAAAAATTAAAAATAATGTAATTATAGCAAATGGTTTTAGTAACCTTAAAGAACCAATCAAACAATATTCAGATATATTTATAAATCAACAAATTCAGAATATTGATATAGTCAATATTATTCCAGAAAACACTACAATCCTATTAGGAATAGGTTTTGATAAATCAAAACTATTACTCGAGAAAAAAAATAAATTATTACAATTACAGAACAACTTTTGGAGCTGGAATAAGTACAGAAAAAAAATACTAGACAGCACAAAAGTAGATTATCATGAGCTAATTAAGGATTTAGGAAATGAGGCAGGAAAATTTAACACCTTTAATATAGAGAATAGTAACGCTGAATATGCTTATTTTAAAAGTAATAACACTATTAATACAGCAAGTATAATGCAAGGCTTAATAATAAAAAAAGAAAAATATAATAATTATTACATTAACTCTTGTAAAGATCATAATATAATAGAAAATCTATTTGGCCCTATATTCTCTTGTAAAACAGCCTATTTTACTAACATTGAAGATTATTTTATATTCGGAAACTCTCAAGCATCTATTCAATATATTATAGACAACTATAATACTAAGAAAACCCTTAACTATAATGCAAGTTTTAGAAAATATAGAAGATATATGTCTTCAAAAACAAACCTGTTATTTTATATTAATCCAGGCAGGACAATCAATGAACTCCAAGATCAACTAGAAGAAAAATATAAAAAGAAGATATTATTTAATAATGACTCCATAAAAAACTTCACAGGATTATCTATAGACATTTCTAGTAAGCGAGATCTACTTTTAAATAACCTAAGTATTTATTATGACTCCAATTTTAAGGAAAATATAAAAGAAGAATGGTTTTTACAACTGGATACGTCGATCGCTATGAGACCTCAATTCGTCAAGAATCATTTTACAAATGAAAAAATGATATTAATACAGACCCTATCTAATAATCTATATGCAATAGATAAAAAAGGAAGAATTGTTTGGGAAAAAAAGCTTAATTCTAAAATAATAGGTGATATTAATGAAATAGATATATATAAAAACAAAAAATACCAGGCAATATTTAATACAGTAGAAAAAATTCATATTATTGATCGAAATGGAAATTATGTGGATGGCTTTCCTAAAAAGACCCCTCAAATAACTAACTTAGGACATGCATTATTTGATTATGAAAATAAAAAAAGATACAGAATACTAATTACAGGAGAGGACAACATAATCTATAACGTTAACTCTAAGATAGAAAAAGTTCAGGGCTGGAAGTATAAAAAAGAAAAAAATAGAATTATTGCTACCCCTAGACACTTTAAAGTAAATAACAAAGACTACATACTAGAAGAGACTGCTAATAGTACTTCTAGATTATTAGCAATAAATGGCACAAAAAGAGTTTCTTATAATTCTAAAACAACATTTAATAGATCCCCTTTGCAAATTGGAAAAAATGGAACAATTTACGCTATCACCTCTGAGGGAAAACTATGGAGAGGAAAAACCAATGGAGATGTTACTGAAACTTCTATAGATCAACTTAATAATCAATCTCTATTTTGCATAATAAACAATCAAAACAATAATGAAGAATATGTATTAACAAATGATCAAAAACTAATTATAACAGACATAAATTTCCAAAAAACACATGATTTTGAACTTAATCAAAAAATCACACAACTTTTTACAGTAAAAGATTATATCTTAAGTAGTACATCAGATGAATTATATCTGTATAAAAATAAAGAGATTATAGAAGGTTTCCCAATAGAAACTGACGGATTATTTAATTTTACTGATATTGAAAATAACGGAAAAATGAACATTATAAATTCAAAACATGGAACAATTTATAATTACGAAATAAAACTCTAATTTATAAGGTACGAAAAAGAAACAAATGGCAATATATAATAATCATTCCATATATCTTTCCAAATATCCCGACTATAAACTCCTTCTTCACGCTCTATAAATTCAAGTCCTAAACGAGTTAAAAAATAATCACTCTTATAATGTGCAGGAAGTAGTTTCTTAAACCCCAAAGTAACTGAAACAGTAGGCAACAATTCTTTTGATTCTTTTAAAGGATAATATACTAAACCAGTATTTGTACTAACAAAAAACTCATCAGTAATATACTGATCATGCGTAATTGACAAACTATTTAAAACTCCCGAAATTTTAACATCAATCCTCAATGACCTATTACTAAGCCATCTAGCTCCACTTCTATCAAAATAAACTCCATAACCTACTACATAAGGAAAACCAAAAGAATATACTGAATATATATTTATCTTCTTTATTCTATCAAACTGATTTAAATTATACCTTTCTATTAAGTCAATTAATAAACGAGAATACTCAGGATTGGTAGCATAACCTGCTTTTTTTAAACCTCTAGCCCATTTTTTATAATCTTTTATTTTATAATTAAATAAAAAGGAATAACGATCTTTATGGACAAGAAAAAGAGAATGGTCCTGATAAGATTCCGCTACACTTGTATATTTTCTAAAGCACTCTCCTTTCTTATCATCATCTGCCAAAATTGTCAACCCATTCCATTCTTTATGACATTTAATACCAAAATGATTAAACCCTTCGACAGCTAGATAACTCTCTCCATTACCGGACTCTAAAATCCCCTGAGCTAAAGTAATAGAAGCAGGAATACCATAGCGTTGCATCTCAGAAATAGCTAAATCCTTATATTTTTCAATATATAAATCGGTTTTATCTTGAGCCTTAGAAAAAAAAACAAAAAATAAGAAAATAAAGAAAATCAACTTTTTCACTAAACAAAAATATCAATAATAAATATAATCAAAAAAACTATATCTTATATATTTGAAAAATAAACATTATTAAAAATAATAAATTGAAAAGAAAAGAATTCTTACAATCAGTATTAGGAGCAAGTGCTTTTATAGGACTACCATTAACTTCATGCAATGATCAAAATACTCTACAGGAATTAGTAAATAATACTACAAAAAAGATACAAGGAAACATGATAGGTTTTAGTAGTCAAGAAATAAAAAAAGTAAGAATAGGGGTAATAGGACTAGGAAATAGAGGGTCAGTATTAATAGAAATGCTTCAATATCTAGTAAATAAACAATATGCACAAATAATAGCAGTCTCTGATATTACAAAAGAAAAAACAGAAAAAGCAAAAAATACAATATCTAAATGGCAAAAAGCATCAATTTATTGTTATAATAAATCTGAAGAATCTTGGAGAGAAATGGTAAAAAGAGAAGATATTGACTTAGTTATTATTGCAACACCCTGGCGTATGCATACACCAATGTCTTTATTTAGCATGGAAAAAGGAAAACACGTGGCATGTGAAGTTCCTATTGCTTATACTCTTGAAGATTGCTGGAAACTAATTAAAACAGCAGAAACCACAAGAAGACACTGTATAATGATAGAAAACTGTTGTTACAATCAAGAAGAGCTTTGGATATTAAACATGATACAAGAAGGTATATTTGGAGATATCACACATACTGAAGGGGCTTACTTACATGACCTAAGAGCTTTATTACTAGATGAAAATTATTATCAAGACCAGTGGAGATTAAAACAACATGCTATAAGAAATGGAAATTTTTATACAACACATGCATTAGGGCCAATATGTCATTATCTAGGTATTGGAAGAGGTGATAACTTCTGCCACCTTACTTCAATGAGCAGTAGAGAGTTAAATCTTAGCTTGGCAGCTAAACAAGCTAAACATAAAATTCAAAAGTATAAATGTGGAGATATAAACAACACTATTATTAAGACAAAAAAAGGAAAGACAATATTATTACAATTTGATGTTCATACAGGAAGGCCCTACTCTAGAATCAATAAAATTATAGGAACAAATGCTATGCATGAAGGATATCCAAGCAGGCTATATATTGACAGCAAACAACCTAAATCCTGGGGACACAATTGGTTAAACAAAAAGGACTATAAAAAATATAGAAAGAAATATCAACATCCGATAATCAAAAAATTAGAAACAATTAGTCAAGAATTTAAACAAGGACATGGAGGAATGGACTTTATAATGATATACCGGCTAATAAGATGCCTAAACCTTGGGTTACCTCTTGACATAAATATATATGATAGTGTTATGTGGAGCGCAATTACTCCCCTTTCTGAGTTATCAGCTAATAATAAAAGTCAAACAATAGACATACCTGATTTTACTAATGGAAAATGGAAAGAAAAGGAAAATTTAGAAATTATGAGGCAAATCTAAATTATACCTCTCATTAAGTCCTTTGTTTCCTTGAACACCTCCAGTATGTATTGCAAGGATTAAACTATTAGAAGGAAAATAATCCTTTTTTACGAGATCAATAATACCAAAGAGCATTTTAGCAGTATAAACTCCATCCAAAATAATATTATGAGTATCATAAAAATTATAAATAAAATTAATTAAATCATTATTAATCTTTGCATAACCTCCAAACACATAGTCTTTAATCAACCTCCAATTATGTTTATTAGACAATAAAGCAATATCTTGACGCAATAATTCTGATGAATTAATAGCAGGGAAACCTAAAACTTTCTGTGAAATAAGTGAAGTATTTATAATCCCAGAAATTGTACATCCTGTACCTACAGGACAACAAATATAATCATAATCATCTTTTTTCTCTATAATCTCTTCCACCCCTCTTAAAGCAAGTTTATTTGTCCCTCCCTCTGGTAAAAGATAAAAATTCCCAAACTCTTCTCTTAGAGAATCTATTAGCATAGAATCATACTTAGAGCGATAAGCAGATCTATCTATGTATCTAAATTTCATTCCATTCTTTTTAGCAATAGAAAGACTAGTATTTAATGGTAATATTGGTTCTCCACGCACAACCCCTATACTAGAAATATTATTTTCTCTGGCAGCAAAAGAAGTAGCCACAAGATGATTTGAATATGCACCTCCAAAAGTTAATAAAGAGTCAAAGTTATCTTCTTTAACTTTAAGTATATTATATTTTAATTTATACCACTTATTACCTGATATATCTGGATGAATCAGATCTATTCTTTTAAGAAATAGCCTAACTTTTTTATCTTTTAAGATCGGTAATGATATTTCATCTGTTTTAATTTTCATTTAAGCAAATATCTTAATTTTGCATATAAATTATGAAAGGATTTTCAAAAATAGCTCATCTTAAAAAAGATGAATATTATTATGCTAAAGAAGGATATGTTATATTTACAGAGAAATATCATCTGAAAAGAGGTTATTGTTGTAATAATACTTGCAAGCATTGTCCGTACAATAAAAAAGAAAAAAATGGAAAAAATGGAAAAAATGGAAAATATTAAAAAATCTATTTCAGAAGGAATACCAACTTTTTTACCTCCCAAAAAAGAATTAAATAATAATATTAGTCATGCTCCAAAACGTAAAGACATATTAACAAAAGAAGAAAAAAGACTAGCTATCCGTAATGCATTACGTTATTTTCCAAAAAATATGCATTCAGAATTAGCTCCAGAATTCTCAGAAGAATTGAAAAAATATGGGAGAATTTACATGTATCGATTTATGCCTGATTATACAATCAAAGCAAGATCTATAGAAGATTTTCCTTATAAAAGTAAAGAAGCAGCAGCAATACAATTAATGATCTCTAATAATTTAGATCATGCCATTGCACAACACCCAGAAGAACTTATAACATATGGAGGGAATGGAGCTGTTTTCCAAAATTGGGCACAATATTTGTTATGTATGAAATATTTATCTCAGATGACAAGCCAACAAACTCTCGTTGTTTATTCCGGACATCCCTTAGGGCTTTTCCCTTCAAAAAAAGATGCACCTAGACTTATTATAACAAATGGTATGATGATTCCTAACTATTCGAAACCAGATGATCTAGAAAAATATAATAGTCTAGGGGTAACTCAGTATGGGCAAATGACAGCTGGTTCTTTTATGTATATTGGACCTCAAGGTATAGTTCACGGTACAAATATTACAATATTAAATGCTGCAAGAAAAATTGACCCAAATGCTCAAGATCTAAGAGGAAAAATATTTGTAACATCAGGATTAGGTGGAATGTCAGGCGCACAAGGCAAGGCAGCAGTAATTGCAAAAGGGGTATGCATAATTGCAGAAATAAATCCACAAGCAACATACAAAAGACACAAACAAGGCTGGGTAGATGAAGTTTATACAGATTTAGACAAACTACTAGATAGAGCAGTTTCTGCTAAAAAAAATAAAGAAGCTATCTCTCTTGCATTTAATGGAAATATAGTAAATCTATGGGAGAAAATTATTGAACGTAATATAGAGATTGATATTGGTTCTGATCAAACATCGCTTCATAATCCATTCTCAGGAGGATACTACCCTGTAGATATGAGCTTAGAAGAAGCTAACAAGATGATTAAACAGTATCCAGAAAAATTTAAAATAAAAGTTCAAGAATCACTTGTTCGTCATGTTAATGCCATTAATACCCTTTCAAAAAAAGGAATGTATTTTTTTGATTATGGAAATGCATTCTTACTAGAAGCTAAACGTGCTGGAGCCAATATCATAAATAAAAAAGGAAAATTTAATTATCCTTCATATGTACAAGATATAATGGGCCCTATGTGTTTTGATTATGGTTTTGGACCGTTTAGATGGGTTTGCACATCAAATGAAAAAAAAGACCTAGAGGTCACTGATAAAATTGCAGCTGATGTACTCAAAGAAATAATGGATAATGCTCCTGATGAGATTAAATTACAAATGCAAGATAATATTAACTGGATAAAACAAGCAAACCAAAATAAGCTTGTTGTTGGAAGTCAAGCAAGAATATTATACGCTGATGCTGAAGGAAGAATAAAGATAGCAAAAGCCTTCAATAATGCTATTGCTAAGAATATAATCTCTTCCCCAATAATATTAGGTCGTGATCATCATGATGTTTCTGGAACAGATTCTCCTTATAGAGAAACTTCTAATATTTATGATGGGTCACAATTTACAGCAGATATGGCTGTTCAAAATGTTATTGGAGATAGTTTTAGAGGCGCTACCTGGGTTTCTTTACATAATGGAGGTGGTGTTGGATGGGGAGAAGTAATAAATGGAGGTTTTGGAATGATGATAGATGGAAGTAAAGAATCAGATAAAAAATTAGAGTCAATGCTTTTCTGGGATGTAAATAATGGAATTGCTAGAAGAAATTGGGCAAGAAATAAAGAAGCTATCTTTGCGATAAAAAGAGCTATGAAAAGCTACCCTAATTTAAAAGTGACCATCCCTTATATAGCAGATGAAAATATCATTAATCAACTAGATATTTAATCAATTAATATTTTCTTCCTAACTATACCATCCTCATAAATATAAAATAAAGAGGTGTTCTTTATAGGCTCTAATTCTCTTCCTAATACATCAATCACCTTGATAATTCTACTATTTTCTTCTATAGATACTTGTTGAATCTCAGTTGGACTAGAAGATATAATTTGAAACATATCAAAACCTCCTTCAACCCAATGACCTCCATTATAATCCCAATCAGCAATTTCAATAATTAATTGCATTGTTGAGGTAAGTGGAATATATTGATCTAAATCAAAAGTCCTAAGATTCCATTGCCCTAAATCTGGAGAAGCTGATGTCATAGTTTCTAATTCTACCAAAGTAGTTCCATTAGATATTTTCACTGTTAAAGTATCATTAGCACCTCCTCCCCAAGGAAAATTATTTTGAAACCAAGAATAATAACTTAACGAATACATCTGATTAGAGCTTAAATCAAAAATAGGAGAAGTTAAAATAGTATTTGAATCATCAACATCATTACTACCTATTTGACTTCCCGCATCTAGACCTGTAACATAAGCAAAATCCATACAGTCACCTATTACATCTCCATAAGGATTATAATCTTGTCCCTGATTATCAGATGTTCCTTGAGAGAAACCTCTTTCCCACATACCATCATCAGTTTGGATAATACCTCCACTTACAGTCCAACCAAAATCAAAAGTAAAATCATCATAATACCCTTCTTGTAATGTAATGATAATAGGAGAAGAACCATCTATATACTCATTACTACAATATGTAATATACCCCCAACTACCTGACACTATATCATAACTTCCTTCATACATTGTGTTAATATTAAAATCTCCATTTATATCTGTCACCAAATTAAAAGTAAAATCATCATTATAAACAACAACATCAACATTAGGAATACCATTTCCAGATGTATCAACTACAGTTCCATTGAAATTAATTGGAGTTAAAGGTTGCAAAGCAACATCTAATATTGTTAATATACCATTATTCAAAGTAGCATTAAGAGTATCTGTTACATAACCTGGTTTAGAGAATACAACATCATAATTTGCAGCATCAGCAGTACCACTTGAATAATTACCTAAAAGATTAGAGGAAGAAGTATTAGGTATAAAAGTATTTAGAATCTCTATAGTAGCTCCACTAATTGGATTTAAAGTTATAGCATCTGAAACTGTTCCTTGTAAATAACAAGCCTGATTAAAATCTCTCCCATAAACTAACAACTTTCCTGACTGATTAACACTACTATTAATATCGGAAGAAATAATTAAACCTGAAGGCAAGAATGGATAAGTTCCCCAACAACCATCAAAACCATTCCCACTTCCTACATAAGAATCATAATAAGCAACCTGAATCATATTATTAGGATATGTAACATCATGTACTGTAGTACCATCTCTATACCAAGAAGTAATTAAAAAATTATTATCAAAATGTGTGTTATGAGGAATTGATAAACTTCCGGGATTTGATTGAATCCTATCAACTTCTTGAATATTTGAAACATCAGTAATGTCATAAGCTGCAATATAAGAATCTGATTGCTCATCAGTAGTAAAAACAAAATTACCATTATCACTAACCCAAGCATTATGTGTAAAAGCATTAGGAGTAATATGCGTTCCCATTGTAACTGGACTATTCTTATCACTTACATCTATAACATATAATTCTCCTGTATAAATACATCCAGCAAACAAAGTATCACCCCTAGTCATACCATCATGAATATATTGCTCATCCCATTCTCCTAAATATACAGGATTAATAGGATCTGCATCAACATCTAAAAATATTGCTCCATCTGAAGGAGAGCTTCCTGTATTTGAACTTGCCCCAAAAATATAGGCAATACCATTCTCATCTATATAAATATTATGTGCAGCTGTAAATTCAATACTATCACCATTGACGCCTAAAAAATTACTAATATGCCAATAAGTTAAGTTTCCACTAATAGAAGTAGCTAGATCAACAATAAGTAAACCTGCATCTGCCTCAGTAGTTACATAGGCATAATTTCCCCATGTCTTAATATCTCTCCAAGTTGAATTTAAATCAGTAATATAAAATTCTTCAATTGGATTTGAGGGTGTTGAAAGATTTACGCATGAAAAACCATCATTAAGTCCAACAAGAGCATATTCTGAACCATCAAGAGGATCTACCCAACCCCAAATATCACTACCTTCAGTATTAGGCCAAGAATATTCCCCAATAAGATTAAGATTATAATTCTGTGAAAAAAGAAGATATGGTAATAAAAATGCTATAAAGAGAAATCTTTTCATAATTTTAATTAATTAAAGTCAACAAATATAATATAATAAGCTTTATAATAAATTATAATTCTAGAGTGATTTGACCATCTTCATTATCTTTTTTGATTTTATCATCCCCATCTACTTCATTAAGAAAAACTTGCTCTGAAAATCCATTTTCCTCATCCAAATATTCTTCATTATATGGTAATGACTCAATTAAATTAATCTCTTTAACATTTTTTGAAGTCAACTTATTCCCCATCGCTTTTGATCCTTTAACAGAAATAAAGTCTTCAATATTAATAATCTTCTTTTGCCTCTCCTTTCCTCTTTCTTTTACAAATACTACTTCAATACGAGGACGCCAATCAGTAGAAACAATCTCTAAATAACTATCCTTATGATCTGTAATGAAATTAAATTTCATTATCTTATTATCAGCAATAAAACGTTTTATAAAATAAGACTTCTTATATCCATCAAAATAAACAACAGAAATTGGCTTATTACAATTAAATTTTTCGATAATCACCATATCACTATCAAAATGATTAGATATATCAAACGTTTTAAGTTCAAGTAAAGAATTTTGATAAATGATTAATATCTTATCCTGAGCTTTAAATTCTCCTAAGAAATCCCCTCTCTCCTCAACATTTAATCTATTTACATTATTATCAAACCATATTTTACGTGCAGATAATGTAGAAACTCCTGAAGATTTTAATTCTACATTTTTGACAGGATTCTTACTTACTATATTACCTACCGCTGTTTTACTTTTTATTGCTAAATCAGCAAAATCAATATTAATCTTTAATTTTTTTAGTTTTTGCAACTTTCTTAAGTTAACAACAACTGTTTCTGCTTCTCCATTTGGATTTGCGGTAAAATATAAAACCTTACTCCCTTCTGATGATTTAGTTAACTGATATTCCTTCCCCCTAGTAATACTAGTAACTGGAAAACGCTTCATGAAGGTTTTTTTTGATTTTCCATCTTTATAAATCATATTATAAATTGTACGATCATCCTTCTTTTTAAATACAGCACAATAAATAATATCTTTTCCAACAAAAACTTTATTATCTACTTTAACTACTTGCATAGCTCCATTCTCTCGAAATACGATAATATCATCAATATCTGAACAATCACTAACAAAAGTATCCTTACGCATTGACGTACCTATAAACCCTTCTTCTTTATTAACATATAATCTTTTACTGGCAACAACTACCTTTGTAGCATCAATACTCTCAAAAGTCTTTATTTCTGTTCTTCGGTTTCTTTCTGCTCCATATTTCTTTTTCAATTCTTTAAAATATGAAACAGCATAATCAATAAGATTAGATAAATTATTTTTTATATCCAAAATATTTTCTTCTAATCGTAAGATGTCTTTCTTCGCTTTATTTAGATCAAACTTTGTAATCTTCTTAATCCTAATCTCAGTAAGTTTTTCAATATCTTCAGTAGTTACTTCTTTTAAAAGTTTATTAATATATGGTTTTAAGGCATCATGAATAGTATTGATAATCTCTTGCCAATCATTTAATTCTTCAATCTTATGATAAATTCTATTCTCAATAAATATCAGTTCTAATGAAGACATATGCCATTTAAGCTCTAATTCATTCAACTTCACCTCCAACTCAGATTTCAAAAGAGACAAAGTATGATCTGTAGAATATTTTAATATATCCGAAACACCCAAAAATTGCGGCATATTATCCTTAATAACACATGCAAGAGGTGATATGGAAACTTCACAGTCAGTAAATCGATAAAGAGCATCTATCATTTTATCAGGAGAAACTCCTGAAGGAATAGTAACAGAAATCTCAACATTTTCTGAAGTATTATCTTCTATTTTCTTAACCTTAATTTTTCCTTTTTCGTTAGCCTTTAATATAGAAGATATTAAAGATGTAGTAGTTGTAGAAAAAGGTAACTCAGTAATATGCAAAGTGATTTTATCTTTTTGAATAATCCTTGCTCTCACTCTAACCTTACCTCCTCTTTTACCATCATTGTAATTAGTAAAATCAGCCATTCCTCCTGTACTAAAATCTGGATAAATTCTTGGTTTTACCCCTTTTAAAACTTTAATAGAAGCATCTATAAGCTCATTAAAATTATGAGGTAATATTTTAGTGGAAAGACCAACCGCAATACCTTCAACACCATGATTCAAGAGTAAAGGAAACTTTAGTGGTAAAGTTTCTGGTTCTTTACCTCTTCCATCATAAGAAGGAAGCCATTTAGTGATATTCTTGTTATAAACAACATCTAAAGCAAACTGTGTTAGACGCACTTCAATATATCGTGCAGCAGCAGCCTTATCTCCTGTTGCTGTATTACCCCAATTACCTTGCATATCTAACAAAAGATTCTTTTGCCCTATCTGAACCATAGCATCCCCAATTGAAGCATCACCATGAGGATGATACTTCATAGTATGACCTATAACATTTGCCACCTTGTGATATCTACCATCATCAAGCTCTTTTAAAGCATGTAGAATTCTTCTCTGCACAGGCTTTAAACCATCATGAATATGGGGAACGGCACGTTCAAGAATAACATAAGAAGCGTAGTCCAAAAACCAATTCTCATACATTCCAGAAACATGAACAACATCTCCTTCATGATTCTCTTGACTATCTATATCTCTATCTAACATTATTTGTTTTTTATAACTTTATCTAAATAATTTGAAATTAGATTCTTATCATTATTACTTAATAAAGACATATTAAATCTTTTAGCTATAAGTTTCCGTTCTGCCCTGATCTTCAACATTAAAATAGTATTTAAAGAGAATTTTTTAGAAATAAATTTATAATCCTCTAACATTAAGTGAGAAATATCCACATAACTCTTATTAGTAAAAAAAGAAGATACAGTGCGAAATGAAGTAATAGAAATAATATACGCATCTATCTTAACATGATAAAAATAAACACCTGTATATATAAAATAGACAAGAACAGGAAACATACAATATACAAGATATATGTTTGCAAACAACCAAGAACCTATCTTAGATTGTGGTATCAAATACAAGCTAACTAAAGGGATAATTATAGTAAAAACAAAGAAAATAATGATAATTACTGTCAATAAAATTGCCTTATTCTTATTAGTAAATTTTATATCCATTATATACTCTCAATATTATCTTCAACTCTAAGATTTTGTATAATAAAATCTTGTCTTTCTTTAGTATTCTTACCCATAAAATAACGTAAAAGGTCTTCAATAGTAGATTCTTTACCTAAAATAACTGGCTCTATACGCATATCCGGACCTATAAATCTCTTAAACTCATTAGGTGATATCTCCCCTAATCCTTTAAAACGTGTTATTTCTGAATTTGTTCCAATTTCTAGTATAGCATCTTTTTTCTCTTGATCATTATAACAATAATACGTTTTCTTTTTATTACGAACTCTAAATAATGGAGTTTGTAAAATATACACATGTCCTTCCTTAATTAATTCAGGAAAAAACTGTAAAAAAAATGTAATAATTAATAAGCGAATATGCATACCATCAACATCTGCATCAGTAGCAATAATAATTTTATTATAACGTAAATCATCTATTCCTTGCTCAATGTTTAAAGCTGCTTGCAATAAATTAAATTCTTCATTCTCATAAACTACTTTTTTACTTAATCCAAAAGAATTTAATGGCTTACCTCTAAGTGAAAAAACAGCTTGAGTATTAATATCACGTGTCTTAGTAATAGAACCTGAAGCAGAATCACCCTCTGTAATAAATATTGTAGATTCTGCACGATTACTTTGCTTCTGATCATTATAATGAATTCTACAATCTCTCAATTTTTTATTATGCAAACTAGCCTTTTTAGCTCTTTCTCTGGCTAATTTCTTTACACCAGCCATAGCCTTTCTTTCATTTTCTGCCTCCTGTATCTTCTTCTGAAGAATTGTAGCAACCTCAGTATTCTTATGAAGAAAATTATCTAAATTTTTCTTAAGAAAATCTTGCACAAAAGTTAATATTGTTACTCCTTCAGGTTCCATTTCAGTTGAACCTAACTTAGTCTTTGTTTGTGATTCAAATACAGGTTCAATTACTTTAATACTAATAGCAGCATTAATAGCCTGTCTTATATCTGAAGCTTCATAATTCTTTCCATAGAAATCTCTAATAGTTTTTACTAAAGCCTGTCTAAATGCTCCCTGATGAGTACCTCCCTGCACAGTATGCTGACCATTAACAAATGAATAATATTGTTCTGAATATTGATTTTTACAATGTGTAATAGCAACTTCAATATCATCACCATGAAGATGAATAATTGGATACAATATATCAGTATCAATATTTTTTTCTAGTAAATCATACAAACCTTTTTCAGAATAAAGTTTCTTTCCATTAAATAATATAGTTAATCCAGGATTCAAATAACAATAATTCCATAACATCCTTTCTACATATTCATTTAAAAAACGAAACTTGCCAAATAATTCTTCATCAGGAATAAAACTAACAGTTGTTCCTTTTCTACTACTAGTTGACTGTATAGGACTATCAATAATGATATTCCCTTGATTAAATTCTGCAATTTTACTTTTTCCTTCACGTATTGAGCGAATTTTAAAATAAGAGGAAAGAGCATTAGCTGCCTTAGTCCCTACTCCGTTTAACCCCACAGATTTCTTAAAAACCTTTGAATCATACTTAGCTCCTGTATTTATCTTAGAAACACAATCTATAACTTTACCAAGAGGTATTCCTCTACCAAAATCACGAACAGTAACCTTGTTTTGCTTAATGGCAATCTCTATAGTTTTACCATTTCCCATAACAAATTCGTCAATTGAATTATCAATAACCTCTTTTAAAAGAACATAAATACCATCATCAGGAGAAGAACCGTTCCCCATCTTTCCAATATACATACCAGGACGTAATCGAATATGTTCTTTCCAATCGAGAGACCTAATACTCTCTTCATTATACTGAGCCTGAACCATAAAAGTGTATTAATACCTGTTATAAATAAAGCGCAAATATAAAAACACTACTACTCTATTTTAATAAATATATACTTGCGTTATTAACAGATTTTTCAACTAATTAAAGTATGGAAAACTAAACATTAAAACGAAAATGCATAATATCTCCATCAGACACAACATAATCTTTACCCTGAATAAACAATTTACCAGCATCTTTACAAGCATGTTCAGAACCTAAGGCAATAAAATCATCATATGAAATAACTTCTGCGCGAATAAAGCCTTTCTCAAAATCAGTATGAATAACACCTGCTGCTTGGGGAGCCTTACTCCCTTTCACTACAGTCCAAGCACGAACTTCTTTTTTACCCGCTGTAAAATACGTTTGAAGACTCAATAATTTATATGTTGCTTGTATTAAATAATGTACTCCTGGCTCCTCCAAACCTAATTCATCTAAAAAGAATTTTCTCTCTTTAGCATCTTCAAATTCTGCAATTTCAGACTCTATAGCTGTTGCAATGATAATAACCTCTGAATTCTCATCTTTTACTGATTCGCATAAAGCATTCACATATTTATTTCCTTCTACAATAGAAGATGCATCAACATTACACACATACAGAACAGGCTTAGCTGTAAGCAAATGAAGCGAATGAATGACATCTAAATCTTCTTCGTTCAGAATCATACTTCTTATAGAATTACCTCTCTCCAAATGCTCCATACACTTTTTAATTAAAACAATGATTTTCTTTGCTTTCTTGTCTCCTGAAGAAGCAGTACGTATATTCTTATCGTAAAAAGACTCAAGTGTCTCAAGATCTTTTAATTGTAATTCTAAATCTATAGTCTCCCTATCCCTCACTGGATCTACAGAACCATCAACATGAACAATATTATCATTTTCAAAACATCTTAAGACATGTATAATAGCATTAGTTTCTCTTATATTTGCTAAGAACTTATTACCAAGACCTTCTCCCTTACTAGCTCCTTTAACAAGTCCTGCTATATCAACAATCTCTACAGTAGCAGGTATAACCTTCTCTGGATTTACAAGCTTCGCTAGGAAATCTAATCTTTTATCAGGAACCGATATTACCCCTATATTAGGTTCAATAGTACAAAATGGAAAATTAGCTGACTGAGCCTTAGCATTAGAAAGACAATTAAATAAAGTTGATTTCCCTACATTTGGCAATCCTACAATACCACATTTTAACGCCATCTTATACTTTTTAAATAATTTGCAAATATAACATCTGAATCTTTAGAATAAATACTATTTTGTCAATAATACGTTAATAAAACACAACTTATTATTAGAGTTTAGAAAGAAATAGAATATTACGATTATTATTTTTGTCAATATTATAAAAGAAATAAAATGCAAGAAATTACTAAACTAAAAGATATTGTAACACAAGTAAGAAGAGATATTCTTAGAATGGTACATGCTAATAATTCAGGTCACCCTGGAGGATCTTTAGGCTGTGCTGAATTCTTTACAGCACTATACTTTAATATTATGGAGCATAACACTAACTTTAATATGGATGGTAACAATGAAGATATATTCTTTTTATCAAATGGCCATATTTCTCCTGTATTTTATTCTGTTCTTGCAAGAAGTGGTTATTTTGATATTACTGAACTTGCAACATTTAGAAAATTAAACAGCAGACTACAAGGACACCCTACAACACATGAAGGACTAGAGGGTGTACGAATGGCCTCAGGATCTTTAGGGCAAGGTCTTTCAAATGCAATCGGCGCAGCTATTAGTAAAAAACTCAATAAAGATAAAGGCATTGTATATTCTTTACATGGAGATGGAGAACTCCAAGAAGGTCAAATATGGGAAGCTTTAATGTATGCAAGTGCTAATAAAATTGATAATCTCATATCTACTATTGACTATAATAAGAAACAAATTGATGGAGCACTAGAGGATGTATTACCAATAGGTAACCTAAAAGCAAAATTAGAAGCATTTGATTGGTTAGTACTAGAAGAAAAAGAAGGAAATAATATTGAATCTGTAATAAAAATATTGAATGAAGCAAAGAGATTAATTAGAAATAACAAGCCAGTAGCAATTATCTTACATACTGAGATGGGAAATGGAGTTGATTTTATGATGGGTACACATAAATGGCATGGTTCAGCACCTAACGATGAACAATTGGAAAATGCACTTTCTCAAAACCCTATAACTTTAGGTGATTATTAGATTTATAAAAATACTTGTGACTTTAAGTCTTTTATTGAGCACTATCAATACTATAGCTCAAGAAGACGTGAAAAATCGTATCCTCTTTATATTTGATGCTTCAAAATCAATGTCTGTAAAGTGGAACTCTAAAAGTAAATTTGATATTTCAAAAGATATGTTAACTAAAATGTTAGATTCTATACAAGAAATTAAGAATCTAGAAATTGGTCTTAGAATTTATGGCCACTTAAAAGAATACCCTCCCCAAGATTGCAATGATTCAAGATTAGAAGTTGACTTCTTACCAGCCAAAATATCTACAAGACAAATTAAAGCTAAATTAAATATGATAAAACCTCGCGGAACTACTCCTATTGGAATGTCTCTAGAAGAAGGCATAAAAGATTTTCCGGATAATAATGCAAGAAATATTGTAGTCATAATTACAGATGGAGAAGAAGAATGTGATATGGATCCTTGTGCAGTTTCTCGTTTATATCAAAGAAAGGGTATTATACTAAAACCTTTTATAATTGGAGTCGGACCTAATGCAAAATGGAAAGAATCATTAGATTGTGTTGGAAAATTTCTTAATGCTGAAAAAGAAGAACAATTTACAGACATATTAAATATTGTAATTTCAAATGTCCTTCATAATAGCAGCATACAAGTGAATCTCCTAGATGAAAAAAATGAACCTAATGAAACAAATATAAATCTAACCTTCTATAATGAATTTACAAATATGGTAGAATACAATTACGTACACACCATGAACCAATATGGACATCCAGATACCATGATAATTGATCCAATAATATCATATAAATTAGTAGCTAATACTATTCCCCCTACCACACTAGAAAATATAAATATTAAACCAGGAAAACATACTATAATACCACTAAAAACACCACAAGGTGAGCTGAAAATAGAAATAGACTCTAAAAAAGATTATAAATATATTATAAAAGAAGCAGGAACAGAAAACATAGTACATGTTGAGACAATAAATAAAGTACAAAAATATATCGCAGGAAAATATGATATAGAAGTGCTAACCCTACCTAGAAAGAAATTTTATAATGTTGAAATAAAGCAAAGTTCAACCACAAAATATATCATTCCTTCACCATCTAATGTCAATATCATGTTACCTTCAAAAGGGTATGGAGGACTATATCTAAGAGATGGGGATTATTTAGAAGAAATATATACTTTTAATGGTGATAAATTAACACATAAACTCAATCTTCTACCAGGTAATTACAAAATAGTATTTAGAGATAGATATGCTAAGAAATATAATTTTACTAGTGAACGTAATTTTAATGTAAAATCAAGAAAAACAAAAAATATAAAACTATAATATATGGAACTAAAAGATACACGCTCTGGATTTGGAGCAGGATTAACTAGATTAGGCCAGATCAATCCTAATGTAGTAGCATTATGTGCTGACCTTACCGGATCACTTAAAATGGATCAATTTCAAAAAGAAAATCCAGAACGCTTTTTTCAAGTAGGAATTGCTGAAGCTAATATGATTGGAATTGCTGCAGGATTAACCATAGGAGGAAAGATACCTTTTACAGGAACTTTTGCAAATTTTTCAACTTCCAGAGTATATGATCAAATTCGTCAATCAGTAGCATACTCAGGAAAAAATGTGAAAATATGTGCTTCTCATGCTGGAATCACACTAGGTGAAGACGGAGCTACACATCAAGTGTTAGAAGATATTGGTATGATGAAAATGTTACCTCATATGGTGGTTATCAATCCATGTGATTATAACCAAACTAAAGCAGCAACTCTAGCAATTGCTGACTATAACGGACCTGTATATCTACGTTTTGGAAGACCAAAAGTGCCAAACTTTACGCCTGAAAATCAAAAATTTGAAATTGGAAAAGCTGTTCATCTTAAAACTGGAACAGATGTTACTATAGTAGCAACAGGACATTTAGTTTGGGAAGCCTTAGAAGCATCTAAAGAGCTAACGAAAAATAATATAAATGCAGAAATTATTAATATACATACAATTAAACCTCTAGATGAAGAATCTATTCTAAAATCAATTAATAAAACTAAATGTATAGTTACAGCTGAAGAGCATATGTTAAATGGAGGCTTAGGAGACAGTATTGCTCAACTATTAAGCAGAAATATACCTACTCCATTAGAAATGGTAGGTGTTAATGACACCTTTGGAGAAAGTGGTACTCCAAGAGGCCTGATGGAAAAATATGGACTTACATCTTCTGATATTATAAAAGCAGTAAACAAAGTTATAATAAGAAAATAATTCTTAATTTCACATAAAAATAATAATGAAAAAGCTAACCCTTATATTACTTTGCTTACCTATGATTTTTTTTGGACAAGTATCATTATTATCATCAATTGGCCTAAATAGTGAACCTTTAGGATCTGATTCTATTTGTACGATTATTCCTAGGACTCAAGGAAATCCCTGGACACCTGTCAATATAGGAGATACAATGGCAGATTTTACATTATGGGACATTAATGGAGATTCTATTACCTTATCTGAGGTTATTAATACAGGAAAAAATGTTTTAATGGTATCAGGTAGTTATACTTGTCCTATATTTAGAGATCATATGTCAGATTTAAATAATGTAGCAAATCAATTTGGTAATGATATAGCATGCTTTGCAGTATATACCGTAGAGGCACATCCAACTGGAAGCCCTATGCCATATAGTGGAAATATAAGTCCTACAAACCCTCCATATTACCAACCTAATACATACTCAGAACGTAAAGCAATTCTACAAGATATGATTAATGGTTTAGGTGTAGGCGCTTATATACCAGTTCCAATCAATGTGCCTATTTATATTGATGGCCCTTGTAATGAATGGTGGCAATATTATAACGGACCTAATAATGCCTATCTTATCAATACTGATGGAATATTATTTGCTTACCATAATTGGTTTAACAATGCAAGCCCCCCTAATGGCCAACCTACAAATATTTGGTGTGACATTGACAGTCTATTAGGAATAAATTCTGGAGGATGTAATCCTGTAACTAATTTAACAGGAAGTTTTGACTTTCACCTCAAACCAGGCAATACACTACCAGTCTATGGAAACCCAGGAGGTATCATTGATATATTTGGCGAAATTATTAATACATCAAATGATGGAGTAAAAGTAGAGATAGAACGTGTAATGAATAATCTACCCTCCAATACATGGACAAGCTCAATGTGTATTGGTGTATGTTTACCTCCTAACCAGGATACTACATCTGCAATAATAGGTGCTGGAGACACACTAGATTTCTCATTTCATTTTTTTACTGATCCTTTAATGCTAGGGCCAGATACAGGAAGAGCAAGGATCAGATTTAAAAATGAAAATGGAAGTCAACAACATATTATGCAAAACTATAGAGGCATTACATATGCTCAAACGACAGGATTAAATCCTAACACTAATATCACAAATCAAAAAAGATATAAAGTTATTGATCTATCTGGTAAAGAAAATAATCAGTCTTCAAATCATATACAAATATATATTTACGAAGATGGTACAATAGAAAAAAAGATTGTTTTAGAATAATCAAAGTTAACTTATTACTTTTGTCAGATGAGTAGTGTAGAAAAAATCTTTAAAACACATCAAGCACAAACCTTTCCTTTCCCTTCTTGTTTACAAATTAAATCAGCTAAGGGAAGTTATATAATAGATAAAGATGATAAAGAATATTTAGACTTTGTTGCGGGCGTATCTGCATGTACACTAGGGCATTCAAATCCTATTATTATAAGTGCGATAAAAGATCAATTAGAAAAATATATGCATGTAATGGTATATGGAGAATTCATACAATCACCTCAATATAAACTTGCACAACTTCTTTCAGAGAACCTGCCATTAAAATTAAATTGCACCTACTTCACAAACTCTGGAACTGAAGCTATAGAAGGTGCTATGAAATTAGCAAAAAGAAAAACAGGAAGATCTGAAATTATTTCATGTAAAAACTCATACCATGGATCAACACAAGGAGCATTATCTATAATGGGTAATGAAAAAAAGAAAATGAAATATAGACCTTTACTACCTAATTGTAATCAAATCATATTTAATAATATTAAATCACTCAATAATATAACAAAGAATACAGCAGCTGTAATTGTGGAACCTATACAAGGAGCAACAGGATTTATTCTCCCTGAGAATAATTTTTTAAATAAAATACAAGAAAGATGTAAAAAGGTAGGATGTCTCCTAATCTTTGATGAAATCCAAACTTGTTTTGGAAGGTTAGGTAGCCTCTTTGCTCTAAACTATTATAATGTTATACCTGATATTTTATGTATTGCAAAAGGAATGGGTGGAGGAATGCCTATAGGAGCATTTATTTCTTCTCTTGAATCCATGAATCTATTAAGTCATAATCCTCAATTAGGACATATTACAACTTTTGGAGGACATCCGGTTAATTGTGCTTCTTCTTTAGCTACTCTAGAATATCTATTATCTTCAAATATAATGCAAGAAATAAATGCAAAAGAAATATTATTTAGAAAAGAACTAAAACATGTTAAAATTAAAGAAATCAGAGGGAAAGGTTTAATGCTAGCGATTGAACTAGAAAAGAAAGAACTAGCAAAAAGAGTAGTAGAAGAAGCTCTTAAAAAAGGATTAATCTTATTTTATTTCTTATTTACAGAAACAAGTATACGTATTTCTCCACCTCTTACTATATCTAATAATGAAATTATAAGAGGATGTCAAATCATAAAAGAAATTCTTGATAAATAAAAAAAGGGAGTTAATAACTCCCTTTTATTAAAAAAATAATCTATTTATTTTTGAATCTGAAGTTTATCTACAATCTTCTTGTTAACCGCATTCTCTAATTTTCTATCAAGAGGATCAACTTGTCTAAAGTTTTTATATTTACCAGCATATCCTTCTACAGTAGCATCAAATTTTTGAATAATCAAATAATTCTTCTTAGTATATGAATAAGTTGGATGAGCAATAAAATCAGCCCCACTTCCAGACATAGCATCATAAGCCGCTGCTGACCTAACTTTTCCCATAGCATCTCCTGTTACAAGTTTATTGATTATTGCAAAAGGATTTAACCAAGAAAAAAGCTGAGCAGCTAAATTTCCACCATCTGTAATATTACCCATAGTACCATAATTGACACCATCTGCATATTCATTATCTCCCTCTATTCTAAACATTAAAAAATAAGTAGAACTACTACTACCTCTTATCTTCTTACTCTCATCTACTTCAATATCTGCATAAATATCATGATGTTTTACTATACCTTTATTTTGTACAGGATTAGAATGAAATCCTTGATTTGTTGATATGCAGCCTGTAAAGAACACGGCTAACATAACACACACTATAAGTTGAAGTTTTTTCATATTATTTTAATTTTTTTATTATTATTTCTCAAAGTGTAAATTAAAACCTACACCAGTATTAAACATAACTGTTTCCATGCTAGATGAATAAGTAAAACCCATCTGAGGTTGTATAGACATCCAGTCTCTATAATAAAACCTCATAGCATAACCTAGATAAGCTCCAAAATCTCCATCAACACCTGAGATTCCTAAATCATAATACATAAGATCCACCTTTAAAAGTGAACTCTCTGTAAAATGAATACGATTACCAAGATAAATATCTAATATCTCTGATTCAACTATACCTATATTTGTTCCTATAGTCATAGCATACCCATCTACAAGATACAATCCAAAAGCACCACTTTTAGTAGCTAAACCTGTCCAAGGAGTTCCACTGAGAGTTCCTTCAAGAAGTAAAGTTCCTTTTTCAACTTGCTGTGCAGAAATGTTAAAAGCTAACATTAGTGCCGCTATAATTGTAAATAATTTTTTCATTTTTTTCTTAATTAGTTAATAATCAATTTAGTCACAACAATGATACAAAAAAATATAATTCAAAAAACCTACAACAAAAAAATATAACTAAAACTTTATATTGTTATATTTAAATATATTGAAATCAATTGTTTATGTTTTTATTTTACCTATTTTTTATAAAAAATAATATTTTACTTAAAAGTATTTTTTTTAACTTATTAAATAAATCACACCCCTCTTTCTCGATCACTCAACATCGGTACAAAAAGAAACTCTCCATGCTCTGTAATATTATAGTTCTCATCTGAGACCCTTTCAACAAGGGTCATAACCTGTACATCACCATCTCCAACTGGAACCACCATTTTTCCTCCTACCCTTAACTGTTTTTTCAATTCTTGCGGAACAAAAGGAGCACCACAAGTCACAATAATCTTATCAAAAGGAGCAAAATTAGACAACCCCTTATAACCATCTCCAAAAATAAAATTACAATGACAACCTAATTTAGGTAGAAAATCCTTTGTTTTTTGAAAAAGCTCTTTCTGCCTTTCAATAGTATGCACATCTGCATCCATAAAAAAAAGAACTGCAGCCTGATAACCAGATCCAGTACCTATTTCTAAAACCTTCTCATAAGGATTTACAGATAGTAATTGTGTTTGAAAAGCTACCGTATAAGGCTGAGAGATAGTCTGACCAGCTCCAATTGGAAATGCCTTATCTTGATAAGCAAAATTAATAAATGCATTATCCATAAATAAATGCCTCGGTATTTTAGCCATTGCATTTAACACACTAATATCTGAAATTCCTTTATCAGATAATTCATCCATTAACTGCTTACGCAAACCTTTATGCCTAAAAGTATCTTTCATTCCTTTTTTTATACTTATTTAAACTGTATTTTTGATGACACATTTAAAAACAAAGGAACCATAATAAATGAAATTATTTATCATTAATCTCAATTATAATTCCACAAAAAAATGTTAATAGCAAAATGATGATGAGAAACATAAAATACCTTTTCTTAATTCTAATTCTTTTAGCGTGCGAAAAACAAGAATCAGAAGGGATTCCTGCATACTTAGAAATTGAACAGATCAATCTTAACAATCAAAATGAAACTCATAATATATCAGATGCCTGGGTATATATAAATGATCAATTACAAGGGGTATATGAATTACCTGCTAAATTCCCAGTACTAGAATCTGGAACACAAACAGTCAGAGTAAGAGCTGGAATTAAAGATAATGGAATAGCTAGCAGTAGAATCCCCTACCCATTCTACGGATCTTATATAGAAGAAGTCAATTTTATAGAGAATGAAAAAATCACTGTAACACCTACTGTAGAATATCAGAATTTAAACCCTAATTATTTAAACGAAGACTTTGAAGATAATAGCACCCAGGTAGACACTACATTACAAAGTGAAGTTGACTTTACTAAGATAACAGAATTCGGAAATAGTTACCTATACGCTTCTCTCACAGACTCATTTTTTACTTTTCAAGTCTCAACAGACGCAATAGAAGACCTACCTCAAGCAGGAGCTCCTGTTTACCTAGAACTAGACTACAAATGCAATACAACATTTCTAGTAGGAGTATATGTTAACTACCCTTTAGTAGTAAGAAAAGATCTTCTTTTTATAAACCCTAAAGAAGACTGGAATAAAATCTACATAAACCTTACAGGTACAATAAGTGAAAGTATAAACGCTCCTTCATTCAGTATATTTGTTGAAATGATGAGAGATTTTGACCAGACTGAAAATGAGATTTACCTTGATAACTTTAAAATTGTATATTAACCAAATAAAAAAAAATGATAAAGAACATAACAGTAATTGGAGCAGGAACTATGGGAAATGGAATTGCTCACACATTTGCACAAAATAATTTTAATGTAAATCTAGTAGACATATCTAGCGAAAGTCTAGATAAGGCTCTAAAAAATATTGAGAAGAATCTAGATAGAATGCTAGCAAAAGAGAAGATTACAGAAGAAGAAAAACAAAATACACTTTCAAACATCACTACATACACTGATTTAAATGATGGTGTAAAAGAAGCAGACCTTGTGGTTGAAGCAGCAACTGAAAACAAAGAACTAAAACTCAAAATATTTTCCGAACTAGATAAAACATGTCAAAAACATACTATACTAGCTTCAAACACATCATCTATTTCAATCACTGAAATTGCTTCAGCAACCAACAGGGAGAACCAAGTAATAGGAATGCATTTTATGAACCCTGTACCTATCATGAAATTAGTAGAAGTTATAAGAGGGAAATTAACCTCTGATGAAGTAACTTCTAATATTATGGAAATGAGCAAAACATTAAATAAAATCCCAGTAGAGGTAAATGATGCTCCAGGATTTGTAGCAAATAGAATACTCATGCCAATGATAAATGAAGCTATATACACCTTACATGAAAACATTTCTTCAGTTGAAGGAATAGACACAGTCATGATTTTAGGAATGTCTCATCCTATGGGACCTTTACATTTAGCTGATTTTATAGGACTGGATGTATGTTTATCTATTCTAGAAGTAATGCATGAAGGTTTTGGAGGTAAAAAATACACTCCATGCCCATTATTAATAGATATGGTGAAAAATGGAAAACTAGGAATCAAGTCAGGTGAAGGATTTTACGATTACTCGGAAGGTCCAAGGAATAAAAAAGTAGCTAAACAATTCTTAAACTAACTCACCTAAACCTTCCTTCAGATTTTGCTTTTAAAAGAATATGCTCTATTAATTCATCTTCTCGAACATTAATTGGATCATACTTTGTTTTAAGGTTATTATCCCAAATCTTTGCCATTGACTGCCAGAAAAAAGCATTAAATCTACCCCGATATGACCTTACTATCTGATAAGAGGTTAAATTTGTTTCCCTGTAAATAAGCTTTACAAGAATACGCCCTTCACTTTTTGTTAATTTCTTCAGCTTATCACTATAACTCTCTTTCACCCATTTTGTCATGTACTTAACATATTTTTTCTTCTTTCTTTTTTTAGGAATAGTATCAAGAGCAGATTCAATAGCTAATAACTTATCTTTTGCTAATAACGCATAAGGATAAACTTTAAAAACTCTTCTTTTTAAGATAAGATACTGTCTTCTCTCTACTTTATTTTTAAAAGCAAAAACCTTAACCTCTGGAACCTTTCCTACGAAAAAAGTATCACTATCCATATTAAGATTCAGACCTTTATCTTGAGAAAAAGAATAAAAAGATGAAAAGATTAGAAAATAAATTATAAAAACCCCTTTATTAAGCATATTACAAATATAATTAACTTAAAATAGCCTTCTTTATTATCAATATGTATTTTTGAAGTATGATAAAAGATGTAGAAATACAAGTTATTCCTGAAATTGCAGCAAATCAATCCCTATTAAGAAAAACTCTTTCTAAAAAATACAACATAAAAGAAAAAGACATAAAATATATAGAAATAATAAAAAGATCAATTGATGCTAGACAAAAAACAGTAAAAATCAACTTAAAAATAACCATTTATATAAATCAGATTTTTCACCACAAAGAAGAAACAAAAAACTACTATAAAAACGTAACTAATAAAGAAGAAATAATCATTATTGGCGCAGGGCCTGCTGGCCTTTTTGCGGCCCTTAAATTAATTGAAAAAGGTAAAAAACCTATCATAATAGAAAGAGGAAAAAAAGTAAGAAACAGAAGAAGAGACTTAGCGAAACTTACAAAAGAACATATTGTAAACCAAGACTCTAATTACTGTTTTGGAGAAGGGGGAGCAGGAACCTTTTCAGATGGAAAACTATACACAAGAAGTAAAAAAAGAGGAGATGTAAATAAAATATTAGATATTCTGATCCAACATGGTGCAACTAAAAATATTAAAATAGATGCACATCCTCATATTGGAACAGATAAATTACCTAAAATAATACAAGCTATTCGAGAAACTATTCTAGATTATGGAGGAGAAATATTATTTAAATCA
>CAJWCP010000002.1 GCA_913031595.1 uncultured Flavobacteriales bacterium | reverse complement strand
CTCTTGAAAATATGGGAGCGCAAATGGTAAAAGAAGTAGCTTCAAATACTAATGACTTAGCAGGCGACGGTACTACAACAGCAACTGTATTAGCTCAAGCTATTATTAATGCAGGATTAAAAAATGTAGCAGCAGGAGCAAATCCAATGGATTTAAAAAAAGGTATTGATAAAGCAGTTAATCTAATTATTACTGATCTAAAAAAACAATCTAAAGAAATTGGAAACTCATATGATAAGATTGAACAAGTAGCATCAATATCAGCTAATAATGACAATATTATTGGATCTCTAATTGCAGAAGCAATGAAAAAAGTAAAAACAGAAGGGGTAATTACTGTAGAAGAAGCTAAAGGGACAGAAACGCATGTTGAAGTTGTAGAAGGAATGCAATTTGATAGAGGATACTTATCCCCTTACTTTATTACTGATCCTGAGAAAATGGAAACAAATCTTGAAAATCCATATATTTTAATTTATGATAAAAAAATATCAGCAATGAAAGATCTTCTTCCAATACTTGAGCAAACTGCTAAAGAAGGAAGGCCTCTTATGATTATTGCAGAAGATGTTGATGGTGAAGCCCTATCAACACTTGTGGTAAATAAAATTAGAGGATCTTTAAAAGTAGCCGCAGTTAAAGCTCCTGGATTTGGAGACAGAAGAAAAGCTATGTTGGAAGATATCGCTATATTAAGTGGAGGAACTGTAATATCAGAAGAAAGAGGGTTTCAACTAGAAACTGCTACAATTGACATGTTAGGTAAATGTGAAAAAATTGTAATTGATAAGGATAATACAACAATTGTAAATGGAGCAGGAAAGAAAAACAATATTACTGCAAGAGTAAACCAAATTAAATCACAAATTGAAAGTAGTAGTTCAGACTATGATAAAGAAAAGCTACAAGAAAGATTAGCGAAACTAGCTGGAGGTGTAGCAGTTTTATATGTTGGAGCTCCAACAGAAGTTGAGATGAAAGAAAAGAAAGACAGAGTAGATGATGCGTTATCTGCAACAAGAGCAGCAGTTGAAGAAGGTATTGTCCCTGGAGGAGGAGTTGCTATTGTAAGAGCTGCAGAAAAACTCAATAAACTAAAAGGAGAAAACGATGATGAACAGACAGGAATTAATATTATCACTAGAGCAGTTGAAGAACCTCTAAGACAAATAGTTGAGAATGCTGGAATGGAAGGATCTGTGATTGTAGCTAAAGTAATCGAAGGAAAAGAAGACTTTGGATTTAATGCAAAAACTGACACTTTTGAAGGATTATACAAAGCAGGAGTCATTGATCCAGCAAAAGTAGTTAGAGTAGCTATTGAAAATGCTGCATCAGTTGCTGGGATGTTACTAACTACAGAATGTGTGATCTCTGATATACCAGAAGAAAATCCTCCTATGCCTCCTATGGGAGCAGGAGGAGGAATGCCTGGAATGATGTAAAAGATTATATCATTATATAAAAAACCCCGAATAAATATTCGGGGTTTTTTATAAATTAATCTTTTCTTTTAAGAGTTAATCTACATTATCATGAAGAAATGAATTATTACGAGTAATTATTGTTTTATTCTTATCCCCCTCATTTAAAGTATAAGTAGAAATTTCATCCTCTCCTGAATGATTTGACTCTTCCAATTGAATATTATTTCTTTGATAAGCTGGGACATCTTCTAAATCTGTAAGTCCAGAAGGCGTTCGTAGTTGTTGTGAAATTTCTCGAAGTCTAGATTCTCTTTCCCTTGCTTCTATTTTCATAGAATCAGAGTTTACATCAGCACCTTCAATTGTATTTAAACTTTCACCATTAGATTCTTTCTGTTCATCAGATGACATAGAGCCTAATTTTACACTCTTTTCTAAATCTGAAACAGCTAATACCTCTTCATCAAGAGAATTAATATTATCTTCTAAATCTGAAACAGCTAATGCCTCTTCATCAAGAGAATTAAGGTTAAGAGATGTTTCATCTGAACCTAATTCAAAAATAATCTTCTCATTATTAACTTGATTTTCTTCCTCAAGAGATGAATTAATCTCAGAGTTCTTCTGAGAGATCATTAAGTCAGCAGACTCATCTTTTAAATCAAGTAATGTTTGTTGATTAGATTCTTGTCCATTCTCTTCATCAATAATAGTATCCAAATCATTATCTTCTCCTAAAACAATAGTAGTAGGGTTTTTTGGTTTTTTCTTTTGCTCAAAACCTGTTGCAATAACAGTAATACTAACAGAATCTCCTAAGTCAGGGTCTATCCCAATGCCCTCAATAATATTAACATTCTGTCCTGCCGCTTCCTGTATTTTAGTTTTAATCTTAGCAAGTTCAGACATTCTGATTTCTCCTTCTCCTTTACCTGTAACAATCTTTAATAAAACTTGCTGAGCACCCATAATATCATTATCATTTAAAAGTGGGGAATCTAAAGCTCCAATTACAGCTTCAATAGCTCTATTTTCTCCTTCAGCCTCACATTGTCCCATTACAGCTGTTCCACTATTTTCTAAAACCTTACGAGCATCATTAAGATCAATATTAACCAATAAATGTTGTGAAATAACTTCAGCAATACCTTTAGTTGCTGTGTTGAGAATTTCATTAGCCTTTCCAAAAGCCTGCGTAAAAGTTAAATCTCCATAAACCTCTATTAATTTATCATTATTAATAATCAATAAGGTGTCTACAAATTTTTTGAGTTCAGCTACTCCCTCCTCAGCATATTTCTTTCTAAACCCTCCTTCAGTAGAAAAAGGATTAGTAACTACTCCAACTGTTAAAATACCTTTTCCTCTAGCAATTTCAGCAATTACAGGAGCTGCCCCTGTACCTGTACCACCTCCCATACCTGCCGTTAAAAAAAGCATCTTAGTATTTGCATCTAATAGTTCTATTATTTTATCTTCACTTTCCTCTGCAGCTTTCTTACCAATCTCTGGGTTTGACCCTGCACCTAAACCCTCTGTAAGAGTTGCCCCTAATTGAATTTTAATAGGGACAGGGCTTGCCTCCAGTGCTTGCGCATCTGTATTGCATACCACAAAATCTACTCCACTTATACCATTCTCAAACATATAATTTACGGCATTACTACCTCCTCCTCCAATCCCCATTACTTTTATTTGTGAGGACTGATTCTTTGGCATCTGAAAATCAATTCCTAAATCAATTGCATTCATTTTATTTGTTTTTTATGTTTATTAATAATTTGTTTCTTCTTCTGTAAACCAGTCTTTTATTTTTTCTATTAATCCTCCTCCTACTTCAACTTCTAGTTCTCCTTCTACTGCCAGCTCTTCCTCTATTGGTATATTTTCATGCTCTAATAATTCAAACCCCTTCATCACTAAGCCAACTCCAGTAGAATACATAGGGCTAATCACTATATCTTTCGACTCACTTCCTAAGTGTTCATTAGGATAACCTATTCGTGTTTCTTTACCTGTAATAAAAGCCACTAACTGCTTTAAATTCCTAAGTTGAGATCCTCCTCCTGTAAGCACTATGCCTGTCATTAATTTATTTTCATAGCCTGAAACTTTAATTTCATGATAAACTAAATCTATAATTTCTTTCATCCTTGCTCCAATAATCTCAGAAAGATTTTTAACTGCAATCTCTTTTGGTTCTCTACCTCTTAATCCTGGAATTGAAACCATAACATTCTCTTGATCTTCAGTATACATAGCAGATCCAAATTTAACCTTTAACAACTCTGCTTGTTTTTCAAGAATCTGAAGGCCTGCTTTTATATCCTTCGTAATAACATTACCCCCAAAAGGAATAACTGCAGTATGTCTAATGATATTATCAAGAAAGATAGCAACATCTGTTGTTCCTCCTCCAATATCAACTAAAGCAACTCCTTCTCTTTTTTCATCTTCATCTAACGTTGCTACAGCTGATGCTAAAGGTTCCAACACTAAATCCTTAGGTGTTAAACCTGCCTTCTCAACACATCTCATAATATTTTTAACAGCTCCTACTTGAGCGGTAATAATATGAAAATTAGCTTCTAACTTTACTCCTGCCATTCCTTTTGGATCCTGAATTCCATCTTCCCCATCAACAGTATACTCCTGAGGAAAAACATGAATAACCTCTTCACCAGGGATAGTAATCAATTTAAACATATTAGATTTAAGCTTATCTATATCTTCTCTTGTTATTTCAATTTCAATATTATCTCTGACAATCTGTCCTCTATGCTGTAAACTCTTTATATGCTGACCTGCAATACCTACAAATACCTCTTGAATCTTTATACCTGATATTGTTTCTGCCTCTTGAACAGCTTCCTTTATAGATTCTACTGTTTGGTCAATATTTGCAACAATACCTCTAGAGACTCCAATAGAAACAGCTTTTCCTTGAGCTAATATATCTATCTTTCCATATTGATTCTTACGACCAATCATAATTGATATCTTTGTAGTACCTATATCAAGACCTACAATACAATCTCCTATATTTATTTTTTTTTCATCCATTTTTTTAGTTTTTAGTACAAACAATTTGATTTTGATATTTCAAATTTATATTAGAATATGTTTGCCAACCTTTAGCAGGAAGCACCTCTCTATAAAAATGATATAAATTATCTAACTTTTGATTAACATCTTCTAATAAACCAAAATAAATCTTATGATTCCCTACAGATGGAACTAATATATATTCATTATTTTGATAATGTATCTGTGTAAATTGTGATTTCCAAAAATCATTCTTATTAATTGTATTAATAAAATTAAATATCTCTAAGTGATTCTTCTCCTCTATATCTCCAGTTACAACTAATACTCTAGGAGTATAAAATGATGATGTGGACATTACATTAGCTATATCATCTAAATAATAACTCTTATCCTTTGTAATAATCCTAACTAATGGCACTCTTTGAAAAATATCAATACTTAATTTTCCTTTTAAATCCATAAAAACCTCTGCATTTTTAATGTTAATATGAGAATCTAAAAGAGCTTCTAATGTTTTTAATTCATAATTCTTTACCAAACAGCTATCAAAAATAATTTGACCATCTAACATATATTCTAATATCATTTTTTCATTAATAAAGCTCACATCAGAAGGCTGAATATTAATACTCTGTAATGATATGTACTGTTCGGACATTTTATTATTAACAAAAAATAGTATTACTATGAAGAAAGCAACTAATATTGATGATTTTAAGAAAAAAATTACCTTTTTCATTAGTTCAGCATATGTTTTATTGGTTGAACTAAAGAGCTAATATCTCCAGCTCCAACAGTAAGTAAAACGTCTAAATCTCTTAAAGCTAATGTATCTAACAGTTCTTCTTTTTTACAAACTTCTTTCTTTGAGTTAGTACATAAATCTAGCAACATATTTGAATCAACTCCTTTAATGGGATGTTCTCTTGCAGGATAAATATCAAGTAAAATTAATTGATCTGCTGATGATAAAGAAACTGCAAAATCTTTACTTAATTCTAATGTTCTAGAATATAGATGAGGTTGAAAAACAACTGTAAGATTCCGTTTTGGAAAAATTTCTTGCACTGTCTGAATAGTAGAAGTTAATTCTTTAGGATGATGAGCATAGTCATCAATAAACACTAATTTTTCATTTCTAAGAATAAAGTCAAACCTTCTTTCTATACCCTTAAAACTAGAAATAGAATTTAATATATCTTGCATACTTAATCCAAGATAATGACCAATAGCAGCAGCAGCAATACAATTACTTATATTATGTGTGCCAGGTAGTGACAATCTAATATTATTTTGAATACCACATGTTTCATTCAGCATCACATCGTGGAAAAGCAAATCAAATACTGCTTCATAATTTCTAATATTTATATTATCAGCATAATAATCAGCATTTACAGTTGCAGAATAAGTCCGTTTTTCTCCATTCTTAGGCACTGGAAAATCAAGATCAATAGATTCCTCTACAAGTAACAAGCCATCTTCTTTTATTTGAGAAGAAAACTGAATAAATGCAGATTGCAATTCTTCTTCAGTATTATAAATATCCATATGATCAATATCAATAGATGTAATAATAGCTACATCTGGTTTTAGTTCTAAAAATGAATAATCATATTCATCAGCTTCTACAACAAGGATATTACTATGAGCAGATAATAATACATTTGTGTGATAATTAGTGCTGACCCCTCCAAAAAATGCTGTAATTTCTTTACCAGAATCTTTTAATATATGAGCTAAAATTGCAGATGTTGTTGTTTTACCATGTGTTCCTGCAATCGCAATAGTAAAAAATTGCTGACTAATTAACCCTAAAATTTTTGACCTCTTATATAAAGGTATCTTATTCTTATTAAAATATTGAATTTCTACATTAGAATACGGTACCGCTGGGGTATAAATAACTAAAACGTCATCAATATTTGATTCTCTAATTACAGAAGGTATCATATCTACTGAAGCTGTATAATGAATATTTATCCCCTCTAATTGAAGTTTTTTGGTTAAAGAAGATTCTTCTTGATCATAACCAAAAACCATCTTTCCTTTTAAATTAAAATATCTAGCTAAAGCACTCATTCCAATGCCTCCAACACCTAAAAAATAAATATATTTATATGAATCTAAATTCATCTCTTAATCAGATCAATTGCAATCTTTGCAATATTTTCTGCAGCATCTTTAATTGCAATATTTCTTATGTTTTTACTTAAATCTATTTGCTTTTCTTTATCATATATTAACTCTATAAGAGTATCTACAAGTTTACGATTTGCTTTAACATCTTCTACAAGTAATGCCGCATTCTTATTAACTAATGATTGTGCATTTTTATATTGGTGATTTTCAGAAACATTTGGAGAAGGAACTAGTATAACTGGTTTACCTATACAACAAAGTTCAGATATAGCAATTGCTCCCGCACGTGAAACAATAATATCTGCTACAGAATAAGCTAAATCCATTTCTTTTATAAATTTATATGAACTAATTCCTTTAGCTCCTAATTTAGCAACAGTTTCTTTTGCTGATTCTTCAAAAGAAACTCCTGTCTGCCAAATTAAATTAATTTTATGTTCTCTAAATAAATTTATATGCTCTGATATTGCACGATTAATACTTCTCGCTCCTAAACTTCCGCCAATAACAAGTACAGTAGGATTATTTTTGTCAGTTAAAAATAAATCATGCGCGGCATCTTTTTTATCTCTGAAATTTAAAATATCTTTTCTGATTGGATTTCCAGTAATTATAAGCTTCTCAGGGGCAAAAAAACGCTCCATATATTCATATGCAACACAAATCTTTGTAACATATCTAGAAAGGATCTTATTAGTTATCCCAGGGTAAGAATTTTGTTCCTGAATTAAAGAAGGAATATTCTTTCTGCTAGCAACAAATAATATAGGGCCACTTGCATAACCTCCAGTGCCAATTACTAAATCAGGTTGGAATTTACTTATAATTCGTTTAGACTTTAAAAGACTACCTATTAATTTGAAAGGAAAAATCAAATTTCTAAAACTAACTCTTCTTTGAAAACCACTAATCCATAACCCTTCTATATCATATCCAGCTTCTGGAACTTTTTCCATCTCCATTCTATCATTGGCTCCCACAAAAAGGAATTCAACATTATCTATATATCGCTCAATTGCTTTTGCAATAGAAATGGCAGGAAAAATATGTCCCCCAGTGCCTCCCCCACTAATTATTATTCTATACTTTTTCATACTCTCTATCTGTTGAGTCTCTACTAATACTTAATACTATACCTATTGCTATACAACTAAATACAATGGATGTTCCTCCCATACTTATTAAAGGTAATGTTTGACCTGTAACAGGCAATACCTCAACAGAAACCAGTATATTAACTATTGCCTGAGAAACTAATGAGAATATTAAACCAACAGCGACTAAACTGGCAAAAAGACTTTCAGTTTTAAAAGATATACGAATTGCCCGAAATAATAAAATAAGATATGCTAAAATTACACTTACTCCTCCAATAACACCATATTCTTCAATAATTATTGCATATATAAAGTCAGAAGAAGAATAAGGCAAAATACCTTTCTGAATACTCTTTCCAGGGCCGACTCCTGTAATATCTCCATTCTGAATAGCAACCAAAGCTTGAACTTGTTGAAAGTCTTTATGTGTCATATCATTCTGACTACCATCAAAAAAACTATCTATCCTGCTAACCCAGGTAGCAGATCGTGGTAAAAGATCTGAAAATACACTAGTATATTTTGCAGTAAAATAAATTGACATTGCTAAAATAAAAGCTGAGATTATAACTGAAAAGATAAGTTTTAAGCGAACATGTGCTATAAACATAACAACAATGCCATTTAAGAAAATTAATGCAGACGTAGAAAAATTATTTGGTAAAACAAGTGCGCATATTAAGACTAAAGGAGAAATAATATGCCAAATAAGATCTGGTAATCTATGCAAAAAATCTCGTTGTTTACTAAGCTGTCGAGCTAAATATAATAAGATAGCTAATTTAGCTATATCTGAAGGCTGAAATTGTAAGCCTGCTATAGAAAGCCATCTTGAAGCACCATTAACACTTACTCCAATAATAAAAACTAAAACTAGTAACCCTAAACTTAAAAAATAGGCTAATTGACCTAACTTTGAGAAATATTTAAACTTAATCTTATGAACAAGATACATGGCTGAAACCCCAATACCTAATTTGATAATATGTCCAAATAGAATATTCCATCCAGATGTACTATAAACAATCAATAATGAAAATATTAATAAAAAAAATACTACACCCCAAATAATTCTATCTCCCTCAATTTTTATATTAGCTACCCAATCAGTCACTATTATTATAACTTTCTTACCGATTTTTTAAACTGAGTCCCTCTATCTTCATAATTAGCAAATAAATCAAAACTAGCACATGCTGGAGATAGCAAAACCGCATCACCATTATTAGCCAGATCATAAGAAAGATTTACAGCCTCTTGCATGCTGGATGCTTGAACAATAGTATCTACTACGGATTTAAATGCTCCAATTATTTTTTCATTATTTTGTCCTAAACAAATAATCGCTTTAACCTTCTCTTTAGCCATCTCAACTAATTGATGATAATCATTGCCCTTATCAACACCACCAGCTATCCATACAACATCCTTATTCATGCTTTCTAAAGCATACCAAGATGCATTTACATTTGTTGCTTTAGAATCATTAATAAAATCAATGCCATGAACTTTGAGAACATACTCCAAACGATGTTCTATATTTTCGAAATCAATTAATGATTGTCTAATTACAGAATCTTTAACTTCAAATACACGAGCGGCCATTGCAGCTGCCATTGAGTTAAAGATATTATGCCTACCTTGTAGAGCTAGATCTTGAATTGTCATAGTTGTATTTTTTAAATTAATTATTAGTTTGTTTTTTTTTAAAAAAGCTCCTTCTTTATATTCATGAACAAGAGACATAGGAATTTTTTTTGCCTTTGTTTGAAGTGCTCTGAAAATATTATCATCTGAATTATAAATTAATATATCTTCCTCTGTTTGATTTTTTGTAATTCTAAATTTTGAGGATATATATTTATCTAACTGATTATCATATCTATCTAAATGATCAGCTGTTATGTTTAATAAAATTGCTATACTACTTCTAAATTTAATTATGTTATCTAATTGAAAACTACTAAGTTCTAAAATGATGAAATCATAATCTCTTTTAGCAATCTCATAAGCAAAACTTATACCCATATTACCCGCTACTAGAACATCATAACCTGAATTAGTTAAAATATGTCCTAACAATAAAGTAGTAGTAGTCTTTCCATTACTGCCTGTTATAGCTGCAATCTTAGCAGTAGTATATCTAAAGGCAAATTCTATTTCTGAGATAACAGGAATTCCTTTAGATTTAATTTCTAGAATCAAAGCGCTCTGACAAGGTATGCCTGGGCTCTTTATAATCTCATCTGCTTTAAGGATTAGATCTAATGTGTGTTTACGCTCCTCATACTTAATATTATTCTGTTTTAAGATGCTTTTATTCTCATCTGATATAATTCCATTATCTGATAAGAAAACAGTAAAACCTTTATTATCTGCCAAAACAGCAGCCCCAACTCCGCTAATTCCTCCTCCTAACACAACTATTGTTTTTTTCATTATCGAAGTTTTAATGTGACAACTGTTAATACTGCAAGAATGATCCCAATAATCCAAAATCTTGTTACGATCTTACTCTCATGCATACCTAACTTCTGATAATGATGATGAAGTGGAGCCATCTTAAATATTCGTCTTCCTTCGCCTGTTTTCTTCTTTGTATATTTAAAATATCCTACCTGAATTATTACGGAAAGATTCTCTATTAAAAATATTCCACATAAAACAGGTATCAATAATTCTTTACGAATCAAAATAGCAACTACCGCAATAATTCCTCCAATTGATAAAGAACCTGTATCTCCCATAAATACTTCAGCCGGATAAGAATTATACCACATAAATCCTACACATGCTCCAACAAAAGCAGACATATAAATAACCAACTCTCCTGTATAAGGAATATACATAATATTCAGGTAATCTGCAGCTATAATATTACCTGAAACATAAGCAAGAATAGCAAGTGTAGAACCAATAATTGCTGAAGTTCCTGTAGCTAGTCCATCAAGACCATCAGTCATATTAGCCCCATTTGAAACTGCTGTAATAATTATAATAACAATCAAAACAAAAAATATCCAAGCATAATCTTTAGCTTTTTCTCCAGCCCAAGAAGTTAACATATGATAATCAAATTCATTATCTTTAAGAAATGGTATTGTTGTCTTAGAAGACTTCTTAGCTAAAACAACTGAAGCTACATTTTCTTCTTGAGCTAATAAATTGATATCTTCTTTCACAATAATATCAGGATGAAAAACCATAACTAAACCAACAATTACCCCTAATCCTATCTGCCCTAAAACCTTAAATTTACCTGCTAAACCGTTCTTATTTTTCTTGAATACCTTAATATAATCATCCGTAAAGCCTATGACACCTAACCATAATGTAGTGATGAGCATAATAATAACATATATATTATCTAATTTGGTAAATAGCAATGTAGGGATGAGAATAGCAGATATTATAATCAAGCCTCCCATAGTAGGTGTTCCTTCTTTTTGCTCTTCACCAGCTAAACCTAAAGCTCTTACCTTTTCTCCAATTTGTTTTCTTCTAATAAGAGAAATAATACGCTTACCAAAAACTAATGAAACTAACAATGATGTTATTATTGCTAATGATGCTCTAAATGAAATATATTGAAAAAGTCCTGCTCCAGGAAGATCATATGCGCTCTGTAAATAATCAAATAAATAATATAGCATTACTGTGTGTTTAAATTAAATGTGTATTCTAATTCTTTCAAATCATCAAAAGGAATCTTTACCCCTTTTATTTCTTGATATTTCTCATGCCCCTTACCGGCAACAAGTATTATATCATGTGATTTTGCAAGCTTACAAGCTGCTCTAATAGCCTGTCTTCGATCAGTTATTGTCAGAACCTTCTTCTTTTGTTGTAGGTCTAATCCATTTAACATGTCTTGAATAATAGATTCCGGATCTTCTGACCTAGGATTATCAGATGTTATAATGACTTGATCACTTAATTTACATGCAATTGCACTCATCAAAGGACGTTTTTGTTTATCTCTATCTCCTCCGCACCCAAGGACGGTTATCAATGATTCTTTTTGCTTTCTTATATCATTAATTGTCATAAGAACATTCTTAAGAGCATCTTCAGTATGTGCATAATCTACAATAGCCTTGACTCCTGAAAATTGCACACATTCAAATCGACCTTTTACAGTATCTAGCATACTTAATGCGGTTAATAAATCATGCTCTGAAAAACCTAACTCTATAGCTGTAGCATATAAAGCAAGAATATTATAGGCATTAAAACGACCTATCAACTTAACCCATATATCTAGGTTGTTAATATTTAAAAGCATTCCATCAAACTGGTTTTCTAAGATTTTGCATTTGTAATCAGATGCTGATTTTAAAGAATATGAAAAACACTTAGCTTGTGTATGTTCAATCATCTTACTTGCATTCTTATCATCAAGATTGATCATTGCAAATGCATCTTCTGACAAGAAATCAAAAAACATCTTCTTAGCTTCTATATATTGATCAAAAGTCTTATGGTAATCTAAATGATCTTTTGTGATATTAGAAAAGATACCCGCAGTAAAATGTAATCCTGATATTCTTTGTTGAGATACTGAATGAGAGCTAACTTCCATAAAACAATATTCACAACCTGCCTTTACCATCTTATGTAATAAATAATTAATTTGTAAGGCATCAGGAGTAGTATGTGTCGAAGGAATTACAGTATCTTCAATCTTATTTTCGATAGTAGAAAGCATTCCTACTTTAACCTTCAATAAAGAAAATAACTGATATAATAAAGTAACAATAGTAGTTTTCCCATTTGTACCTGTTACGCCTATTAATTTAATCTTCTCTGATGGATGTTTATAAAAACTAGAAGCAATAAAGCCTAATGCCTGCTTAGAATTTTTTACCTGTACATATGTAATATTCTCATCTAATATGTTAGGCAAAATCTCAGCAACAATCACTCTTGCTCCCTTTAATATGGTGTCTTGAATATAGTTATGGCTATCTACGTTTTCTCCTTTAATAGCGACAAATAATCCCCCTTGCTTAATTTTTCTTGAATCAAAATTAATATCCAAGACCTCAACATCATTATTACCACAGATCTTAATAATATTAACTTTATATAATAACTCTCTTAATCTCATTAAATTAATTGTAAATGAATAATAGAGCCTACTTCAAATAGTTCCCCTTTCCTTATAGATTGTTTTTGTATCGATCCGCTACCTAAACTCTTAACTATTAAACCATAATTTTCTAATAAATAAACAGCATCTTTTAGGTTCATTCCTGTAAGATCAGGCATTCTTCCTTTTTCTAAATCTGATTTTATCTTTCTTAAAAGAAGTTGAACTTCTGTATCTGTTGTTGTTGAAACCATCCATTCTCCAAGAGTTTTCTTAAAAGGAATATTAAGCTCTTCCAATATTAAATTCGCATCAGTTGTTCTTCCTTGTTTCACCTTAGGAAGAGTAGGAAAACTCTTATTGTTATTAATTGGTTTATGCAAACTGATATCTGAAGCGTATATCTTATCAGATAATTCTTTAAAGATTGGCGCTGCCACCCTACCTCCATAAACATGATTATTTCGAGGATTATTTATTACTACTATACAAGAATACTTTGGGTCTTCTGCAGGAAAAAATCCGACAAAAGATGCTTGATATTTTTTAGCCTCTCCTTTCTTTCGTTGCATATAGTTTAACACTGTAGTGCCTGTTTTACCTGCTATCTTATACCTATCACTTTTTATATTTTTTGCTGTTCCTTCATCAACAACACCAATTAAAAGAGGGAGTATTTTTTCAATTGTTGATTTTGAACAAATTGCAGGACTTATTACCTCAGGATTCTTTTTTTCTATTATAACACCATCTCTTTGAATAGAAGAAACAAAAAAAGGTTTAACCATTCTCCCATTATTTGCAATAGCATTGTAAAATGTTAACATGTGAATGGGTGTAAGTTGCATCTCATATCCAGTAGACATCCAGGGAAGTGTTACTCCAGACCAGCTTCCTTTATTAGGTGTAGGCATCTTTAGATTATTAGGAAAAGGTAATTCTAATTCAAGTGGAGTACTTAATCCCATTTGATATATCCTGTCTAAATATCTTCCAGGATTTTCTTTATAATTATTATTTATTATACTAGATATGCCTACATTTGATGAAATAATAAATGCATCCTTTATCGTTATCTTATCATAATTATGGTCAGAATCAACCATAATTCGATCATAATACTTTATTCTTCCTCCCTTCACAATAACGGTATCAGAAACTTTAAAAAACCCATCCTCTAATCCTGCAATAATTGATACTAATTTAAATGTTGATCCTGGAGCAACATGTTCTCCTATTGCAAAATTTTCTAACTCATCAACAGTATGATCTACTGTATCTTTTGTTAAATTAGCTATTACTTTAACTTCTCCTGTTTTAACTTCCATCATTACAACACATCCCCAATCAGCATCATGAGAAATCAATGTTCTTTCAAGTGCTTTTTCCGCTACATCCTGCATATCTATATTAATTGTTGTAATAATATCATCCCCTGGATGAGGTAATATATTTCCTGGTGCATCTTGAGGAACCCATGTATCTTTTGCTATTTTCTTTTTTAATTGTATCCCATTAACACCTGATAGATATGGATTATAAGCTCTCTCAATTCCAACTGGGTTATACATATCTGGTGTTATTCTTCCTATTGTTCTCTTAGCAAGTAATCCAAATGGTAAATCTCTATTTGGTCTTGGTTCTGGGATTAAACCTCCTTTGTTCCTGCCTAATTTAAATATCGGCATCTTTCTTAATACATTTAACTGATTATGCGTTACCTTTTTTTTCAGTAAAACATACTTATTCTTTGAATCCTTAGATTCTCTTAAAAAATTCTCATACCATTTTGATGTCTTTTCAGGAAAAAGTTCTGACAATTCATTAGCAAGCTGAATAATATCTCTATGAAATAAATCTTCATTAATAACGGTTAAATCAAGTCTAATATCATATTCTGGCTTTGATATACATAATAATGACCCGTCATCAGCTAAAATATTACCTCTTGGAGCTTTCACTATTTCATATCGAGGCTGACTGCTAGTATTTATTTCTTTATTAAAATGCTGAATCTGAATAATCTTACTTACAATACCAACACAGACTAGTAAAGTAGCTATATATAAACCTATTACTCTAAAATTAATATTAGTTCTTTTTCTTTTCATTAAATTTTTCAATAATTAATGGGGGATCTAATGAAGTTTTTAATCCACTTTCTAAGACTATTTCTTCTATAACAGATCTTTTATGCATACTCATTAAATCTGTCTTAGTGGTAATATATACCAATCTTAGATCTGCATTCTCTTCTTCTAGAAGTATCGCTTTTCTTAATAACCCTTCCGCCCTAAATGACATGCTAATATTAAATAGAATGAATACAACCAACATTAAAATAAAAGGGAGATATCTCCTATTATTTTTATGTGCTATAAAATCACCTCTCAGTATTGATAAAAAACCACTATTTCTTTCTTTTTTTATAGACATTATATTTTCTCAGCTATTCTAAGCTTTGCGCTTCTTGATCTAGGATTACTACGTATTTCTTCTGCGCTTGCTACAATTATCTTATTGTTAATTTCTTTAAATGGCCTTATGATATTGCCATAAAAATCCTTTTCTACATCTCCTTCAAAATTGCCTTTCTTAAATAAATTCTTTATTAGCCTATCTTCTATCGAATGATATGAAAGAACAACTAGTCGACCTGTTTTATTAAGTAACTCTATAGCACTCTTCAACATATCTTTTAATGAAGCTATTTCTTCATTCACTTCAATTCTTATTGATTGAAAAACACGAGCTAGAAATTGATTCTTTTTTCTAAGAGGAGATAAATGAGAAATACTGTTAATTAAATCTATTGTAGTAATGATAGGAGCTACTTCTCTTTTATGTAATATTTCTCTTGCTATTTGCCTGGAATTTCTTAATTCTCCATATTCATAAAATATCTTTGAAAGATTTTCTTCCGAATAATTATTAATAATCTCTTTTGCTGTAATGATTGTTTCTGTATTCATACGCATATCAAGTTCTGACTCAAAGCGAATCGAAAATCCTCTATCAGCATTGTCAAATTGGTAAGAAGAAACTCCTAAATCTGCTAAAAGACCATCTATCTTTTCTATCCCTTCCATCCTTAAGAAGCTTTTAATATATCGGAAATTAGTATTGATTAATTTAAACCTATTATCACTAAGAATGTTATCTTGAGTAACTTGGTCCTGATCAAAAGCAAATAACTGACCATCATCTAAATGCTCAAGTATTAATTTAGAATGACCTCCCCCTCCAAAAGTAGCATCAACGTACACCCCATTAGGCTTAATATTTAATCCTTTAATACTTTCATTTAATAATACTGGATTATGAAATGGCATCCTGACTTTGTTTTGGTTGATTTCCCATAACCTCCTCTGCTAAATCACCAAAGCTCTTCAATGTATCAGAAACCGCCTCTTCATATCTCTTCTTATCCCATACCTCAATCATATTAACTGATGAGGAAAGAACAATTTCCTTGTCTATATTAGCGAATAAGAATAAGTCTTTAGGAATCAATACCCTGCCTGAACTATCTAGCTCCACTATCTTAAGTCCTGACATATAAGATCTAATAAAATCATTATTCTTCTTTAAGAAACGATTAAGCTTGTTTACCTGATCCATAACTACATTCCATTCAGACATTGGATGAATCTCTAAACATGTATTAAAAACTGAACGTTTTATTACAAAACCGTCCTTAATAACATGCCTTAATTGTTTTTTTAATGCAGTAGGTAACATAACTCTTCCTTTAGCATCCGCCTTACATTCATATGTTCCTATAATATTAATCATTCTGTCTGATATAAATCTGGGTGCTAATATACGAATAAACCCCACTTTTTACCACTATTTACCACTTTGTTGATAACTTTCACCACCCAAAAGATTTCTCTATCATGTTAAACCTATCAAAACAGGGTATTAATAATTATTTTGTTTCTTTGCAATAGAAGAACATACATTATCAAAATGATAAAAAAAGAAGGGAATTTCAAATGGTTAGAAAAAGGAGAGGGCCATCCAATAATATTATTGCATGGACTAATGGGAGGAGTAGAAAATTTTGGAGAGATGGTAAATCATATTTCTAAAGAACATAAAGTTTATGGTCTTGACCTCCGTCTTTTTGAAGTCTCTTTATTAAAAGTTTCTTTAAAAAACCTTAGCGACTACCTTTATTCTTTTATGAAGCATCTTAAGCTAAAAAGCTCTATACTATTAGGAAACTCTATGGGAGGACATGTAGGATTAATATTTGCTAAAGAACATCCTGAAATGGTTGATGGATTAATCCTTACAGGGAGTTCAGGGCTCTATGAGAATGCTATGGGAGATTCTTTCCCTAGAAGAGGAGATTATGATTACATTAAACGAAAAACAGAAGAGGTGTTCTATGACCCTAAAGTAGCTACAAAAGAATTAGTTGATAGCGTGTTTGAATTAGCACAAAAGAGAACCACACTACTCAAATTACTAGCATATGCGAAGTCAGCAATAAGACATAATATGGCTGAAGATATTCCAAATATGAATATGCCTGCCTGCTTAATATGGGGGAAGCATGATAAAGTAACGCCACCACATGTAGCTGAAGAATTTCATAAACTATTTCCAAATTCTGAATTACATTGGATCTCTAAATGTGGGCATGCTCCAATGTGGGAACAGCCCGAAAAATTTAGCAAGATTTCTCTAAATTGGCTTAAGAAACATATCATTAAAGAATAACTAATGATGAAAATTAAAAATGCTCAATTTGTAATTAGCAATACTAATTACAAGTTGTGCCCTAAAGAAAATATGCCAGAATATGCGTTTATTGGAAGATCAAACGTTGGAAAATCGTCTTTAATTAATGCCTTAGTTAATAATAAAAATTTAGCAAAGACATCTGGAAAACCAGGAAAAACTCAATTAATTAATCATTTTATTATTAATAACAACTGGTATCTAGTAGACCTTCCTGGCTTTGGATATGCCAAAATATCAAAAGAAAAAAGGAAAGAATTTGAGACTATGATCTCCAACTATCTTCTAAACAGAAAAAATCTAGTCTGTCTTTTTGTGCTTATTGATTCAAGGCATAAACCTCAATCTATTGATCAAGAATTTATGCAATGGCTAGCAAAAAAAGAGATCCCTTTTGCAATTGTTTTTACCAAAAGTGATAAGCTAGGAAAAAATATATTACAGAAAAATATCGATTTTTATAAATCAGAAATGCTAAAAGAATGGGAAGAACTTCCTGATTTATTCATCACATCATCAGAACAAAAAAAAGGAACAGAAGAAATAAAAGACTTTATTGAAAAATTAAACCTTTCATTCAAGCCAATTATTTAATCTTAGTCTCCTTTGCAAAAAACTCGCAATAATCACGTAAAGCTCCAGCAAGTTTATTATGACCAGTTGCTCTTTCTAGAGTGTTAGCCATACCCATCATACTTTGATGATACAAAATAAACATATCATGCACCGGCATGTCTTTTGTCCAAAGATCTACCCTTAATGTTTCTTTACTTTTGGCAGACCAAGCAGATAAAATTAACGCTTTAATATTTTTTTCAGGGCTACTATCATCAGAACACATTTCTATACTTAAAGGCAAATGATTCTCATCAAGCTTAACCTCAAATTTTAATGTTTTTTTCATAAATTTTATTTTGATGGTTTGTATTTTGACAAATTTAAAATCTCTCTTCCATCACGCATATTCATCACAGATTCTAAGCTCATGTCAGAATTCTTCATTAAATCAACTATTATTTTATAGCCTATAAAATAACCTACTCGAGCAGGGGCTTCATTTGGCATCCCCTTTGCAAAAGGAGCATAATTTAAAAATGTTCTAAACTCCTGTTCATATAAAGAGAAAAGCAACTCATTATCCATAAAATAGGCCCAGATATTTCCCTCATTATCTATTACCCATTGCATTTGCTCTTTTGTGAATCTAAATTTATTCTCTAAAGAAATGTCAGGAAACATCTTATCTATACAATACATAACCTTCCCTTTATATAACATTTGAGAAAGAAAATCTCTAGAAACTAAAGTATACTGAAAATGTTCATTCAACCAAGCTTCCATCACATTAGAAGAAATAAACCGTCTTTGCTTTTGAAATCGTAAATACTTAGGATCTTGTAAAAGATCATAAAACTCACTATTGTTACCTAAAAAATTCTCGAGACCAATAGCAATATTATCATCATAAGTAATCACTCCATAATTAAACCCTCCAAAAAATGTAGTAATATCAGGAATAGGATGAGAAGGAAAGAGATAATGGAAGTGGCTAAATCCAGATGTTAATTCTTGCTGAATATCACTAAAGTCATTATAAATCAATGCAACGCTATCATAAGCTTCACGCATATCTGGATGATTAATAAATTGAAATATTTCTTGAATATAAGCAGTATCTGAAACGCTCCTTCTTTGTATTATATGAGCTTCAAAAACTTCATTAAAAGTGCCAAAATCTTCTTCTAATACTTGCAGCTTATCATTAGCATTTTCACTATTAATTGAAAATAGCACCTGCTCAAATCGATTAAAATTAAGTTCTATTTGATCTATATTTTCTTTCCTAAACAGGAGATACAAAACAAATATGAAAATTAGAAAAAATAGTATCTTTTTCATATACTGCAAAAGTATAAAGTTTTCCTTTACATTTGCAAAGAAAGATGCAAACAAAAGCAATTATAACATACATTTCAGATTGGCTTAAACAGTACTCTGAGAAATCAAAAATCAAAGGATTAGTGGTTGGAATATCTGGAGGTGTTGATTCTGCAGTAAGCTCAACATTAGCTGCTAAAACTGGACTTCCTGTACTGTGTGTAGAAATGCCAATTCACCAACAAGAATCACAAGTTGAAAGAGGAAAAGATCATATTAATTGGTTGAAGAGTAATTTTCCAAATGTTAGTGCAATAAATATTGAACTAACCTCTGTTTTTGAGAATTTAGCAAAAACCCTTCCAAAAAATACAAAAAATGTAGAGCTAGCTCTTGCTAACACAAGAGCGCGCTTACGTATGACCACGCTTTATTATCTTGCTGGAACCCATAATTATTTGGTCGTAGGAACAGGTAACAAAGTAGAGGATTTTGGAGTTGGGTTTTTTACTAAATACGGAGATGGGGGTGTTGATGTTAGCCCAATTGCTGACTTACTAAAAACAGAAGTTTATACAATTGGGAAAGAACTTGGTATTCATAATTCTATTCTAAATGCGGCTCCTACCGATGGATTGTGGGGAGATAACAAAACAGATGAAGAGCAAATTGGAGCTACTTATCCTGAATTAGAATGGGCTATGCGTTTTTCTGGAGAGATAGAAAATCTAACTCATAGAGAAAAAGAAGTTATAACTATCTATCAAAAACTAAATCAAGATAATCAACATAAGATGAAAGAGATACCTGTTTGCAAGATCCCTACTGATCTTCAATAAATTTCATTAGCCTTACAAAAATCATCAAACATTACAACTATGAAAAATCTTAAAAAAACCACTAATTGATTCTTCTTTTAACAAAAGAACTAATTAAGAGTAAAAAAGCTAAAAATACACTTAGACGACCAAGATAATCGCCATAAGTACTATAGAAAGTTTGTTCTTGATGTAAATTAACAAGAGTACTTAAACACACTCTCTCATCCCATTTGGATTCCTGAATAATATGTCCATTCTGATTAATAACTCCAGAGATGCCTGTATTAGCAGATCGAATGATAGATCGTCTTTCTTCAATGGCACGTAAACGAGCATAAGCAAAGTGCTGTTTATAGCCTGCCGTTTCTCTCCACCAGCCATCATTTGTAATAATACTAATGATATCAGACACTCCATTTTCTAAATCACCATAAATACTTTCATAACAAATAAGAGGTTTAATAACCTTACCATTAATCTCAAATGGATAATTCTCATTTTCACTTCCTAAAGACCCTTGAATCCCTCCTAAGTTAATCATTAAACTACCTAATTTATCTAAAACCTTAGGGAAGGGCATTTTCTCAGCACCAGGAACTAATTTTGTTTTATGGTACACCTGTATCTCTCCACTATCTGGAATAAAAATAGCAGAATTATACGCATCATAAAAAACATTCTGATTTCTTATTTCTCTAGCTGTCTCTGACAGCTCCTCTCCTTCTTTAAATAATTTATAAGTAGAAGCCCCAACTAAGATATTAAGATTAGGAAACTCTTCTTGTAAATTACGAAAGGCCATTATACTATAAGTAGATTCAATTCTGTTCTCCCATATTCCTTCTAAAAGAGCAGTCTCTGGACCAAGTAATAAATCTGTTTCCTGAGTTAACTCTGACTTAGCAAGTTCAATAAAGCCTGCTAACTGTTCTTTATATCCAATATTAAATTTATCTGTATAAGGATCAATGTTTGGCTGAACAATAACCACATCTAAAGTGCCTTCTTGTTTAATATCTTTCACTAAAAATTGTGAGAAAACAATTGGAATAATTAAACAGAGAATAAGATAAATAAGAGTACTTCTATGTTTATAAGAAATAAAACTAAAAACTAAAAGATTGATAATCAAAACCCATAGCGATCCACCAAGGAAACCTGTATACTCATACCATTGAATAATCTCCGGGCTATTAGAAAAAACATTACCCAATGTAAGCCAAGGCCAAGACAAATCCCAATTAAAATGTAAGTACTCAAATGAAATCCAAAGAGTAATAAATCCAATATAAGCCAGTCTACTACTAATATTATTAAGTTTAGAAAATAAATAAAAACAGAAAGTCATTAGTAAAGTATTAGCTAAAAAAGCTACTATTGCTCCATAAGAGGTGGCATGCCAAACCCAATAAGTAGTTATAAGATTAAAAATCAAAAAGGCTAAATAAGTATATCCAAACAATTGCCTCCCTTTATAATTAATATCTGAGTTTTTAATTTTTCTTTCTAATATTAGAAGAGGAACAAATGCAAAAAATATAAAAGGAAAGAATCCAATAGCAGGCCATGAGCATGATAAAAATAAACCGCTAAGTATTGCTAAAAATAGTTTCTTCATAACGTTTACAAATATTATCATATTTTTGCTCATTATGAATACTATAAGAAGAAATATCCCAAATATCATTACACTCACCAATTTGTTATTCGGATTATGTGCTATTGTTTTTGTATTTGAAGGGAAAATATATTTCGCTTCATTATGTATCTTATTTGGAACAGTATTAGATTTTTTAGATGGTCTAACAGCTCGTATACTCAACGCCTATAGTAAGATAGGAAAACAACTAGATTCATTTGCTGACATGGTCACTTTTGGAATAGCTCCTGCAATGATTTTATTTAAACTATTAAGTAATATTAATGTAAATAATATATTTGAAACTCAACTAAAAGGGGTTTTATTAATTCCTTTCCTATTAGCTTCAATAACACCATTATGTTCAGCAATTCGTCTAGCAAAATTTAATATTGATACAAAACAAGAAACTAGTTTTATTGGCCTTCCAACACCAGCGCTAGCACTATTCATAACAGGAGTAGCTCTTTCATTTAATAAAATAATATTATTTTCTGATCCTTATTTCTTAATTATTATTTCACTTTTATTACCACTTCTCTTAATATCTAAAATTCAATTATTTTCATTAAAATTTAATAACACAGAACAACTAAGTTCTAAAACAAACATATTTAGAATAACATTAATCATAAGCGGAATAGTATTATTCTTTCTTTTTTGGTTTGCTGCTATTCCATTTATTGTAATTTTGTACTTAATATTATCAATAATAAATAACCTTATAAAATGAAATTCAAAGCAAAAATAGATATAATGCCTCTTAAATCACTATTGGATCCACAGGGAAAAGCAGTAAGTGCCAACATGGGTAATGTAGGTCTTTCAGAAATAGATAATGTGAGAATTGGTAAACATATCACATTAGAAATTGAGGCTGAAAATAAAGAAATTGCAAGCTCAAAAGTAGATGAAGCCTGTAAAAAGATGCTTTGTAATCAAATAATGGAGTCTTTTAGTTTTAGTATAGAAGAAATATAATTATTTTCTTAACTCAAAATTCTTACCTAAATAAACTTTCCTGACATTAGGATCATTAATCAGTTCATTAGAAGTTCCTTCTTTAAGAATCTTACCTTCAAAAAGCAAATATGCTCTATCAGTAATTGATAAAGTTTCATGAACATTATGATCTGTAATAAGTATACCGATATTCTTCTCTTTTAATTTAGAAACAATCATCTGAATATCTTCAACAGCAATAGGGTCAACACCAGCAAAAGGTTCATCTAATAAAATAAATTTAGGACTAGTAGCTAATGCTCTTGCGATCTCTGTTCTTCTTCTCTCTCCTCCAGAAAGTAATATCCCTTTATTTTTACGCACTTTTTCTAAACCAAATTCTATAATTAATTCCTCACATTTATCATACTGCTCTTTTCGACTTAATGTTGTCATCTCTAATACCGATAATAAATTATCTTCTACACTCATATTCCTAAAGACAGAAGCTTCCTGCGCTAGATATCCAATACCCAATTTTGCTCTTTTATACATAGGCAATTTTGTAATCTTATTATCATCTAAAAAAATATCTCCACTATAAGGACTAACTAATCCTACAACCATATAAAATGAAGTGGTTTTCCCTGCCCCATTAGGTCCTAGAAGACCTACAATCTCCCCTTGCTTAACTTCAAATGAAGCTTGATTCACAACAGGTCTTTTTCCATAATATTTAACTATATTTTCTGCTCGTAAAATCATGATACGTATTTATTTTTATTTTTTATAACTCTTTGCGATATTCTAATGCTAATCTCATATAGTATAATCAAAGGAAATGAAACAAAAATTTGAGAAGTAATATCAGGAGGCGTGATAATTGCAGATAATATTAAAGCTCCAACCATTGCATGTTTACGATAAGCACGCATAAATTCAGGAGTCAATAATCCTATTTTAGTTAAAAAATATACAATAATAGGTAGTTCAAAAACAATACCATTTGCTAAACAAACAGTAATAACTGTAGAGATAAATGAAGTTAAACTAATTTGATTAGCTACCATACTACTAACTTGATAAGAACCTAAAAAATTAACAGATAACGGCGCGACAACATAATATCCAAATAAAATCCCGATAATAAAAAGGCAAGAACTAAAGAATACAAAACCTTTTGCTAATTTAGTTTCATTATCATAAAGAGCAGGACTAATAAAACGCCAGGCCTCCCATAAAATATAAGGAAAAGAAATAACAAAACCTGCAAAAAAAGATGTTTTAATATGAGTAGCAAATTGACCACTCATAGTAATATTCATTAAAGAAAATGGAGAGTCTTCTAAACAAAGTGCGTCTCCCATTCCTAAATATTGAGAAATATTACAAAGTATTCTATAAGTAAGAAAATCTGGATTCTTAGGCCCTAAGAGGATAAGATCAAAAATAACATCTTTAAATACAAATGCAAATATAGAAGACAATAAAAGAACAATAGAAGAACGTATAAGATGCCATCTAAAAACTTCTAAATGATCTAAAAAGGACATTTCTGTATTCTCTTTCATTAAACAACTCCAAGTTTAATTATATCATGAATATGTACAATACCTACATAGCTATCGTTATCAAGAATAATTAGTTGACTAATGTTATTTTGCTCCATTAATCTTAATCCATTATAAGCTAAATCCTCTGTATTCATAATTATTGGATCCTTAGTCATAATATCTCTTGCTCTTAAAGTAGAAAAATCTTCTTCTTTTTCTATCATCCTTCTTAAATCTCCATCTGTAATTATACCTTTCAACTCATCATTATCAATAACAGCCGTAGCTCCAAGTCTTTTGTTAGATATCTCAAGAATTACACTATTTACTAAATCATCAGATGTAACAATAGGCTTATTATCTGAATTTATTAAATCTGAAAGTCTTGAAGATAATCTTTTTCCCAATGTTCCTCCAGGATGAAAACGTGCAAAGTCCTCATCTGTAAAATTATTACACTCTAAAAGACTAATTGCTAAAGCGTCCCCCATTACTAATTGTGCTGTTGTTGAAGAAGTAGGTATTAGATCATTTGAACAGGCCTCTTTTAAGACGCTTACATCAATGATAAATTCTGCTTCTTGTGCTAAGTAAGATTTTGTATTACCTGTCATGGCAATAATAGGATTAGACATCTTCTTAATAACAGAAACAACTGATTTTATTTCTGGAGTATTACCACTCTTAGAAACACACATAACAATATCTTCTTTTTGTATATTTCCTAAATCCCCATGTATTGCTTCACTAGCATGTAAGAAAATAGAAGGCTGACCTGTAGAATTAAATGTAGCTACCATCTTTCTTCCAATATTCGCACTCTTTCCTATACCTACCACAATTAACCTCCCTTTAGATTCTAAAATAAACCTAATAATAGAGGTGAAATTATCATCTATCCTATTCTTAAGTTCTAGTATAGCATGATACTGTACGTTAATACAATTCTTTGCTATCTTTTTTATTTCTTGAGAAGAGATCATTTAATAAATTATAGTATATTCGTGTTTCAAAAACAAAAATACCAATTTAATTTAAGAATGAGTATTTCTCAAGACACTCTCCAAAAGAAATTAAAAAGCATCTTTGGGTTTAATAATTTTAGATCTAAACAAGAAGAGATAATATTAAATCTTTTAGAAGGAAATGACAGTATGGTGATTATGCCTACTGGGGGGGGGAAATCTATGTGTTATCAATTACCGGCATTATTATCTGAAGGATGCGCTATTGTTGTATCCCCATTAATTGCTTTAATGAAAAATCAGGTTGATGTACTTAGAGGATTTTACAAGGATAATAGCATCGCACATGTATTAAATTCGTCTCTATCAAAAACACAAACTAAACAAGTAAAAGATGATATATCTTCAGGAAAAACAAAATTAGTGTATGTCGCTCCAGAGTCTCTTATAAAGGAAGACAATATTGACTTCTTTAGAGGCATCTCTATATCATTCTATGCTATTGATGAAGCTCATTGCATCTCAGAATGGGGACATGATTTTAGACCAGAATATAGGAAACTGAAACAAATCATAGATAATATAGGTGCGAAACCAATTATTGCACTCACTGCTACAGCAACTCCAAAAGTACGACAAGACATTATGAAAAATCTGAAAATTCATGATGGAAAATTATTCCTTGATTCATTTAATAGAGCTAATCTTTTTTATGAAATCAAACAAAAAAAAGATGTTGCAAAACAGATTATACAATATATTAATAACAGAAAAGGAGAGTCAGGAATTGTATACTGTTTAAGTCGAAAAAAAGTAGAAGAAATTGCTGAAACATTACAAATAAATGGAATTAAAGCGCTCCCATATCATGCTGGTTTAGAAGCAAAAAAAAGAGTTGAACATCAAGAAGCTTTCTTAATGGATGACTGTAATGTAATTGTTGCAACCATTGCTTTTGGAATGGGAATAGATAAACCGGATATTAGATATGTCATTCATCATGATATCCCAAAAAGTTTAGAGGGATATTATCAAGAAACAGGTCGTGCTGGTAGAGATGGAGGAAAAGGAGATTTAATTACTTTTTATGACTATAAAGATATTGAAAAACTAGAGAAATTCCTACAAGGGAAACCTGTTGCTGAACAAGAAGTAGGAAGACTACTAATTATGGAAACAATTGCTTTTTCAGAAACATCAATGTGTAGAAGGAAATATTTATTACATTATTTTGGAGAAGAATTTGATGCAAGCATATGTGATAATATGTGTGATAACTGTAAAAATCCTAAAGAAAAAATTGAAGGAAAAGAATATGTAAAAACACTACTTAAAGCAATTGTAGAGTGTCGTGAACGATTCAAACCAAAAGAAATGGCGAAAATTATGGTAGGAGAGAGCAATTCTTTAATTAAACAACACATGTCTCAAATTGATAAAGTATTTGGAATAGGAAAAGAAAAAGGATTAACATTCTGGCATTCTGTCATTAGACAAGTTTATGTAAAACAATTAATTACCAAAGAAATTGAAAGCTATGGAATTCTTAAAATTACAGAAGAAGGTAAAAATTTCATAAAAAATGCCTACAGCATTCAATTAACAGAAGATCATGAATATGAAGAAGAAAGTACTACTGCTATTATAACAAACCAAAAAGGTCAAGCAGCAGACTCTATATTATTTAATATACTAAAAGACCTTCGGAAAAAACTTGCAAAAAAAATTGGCCTACCTCCAGCTATCTTATTTATGGAGCCCTCTCTAATTGATATGGCTAACCAATATCCTGTAACAATTGAAGAAATGGCACAAGTACAAGGAGTAGGTCAAGGAAAAGCTGAAAAATACGGATTAGAATTTATTCAGACAATCAAAAAATATGTAGAAGAAAATAATATTATAAGACCTCAAGATATTACAGTAAGAACTGTTGCAAATAAATCAAATAATAAAATTTATATAATTCAATCATTAGATAGAAAATTAACAATAGAAGATATTGCTAAAGGTAAACAGCTTTCTGTTGATGAACTCTTAACAGAAATGGAAGAAATAGTAGAAAAAGGCACAAGATTAAATCTTTCACATATTATTAGTAATATGATGGATCAAGAAGAGATTCAAGAAATTCATGAATTCTTTAAAAGCACAGAAAACTTCTCATTTGATGAAGCTCGATTAGAATTTGATGAAGATGAATTTAATGATGAAGAAATACGTATTCTAAGAATTAATTTTATCTCACAAGTAGCAAACTAATGAATACTTTAATAATATCTAGCTCATTATCTCAATCATCAAAATCTTTTATATTATGTAAATCCGTTGAGAAAGAATTAATCAAAAAAAACGTGAGATGTAAATTAATAGATATACGAAAAATTCATATTAACCCCTATCATATAAATGACACTCCAGGAATGGAAGAATTAAAAAAAGAAATAGAAAAAACTGATAATCTTATTATTGGGATGGGAGTGCATAATTACAGTATAAATGATAGTCTAAAAATAATACTAGACAATTGTTTTGAAGGAGCTACTGGTAAACTATTTGGAATTATCTGTGCCGCAGGTGGGGAAAAAAGCTATTTGTCTACAATGCATCTAACTCAAATTTGCATGCATGAGTGGAGAATGATACAATTACCAAGAATAATATATGCAACAAGTGGTGATTTTTCCAATAATTCTATATCTTCAGAGGAGATTAATAAAAGAATTCATGTCTTTTGTAAAGAATTTACAAGCATAGGCGAAAAGTTAATAAGTTAAATTTTGAATAGCTAGATAAGCCATTAATCCCATACCTATTCTAAGACTTTCTTCATCAATATTAAATTTTGATGTATGTAATCCTGCTGTAATTCCTCTTTTAATATTAGCCGTTCCTAAACGATAGAAACAAGAAGGAATTAACTGTGAGTAATAAGCAAAATCTTCAGCAGTCATTCTAATTGGTAAATCAACTACATTATCCTCCCCCATATATTCTTTTGCAAAAGAAATAGTTCTATTTGTAAGATCATTATCGTTAATTAAACAAGGGTAGCCCTTCCTTATATCGAAATTAATATCTATATCCCCCTCTAGTAAATTATTAGTAGTTTCGCGCATTATCTCATGCGCGCGTGCTCTAAAAGATTCATCCATCGCACGAAAAGTACCTTTTAATTTTACAGAATTAGGGATGATATTAGTAGATCCTAAAGCTTCAACAAAACCAATTGCAAACACACATTTATAATCTTGCTGATCCTTAAAATAAGAATCTAATTGGCTAATTAAATTCATTGCAACTAAGATAGGATTAGTATAATCCTCTGGTAATGCAGCATGCCCCCCTTTTCCTTTAATTGTAATATGTAATTCATCTGTTGAAGCCATATATTTTCCTCTACAAAAACCAACTTTACCTGCCTCTAAATCTGGAAATACATGTTGAGCAATAATTCTTTGAACTTTTGGATTTTCTAAAACTCCTTCTTCTATCATTTGTTTTGCTCCTCCTGGAAGCATCTCTTCAGCTGGCTGAAAAATAAACTTTATAGTTCCTTTCCAATAGTCTTTAAGATTATTCAAAATTCTAATAGCTCCAAGTAAAGAAGCAGTATGAGCATCATGCCCACAAGCATGCATAACTCCTTTATTAATAGATCGATAAGAAACCTCATTCTTTTCTTCTATTGGTAATGCATCAAAATCTGCTCGCAAAGCAATTATAGAAGTAAGAGGATCCTTCCCTTCTAGATTAACTACAATACCATTATTTGCAATACCTTCAAAAAAAGGTATCTCCCATTGATTTAATATATCCTTTATGTATTTAGATGTTTCAGTCTCATAAAAAGAAAGCTCTGGATGTTTATGTAAATGCCTCCTGATCTTAACAATTTCTGTAAAATAGAGATCTGATAATTCTTTGATCTTTGATATCATTTACTAAAAATTAATTTAAGAGCTCCTAACAACATCACAACACCAAAAATACGTCTAAGGACTTCAGGCCTTAAGTTAACAGCATATTTAGAGCCAAAATAACCGCTAATCACAAAAGCAGTTGCAATAATAAAAGCGTATTCCCATTTAACAAATCCTTCACGATGATAATTAATAGCTGCTAGAATGCCTATAGGAGGCAACATTACAGCTAAAGATGTTCCTTGCGCCTCATGTTGTGAAAGCCCCAATAAAAGAATCATTAATGGAATCATAATAATTCCTCCTCCTAAACCAACTACACCAGCTAATAAACCAGCAAGTATGCCAATAACAATAAGAATTATGCAAGTTGAAATACTCATAAATAGTTCTACAAATATAAAGAACTTATATCTTTGCTAACTAATAAAAGGAAATTACATATGAACATTCAGAAATTTACTTTTAATCCCTTTCAGGAAAACACTTATGTAATATATCATAAGAATAAATGTATTATTATTGATCCTGGATGCTACACTATAGAAGAAGAAGAAATACTACAAGGTTTTATTGAAAAAAATACACTAGAGCCTATAAAAATATTAAACACACATGCACATATTGATCATATATTAGGCAATCAATTTGTTGCTGAAAAATGGAATATAGATATATTCATGCATAAATATGACATGCCTATTCTAGAGAATGCAAGAAAGACAGCAGAAATGTATGGTCTTACTCAATATAAGACATCACCATTACCAAAATATTTTCTAGATGAACAAGACATCATTGATTTTGAAGGAACTAAACTTAATATCTTTTTTACTCCTGGCCACTCTCCTGGACATATTTGTTTTTACAACAAGTCATCTAATATTCTTATATCTGGAGATGTAATATTTAAAAATAGTATTGGAAGAACAGACCTTCCAGGGGGGGACTATACTACATTAATGAACAGCATTACTTCCAAAATATTATGTCTACCAGAAACAACGAGTATTTTTTGTGGACATGGAGATGTAACTAATATAGCAGATGAAAAAAAATACAACCCATTCTTACAATAGTTAAAATTCTCTTATAATTTCCATTAACGTACGGAAGGCAACAGCTTTATCTCCAAATTTCTCAATATGTTTATTTTGTAATTCAGCAGCAAATTTTACCTGATATTTATGTAAATCTTTCATATCTAAACAAGTATAGGCAACAGCAAAAGTATCCTCTAAATCATTACTTTTAATAACACGCTTAAGTTGTGCATTAACAAATAAACCTAAAGACATTATTTCGGGAATATGTTCTTCTTGCATCCATAATAACCATTCAGATTTTATACTCTCTTCAACGGTAACAGTAACATTATAAATTATCATTATTGTAAGTTTAAATTATCTCCTCTTAATTCTCTGAAACGCTTACGAGCCTCTGCAGTAAAAACACTCCCACTTTTTTCTAATAGAATTTTTTCATAAAGCTGCATAGCTTTACTTGTTTCTTTTAATTTATCTTCATAAATTCTAGCTTGCTTATAAATAGCATCGTCAGCAAGTATATCATAATCCCATTCATCAATAATCTTTTGATACATAGCTAAACTGCTTTCAATATTTCCTGAATTTAAATAAATCTCAGCCTTTCTCATATAAATCTCATCTGAAAGTGAATGTCCTTCAAAAAGAGTTAAAATAGAATCATATTTAACAATTGCTACATTGTAACGTTTCTGATAATTTAATAAATCTGCCTCAGCAAACATCTTCATAGCAACCTCTGAGGTATCTAAATTATAATTATCTGCAATCAACAAAGACAAATCTAAAGCATCATTAGCTATTAACTTTGAAGTAGAAGCTTTCAAAACATTTAATTGTGCCTGAGCCCACTGAAAATCTCCTTGATAATAGGCAACCTTTGCTCTTCTTAATTTAGCATCATGCCCAATGGGACTTTCTTTAAAATCTTTTTCAACTTGAGTATAATACAATAACGACTCCCAAATGTTCCCAGAAAGCAACATAACATCTGCATATTCTAATTTACATTCTGCTAGATCTCTCATTGAGATTCCAGGAATAGAAATTGTTTCTTTAAGTGTGTGCTTTGCAGCTACTAAATCATGTAAATAAAATGCTTGAAAATGCGCATAATTAGAAAGTAATAAGACCGTCCCTCTATTTTTTCCAACTTCTTCTATAACATTCTTATAGATATTATCTATTAAAGTTATATCATTATTCTGTTCCTTAAACATATTAGTAAGCGCATATAGCTTATTAATATTTGCATTAATAAACAAAAAATTATTTCTACCTTTCTGTAATACATAATCATACGCCTCAATAGCTAATTTATAATACTGATTATCAAGGAATGAATCCCCTAAGTCATAAACATTTTCTCCGTCTCCATCTATACGTCTATCAAGAGCCTTAGCTTGTCGTAATGCCATTTCATATTGGGCATTTTGCATAAATAACCATATTAGCATCTCAGAAAAATCAGTTCTATTATCTTCCTTTCTAACATAAGGCAATAATAACCTTTTAACTAATTGATAATTCTCGTCACTTTTTATACCATCATTATTTATAAATCTTTGAACCTTTGAAATAATGAAATCCTTTTGATCTGGCTGTGTAAATAAAACATTTAAATATTCCTTAATCATTAAATCTGTCTTCTCTAAATTAGAGTATAGTTGCGCTTTATATAAGCCAAAATTCAATTTAGCATTCTCCTTTTCAGCAAAAAGATAAACTTCCAAAGCAAATTCATACATAGTATGCTTATTAAAAGTATTAGCCAAATTTATAGCCTGATTTCGGCTTCCATTTAACTTTTGAATAACCTTTCTAAATAAGTCATCTACTTTCTTTGTTCCTCCTCTTGATTGTGCAACAACAACATCAATCTGATAATTTAAACTTTTTGGATACTTATAAGCTACTTTTTTTGCTAATTGCTCTGCAGCTCTGTATTCATTAGTCTTTAATAATGAAAAATAATAAGGGGTATAATATGCTATTTTAAATTTTTCTTGATCTAATTCTTTATAAATTTCAATAGCTTTTTTATACTTTCCATTTATATAGTACTGATATGCTAATTGTTGTGTATTCTGCTGTCCAATAATAAATAAAGGAAAAAGGGAAAAAAATAAAAATAAACGCATTATTTTATGATATCAAATCCTGTATATGAATGTAAAACCTTAGGAATATTTATCCCTCCTAATATTTGATTGTTTTCTATAATTGCGGCAAATATTCTTGGTAAAGCTAAAGCGCTTCCATTTAAAGTATGGCAAAGATTAGTATCCCCATTTGCATCTTTATATCTTAATTTTAAACGATTAGCTTGATAGCTTTCAAAATTTGAAACTGAACTAACTTCTAGCCATCTCTTTTGTGAAGCAGAGTACACCTCAAAATCAAAAGTCAATGCAGATGATTCACTTAAATCTCCTCCACATAATTGAACGATCTTGTAAGGAAGTTCCAATTCATCTAATAATTCTGACACATGTTTCACCATATTATCAAGTATTTGATATGATTCTTCAGGATGAACAATCTGAACTATCTCAACTTTATCAAATTGATGTAAACGATTAAGACCTCGAACCTCCTTACCATATGATCCTGCCTCACGTCTAAAACAAGGTGTATATGCTGTACATTTTATTGGTAATTTTTTTACTATCATATTACGAAAAAAATTGGTGACAGGCACTTCTGCAGTAGGAATCAAATATAAATCTGAATCTCCCGGTATTTTATATAACTCATCCTCAAATTTAGGTAATTGTCCTGTTCCAAAACCTGATTCTTTATTAACAACATGAGGAGGTAAGTATTCAGTGTAACCAGCTTCTAAATTCTTATCAATAAAATAATTAATTAATGCTCTCTGTAGTTTTGCTCCCTGACCAACATATACTGGAAAACCTGACCCTGTAATCTTAGTTCCTAAATCAAAATCTACTAATTTATACTCATCAAGTAATTCCCAATGAGGTTTTGCGTCTTCAATAAGATCAGGGATAAAACCAGATTCTTTTATAATAATATTGTCCTTATCTGTTACCCCAGAAGGAACAGAATGATGAGGAACATTTGGTATTTGAATTAAAATCTCTTGAATTTCATTTTCTAAATTATGTTGTTGAGTCTGTAGTAATTTTGCGTCTTCTTTAATAACTATAGACTCTTTTTTTAAAATATCAGCATCCTTTACATTTCCTAATTTATATAATTCACCTATTTCCTTTGCTAATTGATTGCCTTTTGCTAATAAATCATCTACTTTATGCTGAGTTAACTTTCTCTCATCATCTTTAGCAATAAGAGTATCAAGTAATACACCAGCATCAAACCCCTTAACTTTTAATAAAGAAATATACCTTTCTTTATTCTTTCTAATATTAACAATGTGTAACATATTACTCTCTATTTATATTTCAAAAACAAATGTAAATAAAAAAAACTCTTAACTAATCAAGAGTTTTTTCTAAATCACATATTTTAATCTCCTTAATTTATTGTCTCAACTGAAACGTAAGATTTATTATTCTTTTTCTTAGTGAATTTAACTATTCCATTAGTTAATGCAAATAAAGTGTGGTCTTTACCAACACCTACATTATTTCCGGCATTATGAACTGTACCTCTTTGACGTACAATAATATTTCCCGCAGTAATATTCTGCCCTCCGAATATCTTTACTCCTAATCTCTTACTATGCGATTCTCTACCATTTTTACTGCTACCTGCTCCTTTCTTATGTGCCATTTATTTAAGTTTTAATACTAACTAGTCTTTCTTTTCAGTCTTCTTAGTTTTTGTTTTTTTTGCCACAACACTCTTCTTATCTGCATCTTTCTTCTCAGATACTTTCTTTTTTGAGGATGAAGATTTTGTCTTAATATCTTGTATTTCTAATTTAGTAAGAAATTGTCTATGTCCATTTTTAACCTTATACCCTTTTCTTCTTTTTTTCTTAAATACAATAACTTTATCACCTTTTAAATGTTCTATAACTTTTGCTATTACTTCCACTCCTTTTAAATCAGGAGAACCAATATTCACCTTACCTGAATCGTCAGTTAAAAGAACTTTATCAAGTGCAATCTTTGAACCTTCCTTTGCTTGTAACCTATGTACAAATACCTGTTGATTCTTCTCAACCTTGAATTGCTGTCCTGCTATCTCAACTATTGCATACATAATAACTTTTTTTTAAAAGTGGTCTGCAAAATTAAAAAATCTGATTAAAATAGAGTAAAAAATTATATTTTTTTTCAATAGAACCTCAAAGACATATTTAACGTAAAAAAATCTTATTTAATTATATTTGCAGAATCTAATTAAATATCCTAAATAAATTAAAATATGAAACACATACTACTCGTATTAACAAGCCTATTAACATTTGTAATATTTGGTCAAGAAAAATGTGGTACAGAAGAATACACACACCTTATAGAAGAAAAATATCCAGAGTATAAAGAAGCAAGAGAAAAAGTAAATCTAGAAACCATTAAATGGATTCAGGCAAATAATATTGAAAATCAAAAAACAATTATTACAATACCTGTAGTTGTTCATATTGTATGGAATACAAATTCAGAAAATATTTCTGATGCACAGATTTTTTCACAAATAGATGTCTTAAATGAAGATTTTAGAAGAACAAATAGCGATGCTAATAATACTCCCTCACACTTTCAAAGTGTTGCCGCAGATTCTGAAATAGAATTTTGTCTAGCAAGTATAGATCCAAATGGAACAGCAACAACTGGCATTACCAGAACTCAAACTTCTGTAACATCTTTTTCTATTAGTAATGATGCTATGAAATCTAGTTCAAGTGGAGGAATTGATCCATGGCCTCAAGATGACTATCTAAATATATGGGTCTGTGATCTAGGAGGAGGCCTATTAGGATATGCTACCCCTCCTTCAAGCTGGCCAAATCCAGGTGATGGCGTTGTAATTGGATATCGATACTTTGGCACAACCGGTGTAGTACAAGCGCCATATAATAAAGGAAGAACAGCTACGCATGAAGTTGGTCATTGGTTAAACTTAGATCACGTATGGGGAGACTCAAATTGTGGTAATGACAATTGCAATGACACACCAACACAACAAAGTGCAAATTATGGATGTCCTAATGGAATATCAACTTCAAACTGTAGTGGAAATGGATCTTATGGAGACATGTACATGAACTACATGGACTATACGAATGATGCCTGCATGAATCTTTTTACTCAAGATCAAAAAAGTAGAATGATTTCTGCAATTAATCAATATAGATCTAATTTATTAAACCATAACTTATGCAGTGGAACTCCTCCTACTGCATCTTGGAACTGTGTAAACGGAAACTGTGTCGACCCAGGGACAGGTAATGGAACTTACTCAAGTTACAATGCTTGTATTAACTCATGTAACTGTATTGGAATCTCTACTCCTATATATGAAGATTTCCAAAATGGTAACCTTGCTGTAAATTGGAGTATTGAAAATAATGATAACAGCGACACTTGGGAAGTAACAAATACTGCTGGATACAACAGCTCTTCATCCATATATATAAATAATGCTGATTATGCCGCAAATGGTGAGTATGATGATCTTATTTTACCAACATTAGATTTTTCATCCCTTTCAAATGTAAATTTAACATTTGACTACGCCTATTCATTATGGACGAATCCAAATGCTTCCCAAATATGGTCAGATACATTAATAATATTTGTTTCAGAAGATTGTGGAGCTACATGGCAGAATGTATGGGAAGAGGCAGGCACCAATTTAGTAACAACAACACCTGTATATAATGCATTCAGCTGGACCCCTAACTCAAATAATGACTGGTCCTCTGCATCAGTAAATCTAAATAATTATCTAAATCAAGATGATATTGTAATTAAATTTAGAAATGTAAATCAATATGAAAATAATTTATACTTAGACAATATTAATGTAACAAGTAGTCTACCTTCTCAAAGTTGGGATTGTGATGGAGGAACTTGTTATGATCCAGGGACAGGAAATGGACAGTATAATAGTTTAGCATCCTGTCTAAGTAATTGCATTACAAATAATATCAATGAAATAGGGCAAGAAAAAATTATCTTCCCTAATCCTGCAAAAGATTACCTTAATGTAAATATTTTAGGGGAAAAAGAAATCTATACTCTGCTAGGTAAAAAGATTTTTTCAACTAGAAATCATAAAGTGAATATTAAGAATCTAGCAAAAGGTATATATATTATAAAAGTAAATAACCAGACAATGAGATTTGCAAAAGAATAATAAATGGTCTACATGCGAAGCTTATTGACAATTCTTCTACTTAGTATTAGCTTATGTAGTAATGCTCAGCATAGATGCGGAACATCTATATATACCGAACAACTTTCAGCTAAATACGAAGACTATTCAAAAGCAAGATCAAAAGTCAATAAAGAAACAGAGGATTGGATTAAAAAAAATTATCACGATCAAATAAAAACAATTATCAAAATACCTGTTGTAGTACATGTAGTATGGAACACAAATACAGAAAACATCTCTGACGCACAGATTTTTTCTCAAATTGATATCCTAAATAAAGATTATAGAAGACAAAATATAGATACCATCAATACTCCAAATGTCTGGAAAAACATTGCTGCAGATTGTGAAATAGAATTTTGCTTAGCAAATACAGATCCAAATGGAAACACCACAACAGGTATTAATAGAGTCCAAACTAATGTGTCTTCTTTTTCTATGAATGGTGATCCTGTTATGTCCAGTTCTTCTGGAGGCGCAGATCCTTGGGATCAAGACAGTTATCTTAATATCTGGGTGTGTGATTTAGGAAGTGGACTATTAGGATACGCAAGTCCTCCATCAAGTTGGCCTAACCCAAATGATGGAGTTGTTATTGGATACCGATACTTTGGAAATACAGGCACTGCTCAACCTCCATACCACAAAGGAAGAACAGCAACACATGAAATAGGACACTGGTTAAACTTAGAACATGTATGGGGAGCCTGGGGAAGCTGTGGTAATGATCAAGTATCTGATACTCCAATACAAGAAACGGAGAACTATTCATGCCCTTCTTTTCCATCAACTTCAATTTGCTCAGGACAAAGTAATACACCAAATGGAGATATGTTTATGAACTACATGGATTACACTAATGATGCTTGTATGAATTTATTTACAGAAGGACAAAAATCAAGAATGATAGCTGCTATTAATCAATATAGACCTAATTTATTAAGCCATTCTTTGTGTCAAGGAGGAGTTTCTGCAATTAATAAAGATATTACTTCAAGTAAAAAAATAGTTAAAATAATTGATGTCTTAGGAAGAGAAACACAAGAAAAAAAAAATATTCCTATATTTTATATATATGAAAATGGGAATGTAGAAAGAAAAATTATTATTGATTAAATGGCTCTTTATTAACTAAATAGACTCCAAGTAATATCATACAAACACCTATCATATACTCAATTAATATTTTCTCTCCATCAATTAATCCCCAAAATATTGCAACTATTGGAATTAAATAAGTGACAGATGCCGCAAAAATAGATGAAGATCTTTTTAATAGATAATTAAACAATATTATAGCAATAGAAGTGCCTATAATAGCTAAAATAATTACATATATCAAAGCCTCAAAACCTACATCTGTCGTTGCTAAAGAAAGAAATTCTGTACCCAAAAGATAAGGAATCATAGGGGGGCCACAAAATAAAAAAGCTAATGCAGAAATATGAATAGCATCTAAATCAAATAAATAATATTTAATTACATTAATACTAACCGCATAAAAAAAGGTAGCCAAAATCACATAAAATATATTAAAACTAATTATAGTCTGTAAGCTAAAATCTCCAAAAGCAAGTAATATGACTCCTGACAGTCCAACTATTAATCCTAAAATATTTAATTGACTAACCCTATAATTAAAAAATAGAATAACTATTAATAATGTAAAAAAGGGTGTAAAAGAATTTAACATTCCTGTAAGGCTACTTTCTAATACGGTTTGAGCCTTAGTAAATAAAAATGCCGGAAACATATTCCCAAATATTCCAACAATAAATACTGGAATCCAATGTCTCTTTTTAATTTCTTTTATTGCAAAAAATATAAAAGGCGATAATGAAATAAAAGCGATTAATAACCTCAAAGCTGCAACTTCAGTATATGAATAGACTTCTAATCCTTTCTTCATAAGAATAAAAGAGCTTCCCCATATTATTGCAAGAAATACAAGTAAAATATAATTAGAAACTGTTTTTCTCATAATTATAAAATCAAAACAAAAATAAGAACATATCTTTGCCTTCAATGAACAAGAAACAGAAAAATATACTTACACTATGGCTACTCTTAGGCATGTTAACTGTGGCTATCATAGTACTTGTTGGGGGCATTACGCGTTTAACAAATTCTGGGCTTTCCATGGTAGAATGGAATTTGATATCAGGATCAATTCCACCAATGAATGAAAATGAATGGGAAATAGCTTTTGACAAGTATAAGCAATTCCCTGAATATAAAAAGATAAATCAAGATATGCTTTTAGAAGAATTTAAAATTATCTACTTCTGGGAATACTTACACAGAATATTAGGAAGGATACTGGGAATTATTTTTATAATCCCTTTTCTATTTTTTATAATAAAGAGATGGCTTACAACAAAGCAAATAAAAAAACTACTATTACTGCTAATCCTAGGAGGGGGACAAGCTTTCCTAGGCTGGTTTATGGTCAAAAGTGGGCTAATAGATGTTCCTGCTGTTAGTCATTATCGTTTAGCAAGTCATCTAATTGTAGCCTTTTGCATAATCTCATATATTTATTGGCTTATTCTTGATACTAATAACACAATATTGAAATCAAATAAAAATATAAATAAATGGAGTAAATTTCTGATATTGATATTACTAATCCAAATAGTATCAGGGGCATTTGTAGCAGGACTCAAAGCAGGCTACCTAGTAGATCCTGAAAATAATCTCTTAGAGAAACTTTTTGGCTATAATAGTCTCAGCCAAATCAATTTTCTTAATAACGGCTACGACTTACAAGCTTTCCATCGTCTATTTGCTTGGACAGTCTTCTGCATAGCAATTATTATTTATTCCAAAACAAGAAGAACTAATTTATCAAAAATTGGAACCATAATATTAATAATTACCTTAATACAAATGTCTTTAGGTATAGCTACCTTGTTATTACAAGTGCCTATTAATACTGCAGTTGCTCATCAGTTTACAGCAATGATTCTACTTTTAAGCATAGTTCACATTACTTATGTTTCCAGTGAAACGTCTCAATCAGATGCTTAACATCTTCTTTTAAAAAATTATTAAGAGGCAAAATAGAATCACAAACCTCTGTATTAAAATATAATGCTCCTCTAAAGAAATGATTTATACTGTCAGTTAAGAAAAACTGTACCGAAGTAGCTGTAACTCCTTTATAATCATAAAGTAATCCATATACTTTTAATGAATCATTAATATATAACTGTTCACTTATAGCGTCTGCAACTATATTATGTTTATATGCCAAATCCCTAGACTGCTCTGTATTCTCATATAAATTATCATTAATATCCAAATATGTAATATGTAACTTAGCAGCTTGATAAGGAAATTCAAGATCAAAAAGGCATTCATTTGTTTTCTTAACTAAAACAGAATAAATAGGAGCTTCAAAAGAGAAAGGACAATCTGATTTAATAAGCTGGTATTCTTTCTTGGGTAAATCTAATTTAAATAATCCTCTTGGTTTAGGCGCATAATTATCAGAGCAAGAAATTACAATTAATATAGCAAAAAGATAAATTCTACTTTTCATCAATAGTAACTTTTAATCTTTTTATCCTTTTATTATCAGCTGATTCAACAATCATATTGTAGGGAGGAATTTTACATTCTTCTCCTATTTTTAAAATACGTCCTTCTACTTCAACTATTAACCCTGCTAAAGAATCTGCCTCTCCCTTGATTTGATCAAAATAATTACTCTCTCCATTAACAATCTTTAGAAAATCAATTAATGAAATTTTACCCTCGAAAACATAATTAAAGTCATCTAATTTTGAGTAAATATTTTCATCTGAATCAAACTCATCATTAATTTCTCCAACAATTTCTTCTAAAACATCCTCAAGAGTAACAATTCCTGACATACCTCCATATTCATCTACAACAATTGCTATATGATTTTTCTTAACCTGAAATTCCTTTAATAAGGAATTAATCATTTTCGTCTCTGGCACATAATATGCTGAGCGACATAAACTAATCCAATTAAAATCATTAGTTTCATTTAAATAAGGAATCAAATCTTTAATATAGAGTATACCTATAATATTATCAAGCTGGTCTTTATAGATAGGAATCCGAGAAAATCCTGACTGAACAATCTTATGAATAACATCACTAAGTGGCGTATCATCTTTAATAGCTAAAACATCTACTCGGGATCTCATAATTTCTTTCACATCAGTGTCTCCAAACTCAACAATAGAACGCAATATCTTTCTTTCTTGCTCCTTACTTTCTTGTTCTGTTAAGTCTAGAGCCTTAGAAAGATCCTCTATTGAAACTTCTTTTTTTCGCTGTGCAAGTCGCTTGTCAATAAAATTAGTTGTAGATACTAACATATAACTTAAAGGATAAAATATCTTGTGAAGGATTTTTAAAGGAACTGCCATCATTAAAGAAAATCTCTTCGCATTGTTATTTGCGTAAACTTTTGGTGTAATTTCACCAAAAAGAACTAATAATGAGGTAATAATAATAACTTCAAAAATAAATTCAAGATTTGAACCTTCAGGAAAGGTAATTGCAATAGAAGTTAAATAAGCAAACAAAATAACTATTGAAACATTGATAAAATTATTAGCAATAAGTATAGTAGCTAAAAGTTTATTAGGCTCTTTTAATAAATCTAACACTTTTAAATGTGACTTATTCTTTTTAATCTCTTCAATATCCACTGATGTTAAAGAAAAGAAAGCAACTTCAGCACCTGATATAAAGGCTGATAAAACAATTAAAATTAAAACGATACAAAAAGAAACTAAAACCTCAGAACTAAAGAAGTTAATTTCTAATCCAGAAAAAACTGATAATAATAAATCGGGGACTGCTTCCAAGCTAAATTTCTATTTTAATTAGAATGGTAAATCATCAGCAGAATCATTTTCAGATGTATTACCCTCAGAGGATTGAGTATTGATTGGCTCTTTATCAGTATCTACTTGTGGTTTTCCTCCTAACATAGTCATATTGTCAGCTAAAATCTCCGTTGTATAACGAGTATTTCCTTCTTTATCTTCCCATTTTCTTGTTTTTATCTTACCTTCAATATAAACACTTGACCCCTTTTTAAGCCACTTTTCAGCTACTTCTGCAAGGCCTCTCCATAAAACAATATTATGCCATTCTGTTTGACTAACCCTTTCTCCTTCTTTATTTTTATAGTTTTCTGTAGTTGCTAAAGAAAAATTAGCAACCGCTACTCCACTATCTAAATATCTCACCTCAGGATCTTTTCCTAAGTTCCCTACCAATATCACTTTATTTACTCCAGACATAAATTTAATGTTAAAATTAGACGCTCAACAAATATACAAAAATTCTAATTTTTATTTGTTATAATAGTATTTATATATCTCTGCATTAATCTTGAAACAGGATACATGAAAAGATCTTCTTTAGAAACCTGTAAAAATCCCTTGTTAAAATCTGTCTCCATGTATATCCTCCAAAACTTAGCATATATTTTCTGATGTGAGAGAAGATGGGTAAAAGTAGATGAAATTTCTTCTACTATAGGATGAGTCCCTGAGAACAATTCTTTCCAAGTACTACTTAACAATATCTCTTGATCTGGAATATTTCTTTCAAATTCAATAAAAGGAAATTCATACAGTCCTTTCCATATACCGTCATTTCTCTTTCTAATACATATTCCATTCTTTGTGTGAATCATTAAAAAATTTAAATATCTCTCTTTTACTTTTTTATTTCTTGATCGAATAGGTAAATTTTTAACTCTACCTGTGTTATATGCGGCACAAAATTCCTGCAAAACACAAGCAGAGCAATTTGGAGATTTTGGAACACACTGAAGAGCACCAAACTCCATAATTGCTTGATTATATATAGCAGGAGTATCTTGAGGCAATAATTCCTGAGCAAGATTCTGAAATCTTTTTTTTCCCTCTGTTGTGTCAAAACCAATGTCAATTCCAAAAAATCTACTTAATACACGTATAACATTTCCATCAACCACAGCATAAGGCAATCCAAATGCAAATGAGCAAATCGCTGCAGCAGTATAAACTCCAACTCCTTTTAAACTTAATACTTGATCATATTGACTAGGAAATATTCCGTTATATTTATTTAAAATTTCCTTTGCTGTAAAATGAAGATTGCGAGCTCTAGAATAATATCCCAAACCTTGCCATAGTCTTAAAACTTCATCCTCTTTAGCTAAAGCAAGATCCTTAATATTAGGAAATTTTTCTATAAAGTTTAAATAATAACCCGTTCCTTGAATAACTCTCGTCTGTTGTAATATAACTTCAGACAACCAAATATAATATGGATTGTTAATATTTCTCCATGGTAAATCTCTTTTATTAACTTTATACCAATCTATTATTTTATTCTGAAAATCCATAAAAAACAAAAACTAGAATTCTAAAAAACATAAAACAAGAAGAATATAGTTCATTTTTTAATATCTTTGCAGCCTCAAAATTAATTAAGAATTTAAGATAAGACAATTAAAGATATGACAAAAGCAGAACTTGTTAGTAAAATCTCTTCAAAGACAGGAGTTGAAAAATTAACTGCATTAACGGTGGTTGAATCTATGATGAATGAAATAAAAAACTCAATATCAACAAATGAATCTGTATTCCTAAGAGGATTTGGGACTTTTAAAGCAAAAAAACGAGCAGAAAAAACTGGGAGAAATATTAAAAAAAATACAACTATTATTATACCAGAACATCATATACCTGCCTTTAAACCTGCAAAAGTTTTTGTTGAAGAAGTAAAAAATAATGTTAAATAAACTTTTATAAAATAAAGTTAGAAAAAAGAATTTATGTCAGGAGCTAAGAAAAAGAAAAGACTAAAAATTGCCACTCATAAAAGGAAAAAACGTTCAAGGAAAAATAGACATAAGAATAAATAAAATATCTATATAGTCTATAATTAAACTAACCTTGCCATGAAATACGATCTAATTATCGATTCAAGGCCTTCTGAAGTAGCAATTGCTCTTTTACGTGATGGACTTCTTATAGAACTTCATAAAGAAAAGCACAATAATAATTTTTCAGTTGGTGATATTTACCTAGGAAAAGTACGTAAAACTGCTCCTGGATTAAATGCTGCGTTTGTCAATATCGGTCATGAAAAAGATGGGTTCTTACATTATCTTGACTTAGGACAGCAATTTGATTCATTTAAAAAATTTGCAAGAAAATCAATTGATCAAAAATTAAATACAGCTTCTTTAAAAAACTTTAAAAAAGAAAAGAATATTATCAAAGAAGGCAAAGTTAATGATGTGTTAAAAGGAGGAGATCTTATTCTGACGCAAATTTCAAAAGAAGCGATCTCAACTAAAGGCCCTAGATTAACAAGTGAAATATCGTTAGCAGGGAGATATATGGTACTTATTCCTTTCTCTGACAAAGTCTCGATATCTCAGAAGATTGCGAAGAAAGAAGAAAAAACAAGATTACAAAAACTTATACGAAGTATAAAACCTCATGGTTTCGGTGTTATTATACGTACTATTGCCGAAGGAAAAAAGGTGGCCGAACTTGATAAAGATCTAAAAAACCTTTACAAAAAATGGCAAGTAATAAGTAAAAAATTAAAAGGAGCTAAAAGAGGAGATAAGATTTTAGGAGAACTTAATAGATCAACAACTATATTAAGAGACTTGCTAAGTGAAAAATTTAACACTATTCATGTCAATAACACTGAACTACAGCAAGAATTAAAAGATTATCTATCTAGAATATCTCCAGAACAAGAAAAGATTGTTAAACTACATAAAAAAGAGACTGAAATATTCCAAGAATTTAATGTAACCAAACAAATAAAAAGCTCTTTTGGGAAAAATGTAAGCATGAAAAAAGGCACTTATCTAGTAATTGAACATACAGAAGCTTTACATGTTATTGATGTTAATAGTGGAAAAAAATTAGACGCCAAAAAAGATCAAGAAGCAAATGCCTTAGCTGTAAATATTGAAGCGGCTAATGAAGTGGCAAGACAATTAAGATTAAGAGATATGGGGGGGATTATTATTGTTGATTTTATAGATATGAAGTTAGAGAAAAATCGAAAAATACTTACTGAGAAGATGAAAGAAGCTATGAGTATTGACAAGGCAAAACATTATGTGCTCCCTCCTACTAGATTTGGATTAGTACAAATAACAAGGCAAAGAGTGCGTCCTGAAATGAACATTGATACTCAAGAGAACTGTCCAATGTGTAATGGAAAAGGGAAAATAGAATCAAGTTTAATATTAATTGAGCAGATTGAGAATAAAATACAAAGTTTAACTGAAACAATAAAAGGTGATATACATATCGCTACACATCCTTTTGTAGCAAGCTATATAAACAAGAGAAAAGGCTGGTTTGCTCGCTCCATCTGCGGAGAATGGGAAAAGAAATTTAATCGGAATGTTAAAATATCTGATGATGAAAGACTTCATCTTTTACAATATTCTGTAATAAAATAATTATCCTCTTTCTGAAGAAAGTATCCTTTTATACCATAATAGCAGAACTATCATAGCAAGGAGAATTAAAGCAGAGCCTATAAAATAAGCATATCTAATATTATCATCTGAATGGAAAAACTGAAGAGCAAACATACCTATTAAGATCATTCGTATCATAATATTCAATGAATTAAAAACAGAATTTGTTCTTCCTATTAAATTATTTGGCACATGATTAAAAATATAAGTAGTTCTTAATATTCTAACACCTGCATTTGTCACGCCTAAAATCAAGCTTCCTATAAAAAAGACCCATAGTATTTTATAAATAGCCATTAAAAAAAATGCAAGTGACACTGTAAACATTAATATAATGACAGAGGAAACTGTACTTAAATTTTTAAATATTCTTAATATTAATACTCCAGAGAATATTGCTCCTATCGAATAATATATCTCAGAAGAGGCATAAACATCTGCCCCCATATTTAAGAAATTATTAACATATGATGGTAAGACAACATGGATTTGAACTAAAGTAAATGCAAACAACATATATGATGCTACACCAAAAACAAAAATAATAGGCTTCTTATATAAATAATTGAATCCTTGTTTAAAACGAGAAATCAAACTACCAACATCTATCTTCTCTTTTGCGACAGAATCATATTTCATAAAAATAAAAAATAAAATAACTAAGAAATAAGTAAAAGCATCGAGTAAAAAAACCTCATAGATAGCCCAGGCTTCAATAGTAAATGGAAGTGTGAAATTAATACCCGCTATTTGCAAGTCACCATCAACCGTACCTGTTAATAAGATAGCAGCAAAAGCACCAGCTAATACAGAAGTTACTTGACCTTGAATCTCAATATAAGAGTTTAACTTTCCGTAATTCTCTTTTTTAGTAATCTCTTGACCAAAGGCATATAAATTAGGATAATGAACATTGTAATTAAAAATAGTAATTGCAAAAACTAAAACTACAAAAATATCAGAAAGATATCCTGTATGCCAACCGTACAACCCAATGCCACCTATAAATAAACCACAAATAATATTAATTAATATAAATAATTTTTTTCTTGAATATCTATCAATTAAGGTTCCAGCATATAAACCCCAGAAAAGAATCAAAAAAGTAATAATTAAATATGCAGTTGCAAAAACTTCAGGTTTAGCTACAATCTTTACAAAATACCAAGGAATAGCAATCATGCTAATTCCCTGTGCTAAGCCAGAAATAATATTCGCTGCAAATAATAAAGTAATTGCTTGTTTATTTTTCACAATGACAAAAGTAGTATTTAATAAGAGAATTCTTACCTTTGAAAGGTATGAAGAAAAACATGCAATATATAACTCACTTTACTGAAAAGATGAAAAACTATTGCGCTCGTGAAGAACGAGCAAAATCAGATGTAATAAGAAAAATGGATCTTTTAGGATTAAGTAATGAAAATCAACAATATATTATAGATATCCTTTTAAATGAAAATTATCTTAATGAAAAGCGTTTCAGTCAGTCTTTCTGTAGAGGAAAATTTAAAACAAAAAATTGGGGGAAAAGAAAAATTATCTATGCATTAAAAAAGAAATGTATTGCAGAAAATTATATTGAACAAGGAATACAATCTATCAGTGAAAAAGAATACCTGGAAGTTTTAGATAAATTATTTAATCAAAAAAAAAGAAAAACACTGGACACTAATATCTTTATAAGAAAGAAAAAAATTGCAAACTTCTTAATTCAAAGAGGATTTGAATCCTCTTTAGTATGGGAAAAAATGAAAGAATTACATAATTAATAATATGTTACAATGGCTATTGAAGAAAACATAAATAATCTAGAAAAAAGAAAAGAAAAACTTTATGAGGTTACGAAAATACAATCAAAAAAAATTAAAATAAATGAATTAGAAGCCCTTTCTCATCAAAATGATTTCTGGAATAATCCTAAAAAAGCTGAGGCTATACTTAAAGAACTTAACACTCTTAAAAATTGGGTGCAATCTTATGAAGATATAGTCAATAATATTGATGAACTTAACGTTCTATTTGAGCTTAAAGCAACTGAAAAAGAGATGGAGGAACAGATAAATAAAACAAAGGTAGTAATTGAAGAGTTAGAATTTAAAAGAATGTTAAGTGCAAAAGAAGATGGCATGTCTGCAGTGATGACAATAAATCCAGGCGCAGGAGGAACTGAAGGTCAAGACTGGGCAGAAATGTTAATGCGAATGTATCTAATGTGGGGAGACAAAAATAATTATAAAATTAAAACCCTTAATATTCAAAAAGCAGAACCTGTAGGCATTAAATCTGTAACTCTAGAATTTGAGGGTGATTTTTCTTTTGGACACCTAAAAGGTGAAAATGGGGTGCATAGGTTAGTAAGAATTTCACCTTATGATTCAAATGCAAAAAGACATACTACATTTGCTTCTGTTTTTGTCTATCCTCTAGCAGATGAAACAATTGACATTACAATTGATCCCTCAGATATTAGCTGGGACACTTTTCGTGCAGGAGGAGCTGGTGGTCAAGGAGTTAATAAAGTAGAAACAGCTGTTAGATTAAAACACAAGCCAACAGGAATTATTATTGAAAACTCTGAAACTAGATCACAATTAGAAAATAAAGATAAGGCTCTAAAGCTTCTAAAATCACAATTATATGAATTGGAGCTTAGAAAACAAAAGGAAGAAAAAGAAAAAATAGAAGGAGAAAAAAAGAAAATAGAATGGGGTTCTCAAATTAGAAGCTATGTTCTGCATCCATATAAAATGGTAAAAGATCTAAGAACAAATCATGAGAGTTCAAATCCTAACAATGTATTAGATGGAGATATTAACCCTTTTATTAAATCCTATTTAATGGAATTTGGTCAAAAATAAATTCTTAATTATGTAAAATAAATTATTAGATTGGATAAAGAAAGCCCTAAATATGATCCTTTACAGCCCAAAGAAAGTAGCCCCTTCTGATAAATCAGATATAGCTCAACAGTTTATATTAGTTATAAATAAAAATATTAATCAAAAAAATGAAAATATACCATAACCCAAGATGTAGTAAAAGTAGAGATACATTAAAAATCCTGCTATCTAAAACTAATGAAATTACTGTAATTAATTATCTTAAAAATCCAATGACATTTGATGAATTAAAGAATATTATTGAGAAATTAAGTATCCAGCCCATTGAATTAATACGTAAAAATGAAAGTGTCTGGAAAGAAAATTATAAATCTAAAAAATTAAACAACAATGAAATAATACAAATAATGTTAGATAAACCTAAATTAATGGAAAGGCCTATTGTGACAAATAATAAAAAAGCTGTTATTGGTAGACCTCCTGAAAATGTCTTAAGTTTGTTTAATTAAAGAGGAATTTGATCATCATCTAGTTTCCCCTCTCTAATCCAGACATATATAAAATATGGAACAACACTAGCTAAAAAAATAAGACCCCAAAACGCCATGAGAAACACAAAAACAAATAATAGAAAGCCTAAGAATTTCATAATCATTAAGTTTGCACAAAGAAACACAACTATTAAGAATTACCAAAATATTTCAAAATGAAATTTAGATTAGAAAAAGACACATTAGGAGAAATAGAAGTTCCTTTCGATAAATATTGGGGGGCACAAACAGAAAGAAGTAGACAAAACTTTAAAATTGGTCCAGAATCAAGTATGCCTTTAGAGATAATTTACGGCTTTGCTTATCTAAAAAAAGCAGCGGCCTTTACAAATCATGAACTAGGTGTTTTATCAAAAGAAAAAAAAGAATTAATCTCAAAAGTATGTGAAGAAATATTAGAGGGGAAACATAATGATCAGTTTCCATTAGTAATATGGCAAACAGGAAGTGGAACACAAACTAATATGAATATTAATGAAGTGATTGCTAATAGAGCTCATGTAATCTCAGGAGGGAAGATTACAGATGTTGAAAAAACTATTCACCCTAATGATGATGTCAATAAATCTCAAAGCTCAAATGACACATATCCTACAAGTATGCATATTGCTGCTTATAAAATGTTAATTGATAATACTATACCTGCTTTATCAAAATTGAAAAAAAGCTTAGAAGATAAATCAATAGAATTTAAATCTATAGTGAAAATTGGAAGAACACATCTTATGGATGCAACCCCTGTAACTCTTGGGCAAGTTTTCTCCGGTTATTCATCACAAATTGAGCATGGTATTAAAGCTTTGAAAAATAGCTTAGATCATTTATCTGAGATTGCACTTGGAGGAACTGCTGTAGGAACAGGAATTAATACTCCTAAAGGATACTCAAATCTAGTAGCAAAATATATATCAGATTTTACAAATCTACCATTTATAAGTGCTAATAATAAATTTGAAGCTATTGCAGCACATGATGCAATAGTAGAGAGTCATGCTGCCCTAAAACAATTAGCAGTTTCCTTAAATAAAATTGCAAATGATATAAGAATGTTAGCATCTGGGCCAAGAAGTGGTATAGGAGAATTAGTAATACCTGCAAATGAACCAGGATCTTCAATTATGCCAGGAAAAACAAACCCTACACAATGTGAAGCATTAACAATGGTATGTGCGGAAGTAATAGGAAATGATGTAAGCATATCTATAGGGGGAGCTCAAGGTCATTATGAACTAAACGTGTTTAAGCCATTAATTGCACATAATTTCTTACAATCTGCTAAATTAATCAGCGATGCCTGTATTTCTTTTAATACAAAATGTCTAAAAGATATTCAGCCTAATTATAAAAGAATTAAAAGTCATCTTGATAATTCTTTAATGCTAATTACAGCATTAAATACTAAAATTGGATATGAGAAAGCTGCTGAAATTGCGAAGAATGCTCATAAAAATGGGACAACATTAAAAGAAGAAGCTGTAAATCTAGGCTATCTAACAAATGAAGAATTTGAAAATTGGGTAAAGCCTGAAGATATGTGTGGAGAAATATAATTAAATATATCTCTCTTTACCCTTAGATTTCAGGTCATTAACAAAATCTTTTATTCTTTGCTCTTCTTCTTTTTTACAAATTAGCATAGAGCCATCTTGATTTTCAACAATAATATAGCCAGATAATCCTTGTAGGACCATTAATTTATCATCTGACACCCTGACAATATTCTCAGATGCATCATAAAGAATTACATTTTTTCCCTGTACAACATTATTATTAGAATCATGTGAAAGATGCGCAAATAAAGATCCCCAAGTTCCTAAATCACTCCATCCAAAACTAGCAGGATAGACATAAACATTATCAGATTTTTCCATTATTCCATAATCAATAGATACATTCTTACATCCCGGGAATACTCGGTCAATATAATCTTGCTCATCCGATGAATTATAAAACTCTGCTCCTTCTTCAAATACGTCATACATATCACGTAAATGCTTTCTGAAAGCTAGAGTAATTGCTTTAACATTCCAAATAAACATGCCAGAATTCCATAAGAAATCTCCGCTATCTAAAAAATTTAATGCTAATTCTTGATTAGGTTTCTCTGTAAAAGTCTTAACCTTCCTAATCTTCTTATAATTAAGCAACTGCTCTGAAGTAAATTGAATATACCCATATCCTGTTTCAGGACGAGAAGGAGTTATTCCTAATGTTATAAGAATATCATTATTAGCACTAATATTCAGGCAGGTGTCAACAACTCTTAGAAATGCATCTTCTTTTGTAATAATATGATCCGATGCCGCAATAATAATATTTGCATCTTCATTTATACTTTTTATCTTAAAACAAGCATAGGCTATACAAGGGGCTGTATTTCGTATAGCAGGCTCACATAGAATATTAGATTTACTTAGCGCTGGTAGTTGCTCGAAACATAATGATTTATAATTCACATTTGTGATAACAAAAATATTTTCTTCAAGACAAACTTTACGTAATCGATTAAATGTTTGCTGTATTAATGTTTCTCCAACACCTAAAACATCCAAAAACTGTTTAGGAGAATCTTTTTTGCTGATTGGCCAAAATCTTGATCCAACACCACCGGCCATAATTACTGCAAAATTATTTTTATTCATCTCTAAAAGTAATTTAAAATAAAACGCTAAAATACAATAATTGAAAGAAACCCTCTTTTTTAATACTTTTTTACGACAGTTAAAGGACTAAAAAGATATACTCTTTTGGTGTCTTTTTCAACACATTTAAAACGCTTCCTAAGTAATGATCCTTTAATAAAACTCCTTCCGTTGTGAATCTGAAATAAATCTCCCTCCTTAATCTCAGAGATAATTAATTTTTTCTTACTATCATAATCTCTTAAAACTAGAGAGAGATTAATATCACTACATGTTGCTGCCTTTGGTTTTTTTATATAAAGACTTAAAGGTCTTAGGATGCTTTCTGGAAAATAAATTGGAGAAAGAAAATTAAGCAACATCTTCCTAAACATAAATTGCCATTCTTTTCCATGTGGTTTAACCGTGTTTTTATACTTTTTATAAATAAAAGCATGAGCTAATTCATGTGTCAGTGTTATTAAAAATGCATATTGATTCAAATTACAATTAATACTAATAGACATTTTTCCATTCCGCACCTTAAAATCTCCTAATTTTGTTTTTCTAGCTTTAACAACATTTATATCTACATCTAAATCTTTAACCCAAGACTTGATTTTCGAAATACTCTGCAGAGGTATATGTTTACTATAAGAATATATCATCTAACATGATTATAGGCATTACAATTAGTCTCTAAATCAGATAAAATAGCATCTAAATCTTTTAAAAGTCTTATAAATATTTCACTAAAAATATGCATAAATCAAAACCCTATAACTAAAGCTGTGTAGCCTACAACTAAAGCAACTACTAATCCAACCATAGAAACAATAATTCCATCTTTTCTATTTTCTGCAAGTAAAGGGAATATGCCATCTCCACTTGTTGCTATAGCCGCTGCAATTAATGCAGCTATCGGAAAATTAGGAATAGTAATAAAGGCTACAGCAACTGCAATCATTCCTCCACAACCAGGTGTTACTCCTATTAAAGCTGCTAATAATATAACAACGTATGCTGAGGATGTCATCCATGTATCAAATGTCTCTGGCCCGACAAGTACATCAATAAGATAATTAGCAAGAAATAATCCAATAAAAACATATGTCACTACCAAAGCAACATCTAAGACGGAATGTGAAATAGTTGATTTAATAGCATTATAAGAAGAATGACAATCATGTTGTTTATAAATAAATACACTTACACAATAGAAAATGATACATGTAACAGTAAATGCTACTGAGACCCAATAAGTTAAATTTGAAATGGTTTTAATCTCTCCACCCCATAAAGCCATAATAGAACTTGGAGCTAAAAAGATAGCCATTGATATGATGGCATAAAATCCAAAATTTTCAATAAATCTGAATGACAAATTATTTTGTGCTATTTGAAGTGTTTGATTTTCTTTATATTCTTCCTGATGACTTTCAAAATTGGCTCTAAATCCAAAAAGATCAAATAAATATCCAAAAATAACTCCTGCAATTAATCCAAAAACAGTAATTATTGCATATGCTTGTAAGTTACCTATAACGTCTGCCTCTCTAGAAGATCCTAATAAAACAAATGAACCTTCACCTAGAGTGCTAATGAAAGTGGCAAATAACCCCCCAAAAGATATTTTTTTATTTTTATATAATGTTGCTACTATAATTGTTGCTCCACAACCAGGAATTGCCCCTAAAAAAGACCCAATAATAGGATGTGTCCACTTAGGACCAATCTGACTAACTAGCTTATCATTTCTTTTTTGTATTGCAAAACTAATCAAAGCAAAACCAATGATTGATAAAGAAACATAACCTCCTATTGCACCTGCTGCTTCAAGATTATCTAAAATAAATAACCTTAAGTTGAATTCCATATTTATGCCTGTTTTTGTAGTATTCGCAAATATAGTTATTAAGAAGAAATCGCAATAAAATAAGTTATTTATTTATAGTCGTATGTGCTGAGAAAGTAGGACAAGTATTACAACGATTTTTTTTGTTTAAAACACAAGAGGAAAAAAACAATAAAATAAGAATAAATAAAAGATGATATCTTTGTGTTTTCATAGACTAAACAAAATTAAATAAATTACTTATTTTTAGGCAATATGATGAAATTATTTCATTCTCTAGGAAAGTACATAACATTAATGCAACGAGTCATTAGTAAGCCTAAAAATTCATCTCTTTTTAGAAGACAATTATTACTTGAATTAGAAAAAGTAGGTATTAATTCTTTATGGCTTGTAATAATTATCTCTCTTTTTGTAGGAGCTGTAGTTGCAATACAGACAAAATACAATATTGAAAGTCCTCTAATCCCAATGTATCTTGTAGGTGTGGCAAGTAGAGATTCTCTAATTCTAGAATTCTCTCCTACAATGCTATCATTAATATTGGCTGGAAAAGTTGGGTCAAGTATAGCTTCTGAACTTGGATCTATGAGAATCACAGAACAAATTGATGCCTTAGAAATCATGGGTATTAATTCAGCTTCTTTTTTAATCTTACCTAAGATTATTGCAACTACGCTATTTTTCCCTTTCTTAATTATATTAAGTATGTTTATTGGAATGATTGGAGCATGGATAGGAGGACTCTCTGCTGATGTAACAACCGCAGAGTTCTTATATGGAATAAGATATGAATTTAGATCTTTTTATATTACATATGCTGTCATTAAAACTATTGTTTTTGCTTTTATTATCTCTTCAGTATCTTCTTATTTTGGATACTATGCTAAAGGAGGTGCTATTGCAGTTGGCAAATCAAGCACAAAGGCTGTTGTATCAAGCAGTATCGTTATATTATTATTTAATTATATTCTAACAGATCTTATATTGGCTTGATAACAATAAATAACATAGAAAAAAAATTTGGCAATAATCATGTATTAAAGAACATGTCTTTCTCCTTCAAACAAGGTAAAACAAACCTAATAATAGGAGAAAGTGGATCTGGAAAAACAACTTTATTGAAAATTCTAGTTGGCTTATACGAAGCAGATTCAGGCAACGTATGTTTTGATGGCATCAATTTTAATGAGATGAGAAACAAACAAAAAAGATTACTAAGACAAGAAATAGGAATGCTCTTCCAAGGAGGGGCTCTTTATGACTATATGACTGTTGAGGAAAATATTATGTTTCCTTTAACTATGTTTACAACTAAAACAACTAGCGAGAAACTTAATAGAGTTAACTTCTGTTTAGAAAGAGTAAAGCTTACAAATACTAACCATCTAATGCCTTCTGAACTAAGTGGAGGTATGGTTAAAAGAGTAGCTATTGCAAGAGCAATATCTATGCAGCCTAAATACTTGTTTTGTGATGAACCTAATTCAGGACTTGATCCCAAAACTGCTATTTTAATTGATGATTTAATTAGAGAAATTACAGAAGAATATAATATAACTACAATTGTTAATACTCATGATATGAACTCAGTAATGCAAATCGGAGATAATATTGCTTTTATTAATCAAGGAGAAATATGGTGGACAGGCAATAAAGAAGAGTTAATTAATTCTAACAATATGGAACTTGATAACTTCGTGTTTGCATCAAAGCTATTTCAAAGATTAAAGAAATAATATGAGAAGTGTACATGCAAAGAAGCATCTAGGACAACATTTCTTAACTGATAAAAATATTGCAAAAAAAATTACAGATCTAATAAATAATGATTCAAAACATATTGTTGAGATAGGTCCTGGAATGGGTGTATTAACAAAAAACTTAATACAAAAAAATATACCCATTACAATAATAGAAATTGATAGTGAATCTGTAAATTATCTAAAAAATAGATTCCCAAAATTAAATCAAAATCTTATAGAAGATGATTTCTTAAAAATAAATATCAAAAAAAACCTGCCTTCTTCATTCTCATTAATTGGTAACTTTCCTTACAACATTTCATCACAAATATTATTTAAAGTGTTTGAAAATAAGAACCAAGTCAAAGAAGTAATAGGAATGTTTCAAAAAGAAGTAGCAGAAAGAATCATAACAAAGAAAGGAAAGAAAAAAGGAATTTTGTCTATACTAATGCAAGCATTTTTTGATGTTGAGTATTGTTTTACAGTAGATGAAAACGTCTTTAATCCTCCCCCTAAAATTAAATCAGGAGTCATTAAATTAGTAAGAAATAAACGGCTAAATATAGAATGTAGCGAAAATCTATTTATCAATATTGTAAAGACTAGTTTTAATCAAAGACGTAAAACTTTGCGAAATGCTTTAAAATCCTTTTCTTTGGAAAGTAAGTTAGCTAACACCGTGCTCCTAAAAAAAAGAGCAGAAGAATTATCAGTAGAAGACTTTATCAAGATTACTTTAGCATGTCAAAAAGAAAAGAAATAACTCTAAAATTCATAAAAAAATTAAGCTCTGCTGTTAATAAGAATAATATTAGTAAGGTTAAAGAGCTTATTAACGAATTGCATTCCGCTGATATTGCAGAAATTCTTGAAAAGGTCTCCTTAAACGAGGCTCAATTCATTTACCAAATACTTGATGAAGAAAAGTCAGCTGAAATACTATTAGAAATAGATGACAATCTTCGGGAAGATTTATTAGCTGCATTATCTGCAAAAGAAATTGCAGAAGAGGTAATCGAAAATCTAGAATCAGATGATGCTGCAGATTTAATAGGTGAATTATCTGAAAAAAAACAAGAAGAAGTCCTCTCTCATATCGAAGATACAGAATATGCAAGTAATATATCAGATCTTTTAGCATATCCTGAAGACACAGCTGGAGGACTAATGGCAAAAGAACTAATTAAAGTAAATCAAAATTGGAATACTCTAATATGTCTAAGAGAAATGCGAAAACAAGCAAAAAACATAAAAAAAGTACATACTATTTATGTTGTAGATGACAATGAAAAATTACTTGGTTCTTTATCATTAAAGAGATTATTATTAACTGAAACAAATATGCCTGTGAAAAAAATAATTAACTCTGATATTATATCTACAAAAGCAACTGAGAATAATCAAAACGTTGCAAACATAATGAATAAGTATGATTTAGTAGTACTACCTGTTGTTGATCAAAACAATAAATTGCTTGGAAGAATAACAATAGATGATGTAATGGATGTTGTGAAAGAAGAAGCAGAAAAGGACTACCAAATGGCATCTGGAATTACGGAAGATGTAGAAAGCAGCGATAGTGTATGGACTCTCACAAGAGCAAGATTACCTTGGCTATTAATTGGAATGATTGGTGGTGTAATTGGAGCAGAAATTATAGGCATATTTGATATTCAGAAAAATTTTGAGCTAGCATTCTTTATCCCTCTAATTGCAGCAATGGGAGGTAATGTAGGGGTCCAATCAGCAGCAATAGTAGTACAAGGACTTGCAAATAATTCTCTAAACACAAAGGATACTTTCCATAAATTAACAAAAGAACTAGCCGTAGGTCTTCTAAATGGGCTAATATGTTCATTCATTATATTGGTAAGCACAATTATGTTAGGCTATGGAAATGAATTAAGTCTCACTGTAAGTATTTCCTTATTAGCAGTAATTATATTCGCTGCTCTATTTGGCACCTTTATTCCTCTTACCTTGGAAAAATATAATATAGATCCTGCTCTTGCGACAGGACCTTTTATTACTACTATTAATGATGTATTAGGATTGTTTATATATTTTCTTATTGGTCAAGCTATTTTCTAATATGAAAATTTTATTCATTGATACCGTCCATCCTTTCTTAAAAAAGACATTAGAAGAAAAAAAATACATCTGCGACATAGCGTATAAAAAAAACAAAGAAGAAATTGAACAGATAATCAAAAGATACGAGGGGATTGTCATTAGAAGTAAATTCTCTATTGATAAAAAATTCATTGATAAAGCGAAAAAATTAAAATTTATTGCTAGAGCAGGAGTAGGAACAGAAAATATTGACATAAAATATCTGAAGAAAAAAAGAATTAAATGTTTTAACTCAGGAAACGCGAACAGTCAATCTGTTGCAGAACATGCCCTTGGGATGCTACTCATGTTACTAAACAATATCAATAAGACAAATAATGAAGTAAGAAAAGGAATATGGAAAAGAGAAACAAATAGAGGAGTTGAGTTATCAGGTAAAACGATTGCAATAATAGGGTTTGGGAATACAGGTTCTAGATTAGCTAAACTATTAAAACCTTTTGAAGTTAAAATACTAGCTTATGATAAATATTTATCAAAATATCCATATCAAAGCACAATGCGTCAAATTTATAATCAGGCTAATATTATAAGCCTACATATACCTCTAACAAAAGAGACAACTTTTCTAGTCAATGACTTATTTATTAAAAAATTTAAAAAACCTATTTATATCATTAATACAGCCAGAGGAAAATGCGTATGCACCAAAAGTTTAGTTAATGGTCTGAAGACAAAAAAAATACTAGGAGCCTGTCTAGATGTCTTAGAAAATGAAAAAGAATCATTTACAGAGTTATCAAAAGAAAAAGGGCTGGATCAAAACATAAAAAGGTTAGTAAAATCAACAAATGTCATATTATCTCCTCATATTGCAGGATGGACGCAAGAAAGTAATTATAAAATCGCAAAGGTTTTATTTGAAAAAATTACAAAAAATTATGCCTTAGTATAATCCTCTTCAAATGCAATAATCTGAATTGTATTTCTAGATTTTTGCTCTAATAAAATTTTCTTATTACGCAATAAAATATCTAAGTCCTCTTTTTTATAATGACGCACTGTATATAAAGTTAACTGCTGATTATAGGATACTTTGAAGTCCTTTTGTAAACCAGCAATAAGTAAAGGCACCCTGTATTTATCATTATCTATGCATATTGAAAATGAAACAGCAGAATTCTGCATCATATTTACTCTTACTGAATGTAATGCAAGTAATGAAAAGATTTGACTCATATGTTCCTCTACAATAAATGATAATTCTGGATCAGAAATAGAAAGTAAAATTTGATTCTCTTTAACTATATAAGATGGATATAAAGAAGCTAAATCCATTTTATCTTTAATTAAAGTCCCTTTATTTAATATATTAATAAATGATTTTATAAATAAGGGGATATTCTTCTTCTTTAATGGTTGAATAGTCTTAGGATGAATAACTTTTGCTCCAAAAAATGCTAATTCTATAGCCTCATCATAAGAAACGTTTGGAAGTAATTCTGCATTCTTAAAATATCTAGGATCTGCATTCATCATGCCTGGCACATCTTTCCATATTACTACTTCTTTAGCCTCTAATGAAAAAGCTAATATTGCAGCAGTAAAATCAGATCCTTCTCTCCCTAATGTGGTTGTAAAATTCTCAGAAGTTGATCCAATAAACCCTTGTGTTAAATAGATGCCTGATTTTACCTTTTTATTAATTAATGTAGTTGTTTGCTTCCAATCAATCTTTGCATCCCGAAATGTATTATCAGTACGAATAATATCTCGAGCATCAATCCATTTATGATCATAACCTATTTTTCGCAAATATTGACTCATAATTTTTGTAGAGAGTATTTCTCCTAAAGATACAATCTGATCATAATTATAAGAATAATTATTATATGGCTCTTCTTCAAGAATCCAATCTAACTCTACAAACACATTATTTACTTCATCAAAAATTAATTCTTCTTCTTCAAAAAGACCTTCCATTATGTTATAATGAAACAACTTAACTTGTTCAACAAGCACACTTAAATCTTTAGAATTAATAACATACGCATCTACTATATCTTCAAGCATATTTGTTACTTTTCCCATAGCAGAGAAAACAATAAAAAGATTATCATGAGTTCCTTCTTTAAGAAAATTGCTAATATGTATGATACTATTAACATCTTTTATTGAAGCTCCCCCAAACTTAAATACTGTTGTCATTAATCTAAAATTAATATAATGGCAAAGTAAAGAATTATTTTCTCAAAGAATCTTATTAAATTTTCGATATTTGCATTTAACAAGTTATTAATAAAATGAAAGTTGCATTTCTTACTTCAGGGGGTATTGCTCCGTGTCTTTCAGCAGCAATTGGTAAATTAACTGAAATTTACCTTCAGCATCATCCTGAAATAGAGATCATAGGCTATCTTAATGGATATAAAGGTCTTCTAACCGGAAAATCTGTTAGAATCCCAAAATCATTAAAAAATAATATAAATAGATTCTACTATTTTGGAGGATCTCCATTAGGTAACAGTAGAGTAAAACTCACTAATATTACCGATTGTATAGAAAAAGGTTATATAAAAAAAAGCGAAAATCCTTTAGAAATTGCTGCTAAGCAATTAGTCAAAGACAATGTCACTATTTTACATACAATTGGAGGGGACGATACAAATACTACTGCGGCTGAATTATCAAAATACCTAAAGGAAAACAACTATAACTTAACTGTAGTTGGATTACCAAAAACAATTGACAATGACGTATTTCCAATTAATCAAACACTTGGCGCTTGGTCAGCAGCAGAACAAGGTGCTATATTTTTTGAAAATATTATTAATGAAAATACAACCTCTGACAGACAATTAATTATTCATGAAATTATGGGAAGAAACTGTGGTTGGTTAGCCGCTGCAACAGCATTAGAATACAGAAAGAAATTAAATAGCAACCATTTTATACCAGAATTAAATATTGTAAAGGAAAAATGGGATATACATGCAATATTCTTACCAGAAATAAAAATAAATTTTGAAAAAGAAGCTGTCCGCTTAAAAAAGATAATGGATAAGTATGATTGTGTCAACATATTTCTAAGCGAAGGAGCAGGAATAGAAACAATAATTCAAGAAAAAAAGAAAATAGGACAAGAAATACTAACAGATGCTTTTGGCCATGTAAGATTAGATGATCTAAATCCTGGCAAATGGTTTGCTAAAGAATTAGGATTGAAATTAAAAGCAAATAAAGTGTTAGTACAAAAAAGCGGTTATTTTGCAAGATCCGCAAAAGCCAATAAAAAAGATTTAGATTTGATTTTTGAAACATGTATCCATGCTGTTAAAAATGCAATAAATGGAATAAATGGAGTAATTGGCTTTGATGAAACAAATAATAACAAAATAGGATGTATTGATTTTGATAAGATTAAAGGAGGAAAGAAATTTGATATTAATCAAAAATGGTATCAAGAGATGATAGATGAAATACACGCAATTTAATTAAAGTTGCTAGCTCCTCTCATATCTTATTTTGGAATTCCAAAACAAACTAAATCTCTAAAGTCAGAATTAGAAAATAAGAAAACAAAAATCCAATTAACTGGCTTAACTGGCTCTTCATTTTCTATAACTGCAAGTGCTATAACTCAAACAAGTAAAACGCCACACCTTTTTATATTTAGAGACAAAGAGTCTGCTTCTTATTTTATAAATGATATTGAAAGTTTACTAAAGAACGAAATATTTTTTTTCCCCGCATCATATAGAAGACCCTATCAAATAGAAGAAACAGACAATGCTAACATACTACTAAGAGCAGAAGTTCTCAATAAACTTAATAATAAAAGAAATCCTATTATCGTAACTTATTCTGAAGCTCTATCAGAAAAAGTTATTAGCAGGAAAGAATTAACAAAACATACAATTAAATTAAAAAACCATGATACTGCTTTACTTGAAGAGATAGATTTAATGCTAGAAAACCTTAATTTTAAAAAAGTAGATTTTGTAATTGAAGCTGGTCAATACTCTGTAAGAGGAGGAATTATTGATGTATACTCTTATGGTACCGAACATCCTTATCGAATAGAATTTTATAATGATAAAATTGAAAGTATTAGAACATTTGATATTAATAATCAATTATCTATAAACACTAAAAATGATATTATAATCATTCCAAATACTGAAGCAAAAAAAAATATACATTCTCAAGTAACTTTTTTAGAATATTTACCAAAAAGTACTGTGCTCTGGATAAAAGATGTCGATTTTACAAAAGAAATAATTTCAAATCACTTTACAAAAGCAAGTAAAGAATACACACAAATTTCTAGTAATAAAATTAAGCATTTAAAGCCAGAACAGCTATTTACTAATGGAAAAGAATTTATAAAAAACTTAAACGAATTCTCAGTAATTGAACACAATAAAAAAACGTTTTTCACCTCTAAAAAACATATTAAAATTAACACCTCTCCCTTAACAAGATTCAATAAACAATTTAACCTATTAAAAGATGATTTAAAAAGAAACCAAGAAGAAGGATTGGAAAATATTATTCTCTGTTCCTCAGAAGAGCAAGAGCAAAGGCTAAAATCAATTTTTGATCATAATCAAGAAAATTTAAACTATCGATGTGTCCTCTTCTCATTACATGAAGGCTTTATTGACTACACAAATAAACAGGCTGTTTATACAGATCATCAGATCTTTGATAGATATTACAAATTCAAATCAAGAATAAAATCTACTAATAATCAGGCTATCACAATAAAGCAAATTAACTCCTTAGAAGTAGGAGATTTTGTTACACACATAGATCATGGGATTGGAAGATTTGAAGGATTACATAAAATTGAAAATAATGGTGCCCCTCAGGAAGTGATCAAGTTAACATATAAGGATGGAGATATACTGTATGTTAGTATACACTCCCTACATAAGATTGCAAAATTCTCCGCAAAAGAGGGAATGGAGCCAAAAATAAGTCAAATAGGGTCTCCTATATGGAAAAAAACAAAAGAAAAGGTAAAAACAAAAATAAAACAAATTGCATTTGATTTGATTAAGCTTTATGCTAAAAGAAAACTAAAAAAAGGATTTGCATATACACCAGACACTTATTTGCAACATGAGCTAGAGGCCTCATTTATTTATGAAGACACTATAGATCAAAATAAAGCAACTGAAGATATAAAAAGAGACATGGAAAAGGAAGTGCCAATGGATAGGTTAGTATGTGGAGATGTTGGTTTTGGCAAAACTGAAATTGCAATACGGGCTGCATTCAAAGCTGTAACAGACAATAAGCAAGTAGCTGTTTTAGTTCCTACAACTATACTAGCACTACAGCATTTCAAAACCTTTAAAAAAAGATTGAATGATTTTCCATGTACAATAGACTACATCAGTCGCTTTAAAACTCAAAAAGAACAAAAAACAACAATTAAGAAATTAAGTAGAGGGGAAATTGATATACTTATAGGTACACATAGAATAGTAGGGAAAGATATCCATTTTCTTGACTTAGGGCTATTAATTATTGATGAAGAACAAAAATTTGGTGTAAGTATTAAAGATCAAATTAAATTATTAAAAGAAAATGTTGATACGTTAACATTGAGTGCAACACCAATACCTAGAACTCTTCAATTCTCACTTTTAGGAGCAAGAGATCTGTCTATAATTAATACTCCGCCTCCCAACAGACAATCAGTGGAAACAAAGATTGTAGGTATGAACCAAATAACCATTAGAGATGCTATTAGTTATGAAATGGCAAGAAATGGCCAAGTATATTTTGTACACAACAGAATAGATAATATAAAAGAAATTACTGGACTCATTCAGGGACTTTGCCCAAATGCAAAAATCAAAATAGGACACGGAAAAATGAAAGGAAAAGAGCTCGAAGAATTAATGATTGATTTTATTGAAGGAGATTTTGATGTTTTAGTATCTACCACTATTATTGAAAATGGAGTAGATGTACCAAATGCAAATACAATCATAATTAATAATGCTCAAAACTTTGGCCTAAGTGATTTACATCAAATGCGAGGAAGAGTTGGGCGTTCTAACAAAAAAGCATTCTGCTATTTAATAAGTCCTCCTTTACATACTATTTCTACAGAAAGCAGAAAGAGACTAATAGCACTAGAACAATTTTCGAACCTAGGAAGTGGCTTTAAAATTGCAATGCGTGATTTAGATATTAGAGGTGCTGGAGATCTATTAGGAGCTGATCAATCTGGTTTTATAAACAACATAGGTTTTGAGACTTATCAAAAAATATTAAATGACGCAATAGAAGAACTAAAAAAAGAAAAATTTGAAGAATTATTCAAAAACAAAAAACTCAATTTCTATACAAAAGATTGTCAATTAGATACTGATCTAGAAATTGTTATCCCTGAAAAATATGTGAGCAATATTAGTGAAAGACTAAATCTATATAAAGAGCTAAACACTCTCAAAAAAGAAGAAGAAATAAATGAATTTATAAATAGATTAATTGACCGATTTGGTCCTATTCCAAAAAGTATATATAATCTATTTAATGCCATTAGATTAAAATGGATAGCAAAAGAAATAGGTTTTGAACGTATAATTCTTAAGAATAATAAGATGCAAGTTTATCTGCCTGAAGAAGATAATTCTCTGTATTACAATTCTAAAACATTCCAAAAGATACTTAAATATCTAAAGTCTAATTTTCAAAACTGTGAAATGACAGAGAAGAAAGGAAAGTTATCTATAAAAATCCAGAACGTTAAGAGTATAAAGGAAAGCCTAATTATTTGTCAGGAAATAATTTAATTTTCATCTAGTTAGTCAACAATATAAAGTGACTTATTAACAATTTATATTTTTAACTTAATAGATAGCCTAATTCCTCTAGCTTTTAAGTAAAATTGCATAAGCAATAAAATAAATAATGTCTGAAAAAAGAACCATTAAAAATGCATTAATTTCTGTCTTTCATAAAGAAGGTCTTGCCCCTATTGTTCAAAAACTTAATGAATTAGGAATAAATATATATTCAACTGGAGGCACACAAGAATTTATAGAAGCCCAAAAAATCTCAGTAAATAAAGTAGAAGATTTAACAGGATTTCCTTCTATTTTAGGTGGCAGAGTAAAAACTTTGCATCCAAATGTTTTTGGAGGAATACTTGCAAGAAGAGAATTAGACGATGATCAAATACAATTAGAAAAATATAATATTCCTGAGTTTGATTTAGTAATAGTTGACCTATATCCTTTCGAAAAAACAGTTGCATCCAAATCTTCTGAAGAAGAAATTATTGAGAAGATTGATATTGGTGGAATCTCTCTTATTCGTGCTGCTGCAAAAAACTTTAAAGATGTACTTATTATATCGGAGATGGATCAATATAATGAACTCCTAAAAATATTAAATAGTAATAATGCTACAACAAGTATAGAAGAGAGGAAAAAATTTGCAGCTCATGCCTTTAATATTTCATCAAATTATGATACTGTTATCTTTAATTACTTTAATAATGATATTAAAAAATCATTTAAAGTAAGTATAAACGAAAAAAAAGAATTACGATATGGAGAAAACCCTCATCAATCTGGGATATTTTATGGCAATCTAGATGATATGTTTACACAACTAAGTGGGAAAGAACTTTCGTATAATAATCTTCTAGATATAGATGCTGCTGTCAGCTTAATAGGAGAGTTTAATGAAACCACATTTGCAGTGCTAAAACATAATAACACATGCGGAATAGCTAGTCGAGAAAAACTAATTGATGCGTGGAAGGACGCCCTAGCTGGAGATCCAATTTCTGCGTTTGGTGGAGTACTTGTCACAAATAAAGAAGTTAATCTAGAAACTGCTAAAGAAATAAACAATCTATTCTATGAAGTGTTAATTGCCCCTTCTTTCTCTATTGATTCATTAAAAATTTTAAAAGAAAAGAAAAATAGAGTTTTACTACAACAAAATAAAATAAAACTGCCAAAAATACAATTCCGAACAGCACTAAATGGAGTATTATATCAAGATAAGGATTTAACAACTGACTCTATAGATGATATGAAAATTGTCACAAAAATGACTCCTAGTCATTCACAATTAGAAGATCTTATATTTGCATCAAAAGTTTGCAAACACACGAAATCAAATACAATTGTATTTGTAAAGGAGAAACAGTTGCTTGCTAGTGGTGTAGGACAAACTTCTAGAGTAGATGCCTTAAAACAAGCTATTGAGAAAGCAAATAATTTTGGATTTAATTTAAATGGAGCTGTAATGGCTTCTGATGCCTTCTTCCCTTTTCCAGACTGTGTAGAACTTGCTAATAATGAAGGTGTAAAAACGGTAATACAACCAGGCGGATCAATAAAAGACAATCTTTCAATTGATTATTGTGATCAACATAATATGAGTATGGTTTTAACAGGAATTAGACATTTTAAACATTAAAAATAAAAATTATGGGACTTTTCGACTTTATGCAAGAAGCTATTGCTATTGATTTAGGCACTGCAAATACATTAATAATTCATAATGATAAGGTGGTAGTAGATGAGCCTTCTATTGTCGCTAAAAATGTAAGAACTGGAGAAGTAATTGCAATTGGCAAGAAAGCTCAGCAAATGCATG
>CAJWCP010000001.1 GCA_913031595.1 uncultured Flavobacteriales bacterium | reverse complement strand
ACTGGAGCGTTTACAAATAAAGAAGCATTAGCCAGGCATTTAGAAGCAAAAGGAATCAATAAAGTATTGCTTACAGCTCCAGGAGCAGAAGTTCCAAATATAGTATATGGTGTTAATAATTCAAATTTAGACTTTCAGTCAAATAATATATTCTCAGCAGCATCCTGTACGACAAATGCAATAGCACCAATCTTAAAAATAATTGAGGAAAAATTTGAGATAGAAAATGGTCATCTAGAAACAGTTCATTCTTACACAAATGACCAAAATCTATTGGATAATATGCATAGAAAACCTAGAAGAGGTCGTTCAGCTGCAATTAACATGGTAATCACCTCGACAGGAGCTGGAAAGGCAGTTTCTAAAGTAATACCTTCTCTAAAAGGAAAACTTAGCGCAAATGCGGTCAGAGTACCAACTCCAAACGTATCTCTTGCAATTCTTAAACTGAAAATTAATAAAAAAGCGACAAAAGAAAATTTAAATAAAGCAATAAAAGAAGGTGCTTTGAAGGGTAGATTAGTCAATCAAATTAATTATCAAGTAGATCCAGAATTAGTTTCTTCTGATATTATAGGCAATAGCTGCTGCTCTGTTTTTGATAGCCAAGCTACAATTTCATCAGATAATGGAGAAAATATCGTAATTTATGTTTGGTACGATAATGAGTTTGGGTATACTAAACAAGTAATTCGATTAGCAAAACAAATTGCTAAAGTGCGTAGATTAACTTATTATTAATCTATCCATTAAATGCAAAACACATTAAGAATAAATCATAAAACATTTATTTGTTATAAATTTTTTAACTCTATTTTTTTTGGCATAGCAGTTGGATCATATGTAACACAATATGAACCTTTAAAAATAGAAGATTTTCCTGTAATAGGCATAATATTTAGTCTGCTAGCGATTCCTATTGCAATGTTATATAAAAAGATTATGAAGATCGATTACTTCTACAGATTCTCTCTGTTAGTAGAGTTAATAATGTTGATATGGATAACTCTATTTTTAATAGATCCATGGTCTTCAGGAAATAAATTTCAAAATTCATACCAAATTGCATTAATAATCTATATTGCTAGGCATATCACGTTCTTATTTGGAGATTTTCTAGGTAGAGCAGAAACAATATTTATCAAAAAAACTGAAACACTTTCAAAAATAGATATGATAAAACAAGTTGGAATAATATCCGGCATGATAATTTCAATATTGTTTTATAATATATTAGAGAATCTATTTGAAATTACAGAAAATGCGCCAAAGGTATTTTACATACACTTTCTCTTATGTTTTATTGAAATAATTATTGTACTACTATTAATTAAAGCATTCGAGAAAGAAACTAAATAACATCAAAATCAATCTCTACATCTTCTGAAACTGGATGAGACTGACAAGACAGTATATAACCATCTTTAAGTTCATCCTCAGAAAGTGAGAAATTCTGATCCATTTTCACTTCTCCTTTAATCACTTTAGCTTTACATACACAACAAACGCCTCCTTTACATGAAAAAGGAACATCAGCTCCTTCATCCATCGCAGCATCTAATATTGATTTGCCTTTAGATGATAATTGGAATTCAAATTCATCTCCATCAACAAATACCAAAACATTAGAATTTACATCATTATTATCTTTTATATCACTTACTTCACTCTTTTCAATATTATTAGATGTAAACCTTTCAAAGAATACATTATCCTTTTCAATTCCTAAATTAAGTAAGAAATCATTAACATTATCAATCATTTGCCCTGGACCACATAAAAAATAAGAATTAGCATTTCCTAACTCTTTATTAGTTTGAAATAAATCTTTTAAGATATTTTCATCGACCCTACCATAAAGAAAATTCTCTACTTCTTCTCTAGAGAATACATAATGAACAAATAGCTGACTTTGATAGTTTTTTTCTAGATCTTGCAGTTCTTGAGCAAACATAATACTATTCCTAGAACGATTACCATATATAAGCGTAAAATAACTTTCGGAATCTTGTTCAACAATGTATTTAATCATCGATAAGATAGGAGTGATTCCACTACCAGCACAAATAGCTACATAATGTTTACCCTCATTATTCTCATCTAAAAAGAAATTACCCATTGGTAGCATAACATCTAGAACATCACCTACCTTTAAATCTTTGGTAAGAAAAGTAGACATCAAACCATTCTCTATACGCTTTACTCCAATTTGAAGACCTTCATTTGGAGAGGAAGAAAGCGAATATGATCTTCTTACATCTTGACCATTAATATCTTTCCGTAAGGTAATATACTGACCAGCTTTAAAATTAAATAAATCAGGATATTCATTATTAAAAGTTATTTGAACTGAATCTGAGGTCAAAGATTTGATGCCCTGCACCTTTAAGGAATAAAATTTACTCATTTATAATATTTTTTTTGCAAAAATACCATTTTAACAAATAAAGGTCATTATATTACACTAAAGATCATTATTTAGATGACATAAATTCATAAATTTGCAAGTATAAAATATAACATGTCAGATAAAATATTCCAAGAAAAGATAGACGCAGAAAAAAAAATTGAACCAAAAGATTGGATGCCTGAAGGTTATAGAAGACACCTTGTCAGACAAATCTCTCAACATGCACATTCTGAAATTATAGGGATGCAGCCAGAAGGAAACTGGATAACAAGAGCTCCCTCTTTAAGAGCAAAAATGATACTACTAGCTAAAGTGCAAGATGAAGCAGGACATGGTTTATACTTATACTCTGCTTGTGAAACACTTGGAGTAACTAGAGATGAATTGATTCAACAATTACATGATGGGAATGCTAAATACTCATCTATCTTTAATTACCCTGCACTAAGCTGGGCTGATATGGGAGCAATAGGATGGCTTGTTGATGGGGCAGCTATTGTAAATCAAGTATCCTTACAAAGAACATCTTACGGGCCATACTCTAGAGGTATGATAAAAATATGTAAAGAAGAAAGCTTTCATCAAAGGCAAGGATATGAAATCATGGCAGAAATGGCTAAAGGAACTCCTGAACAAAAAGAAATGGCTCAAGATGCATTAAATAGATTCTGGTGGCCTTCTATTATGATGTTTGGACCTCAAGACTCAGATTCTCCAAGAACTGGGAATGCAATGAAATGGAAAATAAAAAGACAAACCAATGATGAGTTACGACAAAGTTTTATTGATAAAACAGTACCACAAGCTGAAGTAATAGGGCTAACAATTCCTGACCCTGAACTTAAATGGAATGAAAAAAGAGGACATTATGATTTTGGGGAAATGGATTGGGAAGAATTTTGGAATGTTGTAAATGGTCATGGCCCATGCAATAAACAAAGATTAGCGCATCATAAAAGAGCTCATGATAATGGAAAATGGGTTCGTAATGCATCACAAGCATACGCTCAAAAACAAGAAAAAATATTAAAATCATAATATTATGGGAGAAAACACAATAGTCTGGGAAGTGTTTATTCAAAGTAAAAATGGATTAGCACATAAACATGTAGGAAATGTACATGCAACTGACAAAGTAATGGCCTTAGAAAATGCCAGAGATCTATACACTAGAAGAAATGAAGGCTCATGCATATGGGTTGTTAAAGCAAAAGATATTGTCTCTTCTGAAAGTGAAGATAGTGAGGCTTTCTTTGACCCCTCAAATGATAAAATATATAGACACCCTACCTTTTATAACATGCCAGATGGTGCAAAACATATCTAATGTCGAATTTATTTACCTATACCATAAGAATAGCTGATAGTGCACTAATATTAGGTCAAAGAATGGCTGAATGGTGTTCTAACGGACCTACATTAGAAGAAGATATTGCTCTTTCTAATATATCTCTAGACTTATTTGGCCAGGCAAATGGGTTTTATGAATATGCGGCCCAAATAAATGGAGAGAAATCAGCTGATGAACTAGCCTTTACTAGAAATGAACGAGAGTTCTTCAACTACCAACTAGTAGAACAAACAAATGGCAATTTTGGCAAGACTATAGTAAGAAACTTTCTATATGACTCTTTTATTTTCTTATTTTATACTGAGCTTGCTAATAGTAGTGATGAAAGAATATCAGCATTAGCTGCTAAATCTATAAAAGAAGTGAAATATCATTTAAGGCATTCTAAAAACTGGTTAATCCGTCTTGGAGACGGTACGGATGAAAGCAATAAAAAGGTACAAGATGCATTAGAAGAGTTATGGCAATATACTGGTGAGCTATTTGAAATGGATACAATTGACACTGAACTAATGAAAAAAAATATTGCAATCGATGTAAGTAAACTCAGACCTAAATGGAATGAAATGATAGATAGTACTTTAAAAACTGCCAAATTAAATAGACCAGAAGATGGATATATGGCAAGTGGCGGAAAAAAAGGAATCCATACGGAATGTCTTGGCTTTCTACTTGCTGAAATGCAATTTCTACAAAGAGCATACCCAAATGCAAAATGGTAATATAAAACATATCTGGCAATTACTTAATACAATACCTGATCCAGAAATTCCAGTAATATCAATAGTTGAATTAGGTGTAGTAAGAGATGTGAATCTGAAAGACAATTTATATACTATATCAATAACTCCCACGTACTCTGGATGCCCTGCGGTAACAGCATTTACTAATGATATCAAAAAATGTCTTAAAGAAAATGGATTCAGAAACTTTAAAATTAAGCTAGTTTACGCTCCTGCCTGGACTACAGATTGGATGAGTAAAGAAACAAAAGAAAAACTTAACAATTACGGAATAGCACCTCCTTCTAAAATAGTAATATGTCCACAATGTAATTCTAAAAACACTACACTAATAAGTGAGTTTGGAGCAACCGCTTGTAAAGCCTTTTACAAGTGCTCAGATTGTTTAGAGCCCTTCGAGGCTTTTAAATGTATCTAAGATTTATTTTTCGTATTTTAGCACTCTAATAATCTGAAAAAAATGATACAATTTAAAATATCAGAAGGAGTAGGTATAATACACTTAAATCGTCCGGAAAAATATCACTCTTTTGTAAGAGAAATGGCATTAAATCTTCAAAAGGTTTTAAGTCAATGTAAAAATGATGAAGAGATTAGATCTATACTAATAACAGCAACTGGAAAAGCATTCTGTGCAGGTCAAGATTTAATAGAAGCCACACAAAAAGAAGGACCTTCCTTAACAGAAATTGTGGAAGAACATTACAATCCTATTATTAAACAAATAAGAAGTATAGAAAAACCAGTAATAGCAGCTGTAAATGGAGTTGCTGCAGGAGCTGGTGCAAGCCTTGCTCTATGCTGTGATATTGTAATAGCATGTGAAAATGCATCATTTATACAAGCATTTAGTAAAATTGGATTAATCCCAGATAGTGGAGCAACGTTCTTCTTACCAAGATTAATTGGCATGCAAAAAGCAACAGGACTCATGATGACAGGTGAACCAATATCTGCAATGGAGGCTGAAAAAATAGGCATGATTTATAAAGTGTTCTCAAACGAATCATTTGAACAAGAGAGTTTAAAACTAGCTAAAAAATTAGCTGAGATGGCAACCAAAGGTTTAGGTCTTACTAAAAGATTATTAAATTCCTCTTATAGCAATAATCTAGGAGAACAGTTAAATATGGAAAGAGATTATCAGACTATAGCAGGAAATACTGTTGATTATCAAGAAGGTGTAGAAGCTTTTTTAGAAAAAAGAAAGCCAGAATTTAAAGGAAAATAATGAAAAAAATAAGTATTGTTGGTTCAGGGACAATGGGAACAGGAATCGCACAAATTGCTGCCACATATGGACATGAAGTATGTCTTTACGATTCCTCTAATGAAGCTATTAAAAATTCTAAGCATAAGATTGAAAAAATCTTAAATAGACTAGTAGAAAAAGAAAGAATCTCTCAACAAGAGAAAGAAAATATTAATTCAAGGATTAATTTTACAACAGATCTAGAGGATATACAAGAAAGCGTATTAGTTATTGAAGCAATTATTGAAGATCTAAATATAAAACAAGATTTATTTTCTAAAATCGAAAGAATTATTGACAAGGATTGTATTATTGCATCTAACACTTCCTCTCTATCAATCGCGTCTATTGCAGCTGCTTGCAAAAAATCAGGAAGAGTTATTGGAATTCATTTCTTTAATCCAGCACCATTAATGCCTTTAGTAGAAATCATTCCTGCTGTACAAACAACTACAGAAACATTAAATACTGCTAGATCAATAATTGACTCATGGAATAAAATCACAGTCATTGCTAAAGATACTCCAGGCTTTATTGTAAATCGTGTAGCAAGACCATTCTATGGAGAAGCTCTAAGAATCTATGAAGAGGGAATTGCTGATTTTGCGACTATTGACTGGGCCATGCGTGAAATTGGAGGGTTTCGTATGGGACCTTTCGAACTAATGGATTATATAGGAAATGATGTGAATTATATGGTGACCGAAACAGTGTTTACAACTTTCTATTTTGACTCCAGATATAAACCTTCATTTACTCAAAAAAGAATGATGGAAGCAGGATATCTTGGAAGAAAATCTGGAAAAGGATATTATGATTACACAACAGAAGAACGTCCATTAGCAAATGAAGATAGAGATTTAGGAAAAATAATATTATGGAGAATATTATGCATGCTAATTAACGAAGCTGCTGATGCATTTTTCTTAAAGATTGCAACAAAAGAAGACATTGACCTTGCTATGACTAAAGGAGTAAACTATCCAAAAGGGTTATTGGTTTGGGCTGATGAAATAGGAATTAAAAATGTATTAACGCAATTAGAAGAGTTACAAGCAGAATATGGAGAAGAAAGATATAGACCTTCCCCTATCTTAAGAAGAATGATAAAAGAAAACAAAACATTCTATTAATGGAACTAGCTGAGAAAGTTGTAAATAAAATGATAAATGGTGATGCATTTAGTAATTGGTTAGGTATTAAAGTTGTGAATGTTTCTAAGGGATATTGTAAACTAACAATGACTATAAGAGAAGATATGACAAATGGATTTAGAATTGCACATGGAGGAATTGCATACTCATTAGCAGATAGTGCATTAGCATTTGCTGCAAATTCAGACGGAAGACAATCTTTATCTATTAACACTTCTATTTCTCACACAAAAAAAGTAATGATAGGAGACACTTTAACTGCTGAAACACAAGAAATAAGAAAAGATGATAAAAATGCGACCTATCAAATTAAGATAACGAATCAAAATAAAATAGAGATTGCTCACTTTAAAGGTGAAGTATATCGAACTAAAAAAAAATGGTTTTAAAAAAAATGAAAAAAACAATGATACTATTAGTATGTTTAGTATTCTTATTAGGTGCTTGCACTACTAGTAAAAAATGCAATAATAATAAGAAGATAAAAACCGAAATGTGGTAAGAAAATGAGTACATATATAATAGATGCGATAAGAACCCCTATAGGGAATTTTGGAGGAACTCTAAAAGATGTTCGCACAGACGATCTTGGTGCTATTCCAATCAAAGAATTAATAAAAAGAACAGGAATTGATCCAAACAAAATAGATGATGTTATATTAGGTTGTGCAAATCAAGCTGGAGAAGATAATCGTAATATAGCACGTATGTCTCTATTACTAGCAGGATTACCATTTACTGTGCCTGGAGAAACAATAAATCGTCTATGTTCATCAGGAATGTCTTCAGTTATACATGCTCACAGAGCTATCTGTGCAGAAGACGGAAATCTATTCATAGCTGGAGGTGTAGAAAGTATGACTAGAGGACCTTGGGTTATATCAAAAGTTTTACGACCATTTGGAAGAAATGCAAAAATGTATGACTCCTCTTTCGGCTGGCGTTTTATAAATCCTAGACTTAAAGAATTATATGGAGTAGATCCTATGGGAAATACAGCAGAAAATCTAGTAGAGAAATATAATATCTCTCGTGAAGATCAAGATTTATTTGCTTACAACTCTCAGATGAAAGCAACAAACGCTCAAAATTCAGGAAGATTAGCTGAAGAAATCATTCCAGTAGAAATATCTCAAAGAAAAAAAGAACCTATCATATTTGATAAAGATGAATTTATAAAGCCTAACACATCACTAGAGGTATTAGGTAAATTAAGAACAGCATTTAAAAAAGAAGGAGGGTCAGTAACTGCAGGTAACTCATCAGGATTAAATGATGGAGCAGCTGCAATGCTTTTAGCTTCTGACAAAGGAGTCAAAGAAAACAACCTCTCTCCTATTGCAAGAATTGTAAGTTCAGCTGTTATAGGTGTTGAACCGAGAATAATGGGTATTGGACCTGTTATGGCTTCTAATAAAGCTCTTGAAAAGGCAGGTTTAAATATGGAGGAGATGGATATCATTGAATTAAATGAAGCTTTCTCTGCACAAGCCTTAGCCTGTATTAGAGAATGGGGATTAAAAGATGATGATCCAAGAATTAATCCAAACGGAGGTTCTATAGCATTAGGGCATCCTCTTGGAGTAAGCGGAACAAGAATCTTACAAACTGCTGCTATAGAACTAAAAAAACAAAATAAAAAATATGCCTTAGTTACCATGTGTATTGGTGTAGGACAAGGATATGCTACAATAATTGAAAAAATATGATTTACGAATTTAATGGATATAAGCCTGTAATAGATTCTAGTTCTTTTGTACATAAAGAAGCTACTATCATTGGTAATGTAATTATTGGTAAGAATGTATATATTGGACCTGGAGCATCACTTAGAGGAGATTGGGGACAAATTATAATTAAAGACGGGTGTAATGTTCAAGATAATTGTATTATTCATATCTTTCCAGGTAAAGATGTTATACTAGAAGAGAATGCTCATATTGGCCATGGTGCAATTATCCATGGAGCTAATATTGGAAAAAATAGTATGATAGGCATGAATGCTGTAATTATGGATGATGTAAATGTTGGTAGTGAATGTATTATTGGGGCTCTATGTTTTGTAAAGGGTGAAATGCAAATACCTAATAGGAAAATTGTTGTAGGAAATCCTGCACAAATAAAAGGAGATGTGTCAGATGAGATGATTAAATGGAAAACTAAAGGAACAGAATTGTATCAACAGCTTCCAAAAGAATGCAAAGAATTAATGAGAGAATGTTCTCCTTTATCTGAAATTGAAAAAAATAGAAAGGCAAAACAAAAAATAACTTTTGACACATGGAAAAAAACACAATAACGAAGCTACTAGCTATAGTTTATTTACCTTTATTGTTTATCTCTTGTGAAAAAGAAGAAAATACACCGACAAATAATAATGGAGCAACAACCTTCTTAGAACAACAAGATGGTTCGGTTTGGTTATATCAAGATAATTGGGATTCTGAAGTAGCACAATGTAATGATGATGGTTATGGATATTTAAATTGGGAACAAATAGGATTCTACTCAGGTAATAATTTCATGTTAGGAAGAACAAATATGTCTAACAATTCTAACGACTGGTTCTGCTTATGGTTTAATGAAGGAGGGACTACTGATATAGATGGAATGCATTATGAAATTGTAAAAAACACGGAAAATGACCTATGGATTGAATACATATCTTTGCAAGAACCAGTTCTATGGAATAAAGTGTTAAATAAATTCACAATTATATCAGATAATCAAATATCTTTTGTTACGGATGTTTATTTTAATGATTCAATTATGTATAATGTTTTTGGATGGAAAAACCCTGTGTATATTAAATCAAACCAAAACAATTTAACTTGTCAATAAATTAACAAAGAAGAGTTATACAAATGAGAAATTACGAAAACTACGCTTTAGGAAATTGGATTAAAGGAGATGGAGAAGGGACTCCCCTTTTCAATGCTATAACAGGAGAGCAAATAGGAACAGCCACATCAAAAGGTTTAGATTTCTCAGAAATGATGAATTATGCAAGGAAAGTAGGTGGTCCCGCACTTAGAAAAATGACGTTCCAAGAAAGAGGATTAATGTTAAAGAAACTTGCTCTTCATTTACACTCAATAAAAAATAAATTTTATCCTATAAGTTTTCAAACAGGAGCAACAAAGATTGATAGCTGGATAGATATTGAAGGAGGAATAGGCAATTTATTTACAAATGCATCTCTTAGAAGACAATTCCCAGACCTACCATACCACGTAGAAGAAAATGCTGTTCCTCTTTCTAAAAACGGAACATTTATTGGACACCATATAATGGTTCCAAAAGAAGGAGTGGCTATTCATATTAATGCATTCAATTTCCCAATATGGGGTATGCTAGAAAAAATAGCAGTAAACTTAATGGCAGGAATGCCAGCAATTGTAAAACCAGCAACACTAACATCATATCTTACAGAATACATGGTTCGTGAAATAATAGAATCTAAAATTATACCGGAAGGCAGTTTACAACTTATATGCGGAAGTGCAAGAGGTATATTAGATAGTGTAACATCTGAAGATGTAGTCACTTTTACAGGAAGTGCAGATACTGGAAAAATGTTAAAAGCACACCCTAGATTAATAGAAGAGGCTGTTCCATTTAATATGGAGGCAGATTCACTAAACTGCTCTGTTCTTGGGGAAGATGCTGTTCCAGGAACACCAGAATTTGAATTATTTATAAAAGAAGTGCAAAAAGAGATGACAGTAAAAGCGGGTCAAAAATGTACTGCTGTTAGAAGAATTATTGTACCTGAGAAACTTGTAGAAGATGTGCAAATAGCACTTGGAAAAAGACTCTCAAAAACTGTTATTGGAGATCCTACTATTGAAGGAGTAAGAATGGGAAGCCTTGCAGGAAAAGAACAAAAGAAAGAGGTAACAGAAAAAGTTCACCAGTTAGCAAAATCTCAAGATATAGTGTTTGGAGATCTAGATAATTTTGAAGTATTAGGAGCTGATAAAGATAAAGGAGCCTTTATCTCACCAATTCTATTTCTAAACAATTATCCTTTTAAAAATACAGATTGTCATAACATAGAAGCTTTTGGACCTATATCTACTATATTACCTTATAAAGATATTAATGAGGCTATCAAACTTGCGAAAATGGGAAAAGGGTCATTAGTATGCTCTATTATAACAAATGATATGAAAATTGCAGAAGAATTTGTAATAGGAGCTGCTTCTATGCATGGTAGAATATTAGTTCTTAATGAGGCATGTGCTAAAGAAAGTACTGGTCATGGCTCTCCTATGCCTCTACTAACACATGGAGGTCCTGGAAGAGCAGGTGGTGGAGAAGAGATGGGAGGAATAAGAGGCATTAAACATTATCTACAAAGAACAGCCATACAAGGACACCCAACAACAATTACAGCGCTCACCAAACAATACCAAGTAGGTGGAGAGCAAAATACAGAAGGACCTCATGTTTTCCGCAAACACTTTGAAGAAATACAGATTGGTGATACAGTTATCACAAAAAAACATACTGTTACACTAGATGATATTGAAAACTTTGCAGATCTAAGCGGAGACAAATTCTATGCCCATATGGATGAAAATTCGTTAGATGGAACAATCTTTACAGAAAGAGTAGCGCATGGTTATTTTATAATGAGTAAAGCTGCAGGTCTTTTTGTAGATCCTGAAAAAGGACCTGTACTTTTAAATTATGGTATTGATGAGTGTAGATTTACAAAACCTGTTTATCCTGGAATGACAATTGGTGTACGGTTTACAGCAAAAGAAAAAATCACTCAAGAAAAAAAAGATGAAGAAGATATAGCAAAAGGTATTGTAAAATTCTTAGTAGATGTATATGACGACGAGAATGAAACAGTGATGTTAGCAACTATATTAACTATGGTAAGAAAAAAAGACCAATCTTAAATTTTAAAATGATGATAAAAAAAATATTACTATTTCTTATAATTATCCCAACACTTTCTTTTACACAACCTCAACAACCTAACTATACAATAACGGTTAATACAAATCAAGCTTGGGATGCAAATCTTTTCTTTCAAAGAGGAGGAACTGCTCCAAGACCTGTTAAAATAATAGACTCAACAGGAACAGAAATATTTTCTCAAAATTGGGGAATGAAAGGATGGGACTTTAAGGTTAATTATAATAATAAATTATCCTATTTTGACAGATCTAGTAAAGGATGGTTTATTATGGATTCTTTACAAAATGAAATTGATTCTGTTTACTGCCAAAATGGATATATTGCAGATAATCATGATTTTTTAGCATTACCAAATGGAAATTATGTGCTTATCGCATATGATGAACAACCTTATGCTATGGATACAGTAGTTGCTGGTGGAGACCCCAATGCTATAGTTGAAGGGTTAATTATTCAAGAATTAGATTCTAATCATAACCTGCTCTTTGAATGGAAAAGTTGGGATCATTTTCATGTAACAGACAATACTTATCTGTCTCCTTGGACAGGATCGCAATTAAATTTTATTCATGCAAATGCAATAGACATTGATTTTGATGGACACTTTATTATTTCTTCAAGAGGTTTAGATGAAATCACAAAAATACATAGAACAACAGGAGAAGTTATCTGGAGATGGGGAGGTTCTCAAAATGAATTTACCTTTATAAATGACTACCCTTTCACACATCAACACTCTATTAGAAGCTTAGGTGATAATAGATATTTATTATATGATAATGGTAATCATAGTGATACATATATTGGAGTAAAACTTTCAAGAGCTGTAGAATATGAACTTGACACTAATTTAATGACTGCAGAAAAAGTATGGGAATTTGTTCATCCTGATTCCTTATATACTCCATCAATTAGCGGAGTACAGAGATTACCAAATGGTAATACACTAATTGACTTTGGCAATCTACAATGGTTAAACATAGGATCCATTGTAACAGAAGTAGATACAAATGGCCAGATTGTTTTTCAATTAGAATATGATGATGGAGGAAACTTATATAGAGCACAAAAATTTGACTGGTTCTTTGCATCTCAAAACGTAGGTTGCATGGACTTATTAGCATGTAATTATGATTCTACAGCTAATGTTGATGATGGAAGTTGCTGTTATCCAACACCAACTATAGCAATAACATTAGACACATGTGATTCTTACTCTTGGAATGGAACTAATTACACAACATCTGGAACTTATATAAATACATTTCCTAATCAATGTGGTTGTGACAGCACAATAATATTAGACTTATGGATTAAACACTCAAGTTCATCACTTGTTACAGATACTGGATACAATAATTATACTTGGAATGGAATAGAATATACACAAAGTGGGATTTATACTTTTACAACAACAAATTCAGAAGGTTGTGATAGTATAATTACCTTAGATTTAACCATGATTAACTCAACAAATATAAACGAAATCAACTCTAATAGTAAAGAGTATAGAATTACCAATGTACTTGGAAAAGAAACCTCTCCTAAAAAAAATACACCTCTATTCTATATCTATACAGATGGAAGAGTAGAGAAAAAAATAATACTAGAATAATATGGAAGAATATGTAAAATTAGATATACAAAATGGTATTGGAACAATTGAGTTCTTTCATCCACAATCTAACTCTCTACCAGCAAATATCTTAGCACAATTAGCTAATACAATTACAAAAGCAGGAGAAGATGAAAACATTAAAGTAATTATATTAAAAAGTGGTGGAGAAAGAGCATTTTGTGCAGGAGCCTCCTTCGAAGAATTAACCTCTATTAAAGACGCAGAAAATGGTAAAAATTTCTTTTTAGGTTTTGCTAATGTAATTAATGCAGCTCGTAAATGTCCTAAATTTATTATTGGACGTGTACAAGGTAAAGCAGTTGGAGGTGGTGTAGGTATGCTTTCTGCTACTGATTATTGCTTTGCTACGAAATTTTCTTCAGTCAAGTTATCTGAATTAGCAATCGGTATTGGACCGTTTGTAGTTGGTCCAGCAGTAAGGAGAAAAGTAGGAGTTTCTTCCTTTTCTGCTATGACCATAAATGCTACAAAATGGTTTGACGCAAACTGGGCTAAAGAAAAAGGACTATATATAGAAATATTTGAATCTAGTGAAGAAATGGATCAAGAAGTTAATAAACTAGCTATCACTCTTTCTAATTCAAATCCTGAAGCAATGCAAGAATTAAAGAAAATCCTTTGGAAAGGAACTGAGAACTGGGATCAACTCTTAATGGAAAGAGCTAAAAACAGTGGGCAATTAGTACTCTCGGAATTTACAAAAAATGCTATTGCAAAGTTTAAAAACAAATAATGAGTAGTAAACTGTCAAAAAAGATCTTAAAAAAAGCTTATTCATTAATGTGTACTGCACGGGAAATGAGTGATATATATGAAGAAAATGCAGCCGTAACTTCAAAATATGTACATGCAACATCAAAAGGACACGAAGCAATCCAATTAGCTTTAGGCCTTCAATTAACTGAAAATGACTGGGTTGCTCCTTATTATAGAGACGACTCTCTTTTACTTGGAATTGGAATGACTCCCTATGAATTAATGCTGCAACTCATGTGTAAAAAAGATGATCCATTTTCTGGAGGTAGAACTTACTACTCACACCCTTCTTTAAAAAGAAAAGGATTCCCAAAAATACCACATCAATCATCTGCAACAGGAATGCAAGCAATACCTACAACAGGAGTTGCAATGGGAATCAAATATAAAGAAAGTGAAAAAATAACAACACCTAAAAAAGGAGAAGAACCTGTAGTGGTTTGTTCTTTTGGAGATGCAGCAATTACTGAAGGAGAGGTTGCCGAAGCTTTTCAAATGGCTGCTTTAAAACAACTACCTATCCTATATTTAGTACAAGATAATGAATGGGACATATCAGCACATGCATCTGAAACAAGAGCTGTAGATGCAAATCATTACGCAAAAGGATTCGGATTAAAAACATACTCTATTGATGGAACAGATTTTACTACATCATATAATACTATTAGTAAAGCATTCAAAGAAATTAGAGCAAAAAGAATTCCAATTTTAATACATGCGAAAGTTCCCTTATTAAACCATCATACCTCTGGAGTAAGGATGGAGTGGTATCGAGATGACTTAAAAGAAGCTAAAAGAAAAGATCCTTTCCCGAAACTAAAAAAAGAATTATTAAAAAATAATTTTACAAAAAAAGAATTATTAGATATAGAAAAAGAAGCTAAAGAGAACGTCATTTCACATTACACAAAAGCTTGTAAAGCAGAAGAGCCATCTCCTGAAGATTTATTCTTACATGACTTCTCTCCTACTGATATCACAGAAGAAAAAGGAGAGAGATCTCCAAAAAATAAAGAAGCTACTGTCATGGTAGATTCAGCACTGTTTGCAATCAAAGAATTAATGAAAAAACACCCTGAATGTTTATTATATGGTCAAGATGTTGGAAAACGTTTAGGAGGTGTATTTCGTGAAACCGCAACATTAGCACAAACTTTTGGAGATAATAGAGTTTTTAATACTCCTATACAAGAAGCATTTATTATTGGGAGTACAGTAGGTATGTCAGCAGTAGGTCTAAAACCAATTGTAGAAGTACAATTTGCAGATTATATATGGCCAGGACTTAATCAACTTTTTACAGAAGTAAGTCGTTCAAATTATTTATCAAATGGAAAGTGGCCTGTAAGTTGTATCATAAGAGTTCCTATTGGAGCATATGGTAGTGGAGGTCCTTATCATTCATCATCTATAGAATCAGTTTTAGCACAAATTAAAGGTATTAAAATAGCATATCCGTCAAATGGAGCTGATCTAAAAGGATTAATGAAATCTGCATATTATGATCCAAACCCTGTTGTTATGCTAGAGCATAAAGGATTATATTGGAGTAAAATAAAAGGAACTGAAAATGCAAAAACAATAGAACCTTCAGAAGATTATATTATTCCTTTTGGAAAAGGAAAAAGCATAATACAAAGTGAAGGTTATGAAAATACTATATGTATTATTACATACGGTATGGGAGTACATTGGGCTATTAATGCTGCAAAGGATCATCAAGGAAAAGTAGAGATCATTGATCTAAGAACTCTATACCCATTAGACAAAGAGTTAATATACAAGACAGTTAATAAACATGGAAAATGTTTAATTATAACAGAAGAATCTTATCACAGTTCCTTCGCTCAAGCACTAGCTGGAGATATTCAAGAAAACTGTTTTGAGCAATTAGATAGTCCAGTTTTTGTAATAGGATCTGAAAACTTACCTGCAATTCCTTTAAACTCTGTATTAGAAAAAACTATGCTGCCAAATGCAGAAAAAGTTAGTAAAAAAATAGAAGAGATTTTATTATATTAATCAGAAGAAAAAAAATGGTTAATTTATACGTTAACTTGCATTAACTCTGCCATAAGAATACCTATATCAGCTGGAGAATCAGCAACCTTAATACCACACTCACGTAAAATAGCCATCTTAGCAGCAGCTGTGTCATCCTTCCCTCCTACAATAGCGCCAGCATGACCCATCGTTCTACCAGCAGGAGCAGTTTGTCCCGCAATAAAACCAACTACAGGCTTAGTTCCATTTTCTTTAATCCATTTAGCTGCATCAGCTTCTAACTGACCTCCAATCTCACCAATCATAATTATACCATCTGTATCTGGATCAGACATAAAAAGCTGAACAGCTTCTTTTGTAGTTGTTCCAATAATAGGATCTCCTCCTATACCTATAGCAGTAGAAATACCCATACCTGCTTTCACTACTTGATCAGCTGCTTCATAAGTTAATGTGCCAGATTTTGAAACTAAACCTATTCTACCTTTCTTAAAAACAAAACCAGGCATAATACCACACTTTGCTTCTCCAGGTGTAATAACACCAGGACAATTAGGACCAACTAAAGTACAATCTCTAGATGACAAATACTCTTTTACGATAATCATATCTTTAGTAGGTATACCTTCAGTAATACAAATAATTACCTTAATTCCAGCTTCAGCTGCTTCCATTATTGCATCACTTGCAAATGCCGGAGGAACAAAAATCAAAGATGTGTTTGCCCCAACTTTTTCTATTGCATCATTAACAGTATTAAATACAGGTTTATCTAGATGTATTTGACCTCCTTTTCCTGGAGTCACACCCCCTACTACATTAGTCCCATATTCTATCATCTGTTGAGCATGAAATGTACCTTCACTTCCGGTAAATCCTTGAATAATAACTTTTGAATTTTTATCAACTAATACACTCATATATTTAAAATTTTGATGTGTAAAATTACGACAATATGCTTACAAACAAAGGATTTTGAATATTTTTGCACAATGAATAATTTTATACAAGAAGATACTATTTGTGCATTAGCAACAGGAGGAGGCACAAGTGCTATTGCGCTCATACGAATTTCAGGAAAAGATTCAATAAAAATTACAAATACTATTTTTAGCAAGAATCTTGAAAATGTAAAATCACACACAATACACTTTGGAACAATTTTAGATAACAATGAAATCATTGATGAGGTAATTATAAGTGTATTTCATAAAAACAAATCATTTACAGGAGAAGAAACAATAGAAATCTCATGTCATGGCTCTTTATTTATACAAAAAAAGATTTTAGAAATATTAATTAATAAAGGATGCCGTATGGCAAATCCTGGAGAATTTAGTATGCGTGCTTTTAAAAATGGAAAATTGGATCTTTCACAAGCTGAATCAATTGCTGATCTTATTTCATCCAAAAGTAAAATAGAGCATAAAACAGCTCTTAAACAACTAAGAGGAGGATTCTCAAATACATTAGAAGAGCTACGTAAAAGACTAATAGATTTTGCTTCATTAATTGAATTAGAACTTGACTTCTCTGAAGAGGATGTAGAGTTTGCAAATAGAAAAGAACTCAATCAATTATTAATAATAATTCAAACAGAACTAAAAAAACTTATTACTTCTTTTAAATTAGGTAATGCCATAAAAAATGGAATCCCTGTTGCAATTATAGGAGCGCCAAATGCAGGGAAATCTACACTATTAAACACCTTAGTTAATGAAGAAAAAGCTATTGTCTCTGAAATTGCAGGTACAACACGAGATGCTATTGAAGATGAACTAATTATTGATGGTATTAGATTCCGATTTATTGATACTGCAGGCATAAGAGATACTAATGATACGATTGAAATAATGGGGATTCAAAAATCTATTGAAAAAGCAAAAAAAGCAGAAATTATATTATTTCTAATTGATGCTAACAATAAAACAAAAGAACAAATAAATCAACTTAAAAAGATTAAAAACATATCAGAAAACAACATTCTAGTTGTAATTAATAAAATTGATTTAAACTCTAATTTCAAAAGTGATATTGAAAACCCTACTTATATATCTGCTAAAAACAAAACTGGAATTAAAGAATTAAAAGAAAAAATACTAAATATTGTTAGTATTCAAGATATTTCAAATAATGATATAATTATAACAAACCTAAGACATTACGAAGAACTACAATTAACTTTACATGAAATCAAAGCTATTATTAATGGACTAGATGAAAATATAAGCACTGATTTATTAACGATAAATATTCGTCAAGCTCTATTTCATCTAGGAAGCATAACAGGCAGTATTACAACAGATGATCTATTAGGTAACATATTTAGTAAATTTTGTATCGGAAAATAAAAATTTAACAATTATATAATAAATATATTTTACTCATAATCCTTTAAGTAATATATTTGCAAAATTTATATTCAAAAAACACATTAATCCATGAAAAAAATACTGCTTATATTGTTTTTTTTACCTTTAATAGGTATTAGCCAGAACTGGCAACAATTATCAAATTTTCCTGCTGATGGAAGACATCATCCAATCACATTTTCAAATAATGAGCATGGATTTGTAATATCTGGAAGTTATCTTACTGATGCATATAAATACGATAAAATAAACGATACTTGGACACAATTACAAGATTTCCCTTCTACGGGAAGAGGCTATGCCTATGGAGTATCGATAGGAGATAAAGCGTATTTAGGATTTGGATCAACTTCAAATGGAATATATCCAACAGATTGGTGGGAATATGACATGATAAATGACAGCTGGACACAAAAAGCAAATTTCCCTGGAGATGGAAGAAATCATCCTGCAATGATTGTAGTAAACGATAATATCTATATGGGATGTGGAAGTAATGACAATGGAAACTTAGGTGACTGGTGGGAGTATAATGTAACAAATAACACATGGACACAAAAAACTGATCTAATTGGCAATAATAGACACCATCCATTCTATTTTGGAATTGGTGACTATGCATATGTAGGATTTGGTCATGGAAGTGTATTTGGACCTGGAAGTAACCCCTCTGCTAATTCATATATTTATAATGACTTCTATCGCTATAATCCAAACAATGATTCCTGGACACAAATGTCTAATTTCCCTGGAGAAGCGAGAGTAGCTGGCACTCAATTTTCATACAATAATAAAGGATATGTATTAAGTGGAGATGGCGATGATCATGGACCCCTAGATGAAGGAGAGTTCTGGGAATATAACCCAACAAATGATTCCTGGAATCAACTACCTTCTCACCCTGGAGATGCCATCTGGGCTCCTGGAAGTTTTGTAATTGGTTGTGATGCTTATTTTCTTTTAGGGCAAAATAATAATTCCTTTTTCCCTACTTCTCCTATTGCTATATATAAATATAAATTAAGTGACGATTGCGGATGCACTGATCCTAGTGCTTATAATTTCTCTAGTCTTGCAACTATTGATGATGGAAGCTGCTGTTATATTAGTGGATGTACTGATCCTTTAGCAATTAATTATGATAGTTTAGCTTGTCATGATAATGGAAGTTGCATAGCTGCAGTTATTGGATGTTTAAACCAATCTGCAAGTAATTATAATTCACTAGCCAATGTTAATCTGTTTAATGGAGGTGCAACTGATATTAATATAGGCTCTGGTGGATATTTTTATAATGATCAACATCTAATATTTAATAGTAATGACACATGTATTATTAAATCAGCTGATATATATGCTGAAAATACAAACTCTATAACATTTGAACTTCGAGATAATAATGGCAATGTAATAGATGACACAACACACACAGTGTTTTCAGGAAAACAAAATGTCATACTAAATTTCACAGTACCTATAGGAACAGACATGCAATTAGGGTTGTCTACAAATAATTCTGGCCTTTACCGTAATAGCACAGGAGCTATTTATCCTTATAATATTGGAGAAATAATAAACATTACTGGATCTAGCGCTTCTCAAGCTGGCTATTATTACTTTTATTACAACATTGAAGTAGAAGCTGTGTGTTTAGAAGTAAATACTAATTATAATAATATTAATAATACAAAGAAAAAAATTATAAGAACGATTAATATATTAGGAAAAGAAATCAATGAGAGAAATAATGAGCCCTTCTTTCATATCTATGATGATGGAACAGTAGAAAAAAAGATCATTATCGAATAATCTAACAGAAAAATATATATCCTAATATAAAGATATTCTTTTATCAACAATTGCTTATTAAGATTAATTCTAAATAATACTAATTTTAGTATGTCTTTTTAATTTTAAAATATATTTTTGCAATCAATTTTAAAACATTAATAAAAAGAAAAAAATGAAGAAACATATACTACTATTATTAAGCATATTGTTATTCAATATAACATATTCTCAAAACTCTTATACTGTAAATACAGTAGGCATGACTTTTTCTCCAGACACAGTAAACTGTTATGTAGGAGACACAATACATTTTGTATTAGGAGCAACTCATAATGCTGTTGAAGTAGATCAGTCAACTTATGTAAGTAATGGTAGCACTTCAAACGGAGGATTTAATTTTGGATTTGGAGCAACAGACTATTTGATAACTACTAATAATCAAACATATCATTATGTTTGTCAACCTCACGTTGGAATGGGAATGAAAGGAGTAATTATTGCATCTATTCAAACAGGAAATCTAGATTGTAACGGTATCGCAAATGGAACATCATTAACTGATGACTGTGGAGATTGCCAACAAGCATATATCTATGACTTTGTAACGCACGCTGTAACATTACTAAATGATACAGCAGGTATAACACTGGGAGCTACTGAAATGTTAGTAATGCCAGATCATCCAATGAATCCTTACTGGAATGCAAACTGTACAATAGATTGTAACGGTATAGTAGATGGAAGCTCAATAATGGATAGCTGTGGTGTATGTCAACAATCATATATCTATGACTTTATAACTCATACGGTAACACTACTAGATGATACATTCGGAATAACGCTAGGAACTACTGAAACACTAGTAATGGCGAATGATCCAATGAATCCTTATTGGAATATGGCGACAATTAATACAATAAGTTATGACACTCTTGTATCATCAGACCCTACTATTACATGGAATAATATTTCTTTAACTGCATCTGGAGACTATGTAGATAGTTCGTTAATTACTGTAAGTGGTTGTGATAGTATTGCAAACATTAACTTTACTCTTGATAATGCTTTGACAATAGAGAACATAATAGAAAATACAGAAGTAGTGAAAATAATAGATGTTCTTGGTAGAGAATGTAAAGAAAAGCTTTACAACACTCCTTTGTTTTATATTTATAGTAATGGTAAAATAGAAAAGAAAATTATATTAAAATCGAAATAATCAATGAAAAGGAATACTTTAACATTAATAATTACTCTTTTTTTTCACTTATCAAGTAATTCTCAGACACCTAACTCTGTATCTTTAAGCTCTGGATATGTTAACCAAAGTTTTTACAGCCTCTCAAATGGGGAAATAGTAAATACAAGTAACATAAACTGGGATATTGCTTTTACTGCTGAAGCATTTAATGCCTCTATTAGAGTGAACGGTGGGCAAGGCGTAGAGCTTTATACCTACCAATTAGGAGACACTTCTGCTTGGGTAAACATTAATAATAGTAGTATAGGTAATTTAAGTCAACCATTATACAATAGTGACACAAGCTGGACAATTGGAGCCTTTGATGCCAACCAATTAGGACATCCAGATTATGGATGGGGCGTCTATAACATGATTAATCATTATGTAACAGGAGATTCTATTTTTATTATTAAAACAGTAAATGGTAATTGGAAAAAAATATGGATTAAAGAATTAGCTGCCAATGGGATTTACACATTTATACATGCCAATCTAGATGGATCTAACTTAATTACTCAGACTATTAATAAGAACAATTACTCTGACAAGAATTTTATTTATTATTCAATAGATAATAATAGCGTGGAAGATAGAGAGCCTATAAATACAGCATGGGATATTACCTTTACTAAGTACATTACACCTGTACAAGGACAACCTTATAGTGTTACAGGCGTACTTTCTAACAGTGATATAGAAGTTGCTGAGGCAGTACAAATAGCAAATCCGTCAACATATACAAACTACTCAGCTCACCCATTCAGCTCTGAAATTAACACCATTGGTTATGACTGGAAATATTATGATTTTTCACAAGGATACGTGCTTAGTAATGACTTATGTTATTTTATTAAAGATATGAATAATGATATCTATAGAATAGTTTTTACAGAATTTGAAGGGACAAGCTCAGGAAATATTTCTTTTAATACAGAACTTATTAATTCTACTTCAATTATTGACAATAATAATAAAGTAAACTCTTTCTCCATATATCCTAACCCAGCTATTAATCAAACTAAAGTTATAGTTGATGCAAAAAATATAGGAGAATTAAAAATCTTTGATGTTAGAGGTAGAGAAATATCAAAATCTATAATAGACAGAGGATTAAAAACATACGATATTAACCTAAATTCTTTTAATAAAGGCGTATATATTGTTTCTGTAACAATAGATGGAGGAAGCAAAAAGGAAAAATTAATTATACAATAATACACACATATAAATTAACCTTACAAAAGGTGTTATTTCGTTCTTAGTTTTTAATTTTGCAGTAAAATAAATTCTGTAATAAAGAAAATGAGAATTATTATTCTTTTCTTACTTATCACAAGTGTCGTTCATGGCCAAAAAATCACTATAATTGATCGAAAAAAAGAACCTATTAGAGAAGCAACTATTCAAATCAATGAATTTACACTCATAACAAATAACAAAGGCCTTTTTAATATTCCAAAACAATTATCTAGCAAAAAATTTAGATTAATTATTAAGCATATTAATTATAACGATTTTACAGATTCTATCTTAATCCAAACTGACACCAACATTTACCTTACAGACAAAAACCGTGTCTTAGATCAAGTAGTTGTTACCGCACAAATATCTAACAGAAATATGGAAGATGCTATACATAACATACGTGTTATAAATAGAGAAGATTTAGACATGCTTAGTGCAATATCCCTGCAAGATGTTCTAGAACAAGAAATAAATATTCGCTTATCACAAGATAATATATTAGGAAGTAGTCTAAGCATACAAGGTTTGGATGGTCAAAATATAAAAATAATGATCGATGGAACACCTGTCATTGGTCGTCTAGATGGTAATATTGATATTAGTCAAATTAATTTAAATAATATTGAGCGAATTGAAATTATTGAAGGTCCTTTGTCAGTAAACTATGGGACTGATGCTCTAGCAGGAACTATTAATTTAATTAGTAAAGAATATACAAATAATACATATAAGGTCAATACTTATTATGAGAGCGTTGGCCATTATAATATAGATGGACTAATTAATATAGGCTCTAAGAAAAACCAATTCTCACTTACTGGTGGTAGAAATTATTTTGATGGCTGGTCTCCAAATGAAGATTTTCAATTTATTCCACAACAAACCATTGCAGACACTAATCGATTTAAACAGTGGAACCCAAAAGAACAACTATTTATAAAAGGAGAATATCGATATAATAGTAAGAAAATAAAAACACGTTCTTTTATAGATGGATTTTATGAAAAGATAACTAATAGAGGAATGCCTAGAACACCCTATTTTGAATCTGCATTTGATGACTACTATTATACTTGGAGGAAAAATATAGGAAGCGATATGTCTTTAATTATTTCTGAGAAAAGTAAATTAAATTTCCTGCTTTCGCATAATAATTATAAACGCATCAAAAATACATACCTAAAAGATTTAACTACATTAGAAGAACAACTAACAGTAAACGCGTCTGACCAAGACACAATATTATTTAATAATTGGATGAGTCGTTCGAGTTTCTCTTTCCCAATTATAGAAAATATCAATACAGAAATAGGATATGATATAAATTATGAAGAAGCCTCAGGCAAAAGAATTGAAAATAGAAAGAAGAATCAAGGAGATTATGCCTTATATACTAATAATGAATGGGATATAAAAAACTTAATATTAAGAGCAGGAGTAAGATGGACATACAATACAGAATACACAGCACCTCTAATTCCATCTTTTCATTTAAAATACATGATAAATAACTGGCATTTTAGAACCTCATTTTCTAAAGGATTCAGAGCTCCTTCATTAAAAGAATTATATTTTGAATTTGTAGATATCAACCACAATATTCTTGGGAATAAAAATCTAATTGCAGAAAAATCTAATAATTATCAATCCTCTTTCTCTTGGAAGAAAAAAGCAGAAGATTACATCCTTAAATATTCTACATACACTTTCTATAATGATATAAATAACCTTATAACATTAGCAGAAAATGGAGATGAATATACCTATATAAATATTGGTGAATATCGTACTGTAGGAGGCCGAGGAAACTTAGAACTTATAAAAGATATTATTAAATTTAATATAGGAATGTCATACATAGGACGTTTTAATCAGCTATCAACTGATGAAAATGTTAAACCATATAATTTCTCAAAAGAATATCAATCTAGTCTCTTACTCAATATAAATCGCTTTAAAATGAAGCTAGCTATGTTCTATAAATACACTGGCGAATTATCTTCATTTAGCATGAATGAATCTGGAAATATAGAAGATATAATAATAGGAGATTATCACATGTTAGACATGACATTATCTAAAAAATTATATAAAAACAAAATAGAACTGTCTTTGGGCTGTAAAAATATACTAGATGTACAGAATATAAATGTAATAGGAGTCTCTTCTGGCATACATCAAGGATCCTCTAACAGGACATCTATTGGATATGGAAGAAGTATATTTACAGCTATTAAATACATATTATAATGCAGAAAATCCTAACATATACTTTATTAATATTTATGATAACATCTTGTGATAAAGGAGAAATCCCTATACCACCACATCAAACAGGAGATCTAATTACCACTACGATTGAAATGCAGCAAGATTATCGTTACCAAATATTTTATAAACTAAAAGATAATACGGTTGTTTCTCAGAACCTAAAAACAAGTTGGGATATTGGATTTGAATCCAATATAGATGGATGGAGAATTTTTCTTAACTCATCTCTAGGTGGAGCCGCATGGAGAATTACAGATTCATCTTTTGAATCAGTGTTCTCTATAAATAACCCTCAATGGAATTGGGATAACCCTTCAGGCAGTATAGATAGTACTGCTATTGGGGATTATCAAAATCAAAATATCTTCTTTATAATAGATAGAGGTTATAATATCTCAGGAAATCCAATAGGATATATAAAATTCAGAATTGATTCTATAAATGAGACAGGATATATGGTTAGATATGCTTCATTAGATAATTCTCTTGATACTACTGTATGGATTGATAAACAAGTAAACAAACAAAAAACTTGCTTCTCATTCTCTGAAAACAAAGTAATGAATATTGAACCTAATATATCTGATTGGGACCTGTTATTTTCTCAATATTTACATATTTTTCCTAACCCTCCAACACCTTACCTAGTTACTGGAATATTAATTAACAACAGTACCCTTAGTGTTGCTTTAGACACAATAAATTCTTTTGAGAATATTAATTATACTGAGGTTAATCAATATGATTTTAATCAAGAAAGAGATTTCATTGGTTATAATTGGAAAATATTTGATTTAGAATCAAGCAGCTATTCAATCGTTGAAAACAGAAACTATATTCTTCAAGATGGTGAAGGACATTATTATAAATTACGATTTATAGATTTTTATAATGATCTAGGAGAAAAAGGATATCCTACTTTTGAAATTCAACAATTATAATTTTCTAATGAGTTTCTATCTTAACAGATTCAAAATAAACAGAATCTTTTATAACCTTCTCACTGCTACCATCTACTTTTTCTAAACTTGGCTTAATACAAGCAGTTAAACTAAAAATAAATAACAATAAAATACAAATCCTACTCATTATTGAAATACAATATCTATATCTACCTCAGTGTCTTCTCTTAAAACTCTAACTACAGTTGCATCACCTTTATTAAATTGACCAAGAGCCTTCATATATGCCATCATGTCATTCACTTGTACATCTCCTAATTTAATAACAATATCCCCTTTTAACACCCCATATTTATCTGCTGTTTTATTCTTTGAAACACCATCAATCCTCATTCCTTTTCCATCAAATAAATAGTCAGGCATAACTCCTAATGTAACTGTAAATCTAGGAGCAGTTGTAGAATCAGAAGCTGTCTCCTGAAAGTTAAATTCAGTTATTGAAGTAGATGCATCTATAATATCTTTTACATAATTAAGTAATGTATACATGCCTGAAAAATTTATTTTTTCTACATCATCTGATGGTTTATGATAATCAGCATGTTGACCTGTAAAAAAATGAAGCACCGGTATATCTTGCAAATAAAATGAAGTTTGATCAGAAGGTCCTATTCCTGACTCAGAAGTTTTAAGATTTAATTCATATGTATTAGCCTGAGTGATTAACTCCGTCCAGTCTTGACTTGTTCCCACTCCATTAATTGCTAATGTTTTTTCATCATTTAAACGTCCCACCATATCAAAATTAATCATAAAACGTACACTAGCTAAATCAATAGTAGGGTTTTTAGCATAATATGAAGATCCAAAAAGTCCATGTTCTTCACCTGAAAAAGCGATAAATAAATAATTATACTCTTTAATACTAGACAGCTCATTAGCTAGATTAATCAAAATACTAACTCCACTTGCATTATCATCTGCCCCATTATGTATCTCTTTTTCCCCATCATACAAAGACCCAAACTCACCGAATCCTAAATGATCATAATGCGCTCCTATAATAATACTTTGCTCTGCCTTATTATCAATATAACCAACAACATTTATACCTCTTATTTCTCTTTTTACTGTATTCGAGTGAGGATTTTCTTTAATTGTGGCATCAAAATATTGATAATAATCCTCTGTTCCTTTTGGAATAAGATTATACTCAGTAAACTTAGATGCAATAAATTCTGCTGCCAACCTTTCTCCTTCTGTACCTGTTTCTCTACCTTCAAGCTTATCAGAAGATAAATAAGTTACTTCTGCTCTCATTTTACTTATTATTTCTTCTTGATTATCAGTGTTGCTTATACAACTTGAAAAAATTAATAATAAGCTAATAATTGTTTTTCCTTTCATAAGTTAAGTATTATTTTTGCAAAAAATTTTTGACAAAAATATGAAAGAATCTATCTACTATATAATAATTTTACTACTATTATTCTCCTGTACTAATAAAGACAATAAAAAAGAAGAAGAAGGAAAAAAAACATCTTTGATATATCCTGAAGAAGTTCATTTCAAAAACATGAAGCAATTAACTTTTGGAGGTGAAAACGCCGAAGCTTATTGGAGTTTTGATGATTCTAAATTAATATTTCAAGCTACTAACGAAAAATGGGGACAAAGCTGTGACCAAATATATATTATAGACACAAATAATTATAACCTTCATAGTGAGACTCCTAAAATGGTTAGTCTAGGATTAGGAAGAACCACTTGCTCATATTTCATGCCTGGAGATTCAACTATAATATATGCCTCAACTCATTTAGAAGATGCAAAATGCCCACATGTTCCAGAAAGAAGAGTTGACGGAAAATATGTTTGGCCAATCTATGATTCATATGATATTTTTATTGCTGATTTAGAAGGAAATGTGGTTAAACAACTTACCGATAATGAAGGTTACGATGCTGAGGCAACAGTTTCACCAATGGGGGACAAAATAGTATTTACTTCAATAAGAACCGGTGACCTTGAACTTTATACATGTGACATTGACGGATCTAATGTTAAGCAAGTAACAAATGAATTAGGCTATGATGGAGGTGCATTTTTTTCTCCTGATGGTAAAAAGTTAGTCTTTAGGGCATCTAGACCAAAAACTAAAAAAGAGATTAAGGAGTATAAAGATCTTTTATCAAACGGATTAGTCCAACCTACTAAAATGGAAATTTTTACTTGTAACGTAGATGGTTCTGATTTAAAACAAATCACAAACCTTGGAAATGCAAATTGGTCCCCATTTTTCCATCCTAGTAACAAAAAAATCATATTCTGCTCAAATCATGAAAGCATTATGGGTTTCCCCTTCAATCTATACATGATAGATATAGATGGTAGCAATTTAAAGCAAATCACTTATGATGAGAAATTTGCTTCTTTCCCTGTTTTTTCAAATGATGGGAAAAAAATTGTTTTCTCATCTAACAGAAATAATGGAGGAACGAGAAATACAAATGTTTTTATTGCTGATTGGGTAGAATAAAATTAAAGTCTAATTTCTAATGTTAGATAATAATTTCTAGGTGGCGAAGGGATAATACCTGGCCCTGGATATCCAGTTGCTCTTCTTGTAAAGTAAGCCGTATTTAAAAGATTATTTATACCCGCTTCGAATGTGTATCTTTTAAACTTAGACAAAAGTGTTATATCAATAATTTGATAAGCTGGTATTTGCCCAATTACACCACTAATATTACTTTCTACAGCATTTGATGCGTCAGTGTATTGTTCACTAAGGTAAGCATACTGAATAGAATACTCAATATTCTTATACCCTAGCACCATTCCTGTTTTCGTATTTAATCTTGGGATAAATTCTACTTTCTTCCCTTCTATTCCTGGCACTTCTGATTTTACATACTGAGATTCTATAAATGAAGTATTTAAAAAACAACTAAAAATATAATTATCAGGCAGTATGTTTTTAAAATTAAAATTTATGAGAGACTCTATTCCTAAAATTCTTGCATCTCCCACATTCCCTCTTTCACTCTTTACATTACCATCATCTTGAACTTTCTGAACGAATCCAATTCTATTATTATACATTAGTTGAAAAGTAGTTAGATCGTAATACAGTATATTATTGATATTACCTCTTAAGCCTAAATCTATAGTATATCCATCTTCATCTTGAATGTCAGGATTAATAACAAATGCAGGATTTATAATACTAATATCTGCAAATGTAACAGAACGATAATTTTGAGATGCATTTGCATAAAACTCACAACTTGTATTATGTTTGTAAGAAAGACCTAATCCAAACAAGAAAAAATCTCTTTTATTATCTCGATTATCAAAGATAATTGTATCCCAAATAGGGTTAGATGCACCATCAAGATTGATCTGTCTATAATACCCATCACTACGAGTATCAATATGCTCAAATCTAAAACCTGGTGTTATAGAAAACTTATCATTTAAATAAAAAATGTTTTCTCCAAACACAGATATATTAAAATTAGGATATTTATATTCTGATTGGTTAGTATAATAAGGGTAATTATCATTCTGGAAATCAAAATCAGCAGAATCATCTGCAGACCCAGGCCCTTGCCTACTACTGTTATTGGCTTTATATAATTTTACTCCTAGTAAAGAAACTGTATTATATTGTAAAATCTTATCTTCATGTAAAAGGCGATATTCAAGTCCAAAATTCTTAAACTGACCACTAATTAAATCTCGCTCACTTCCAATATCAACCTGATCAACTCTATTAGTTCTAAATCCTAAGGCATCCCTAGAAGCTTCCAGTCCAAAAAAACTTATTTTCTGTATTGTTTGATCAGAAATAATATGCTCAATTTTAAGATTATATAAAAGCCAGTTGACAGCGAACCAATTCCTTGCTCTATTACTCTGATAAGGATCTTCTTCAAACATATAATCAGTTAACCCACCGGCCTGTTGAGCTAAGTAATCTAAGTAAGTCAGCTCTAATGAAAGAGTTAAATTAAATTTAAAACTCTTAGTTACTTTTCCATATATATTACTAGAATAAAAAGAAGAATTCTCTCTAAAGCCCATCCCTTCTTTGCGATTAAAAAAAGTATAATAACTAACATCATTATTAGTGCCTGCAAGACTAATAAAATTTGTAAGTAAACTATTACTGCCAATAGTATTTCTAGAGACAAATTCAAGTACTCTATCTTTAGGGGCATCTTTTAGCTTAAAATTAATTAACCCTCCAAACTGTGTCCCATATTGCAAAGAGGCAGCCCCTCTAACAACTTCTATTCTCTCTAACGCCTCTCCTGCTGGGGTATAATAACTCTCAGGATATCCTAAAACATCTGCACTAATATCATACCCATTTTGTCGAGTATTAAAATTTGAAGTTCTATTTGGATCAAGCCCTCTTCCTCCAATATTTAATTGTAGTCCTGCATCATCATTCTCATATACATTTAAACCAGCCACCTTACTATATATCTTTCTAGCATTATTTAAAGCTAAACTAGTAGTCTTATCATCAATTAAAATAGCTTCTGTTTTTTTTGCAGCATATATAGATGTTTCTACAACATCATCAATTTTTCTAGTACTGAAAAATTCTATTCTCTTATTTTGAATTTCTACTTCATCTAGAGCAATAGATATTTCTTTAAGATTAACGTCTAATCTTAAGGAATCTACAATATTAATCTTCTTAGAAAATACATTATAGTTAGCCGAAAAGAAAGTCACTTCTAAATTGTTATGTATGGTAGTAAACTTATAAAATCCTTTCTCGTTCGTTTTAGATAATAAAAAACCTTCTTCTTTATCATATATCTCAACATCTTCTATAGGCTTATTATTTTCACTAAAGACATATCCATAAACATTAGATGTTTGAGAAAAACCTTCAAAATAAAGAAAAGAAAGAGCAATAAAGAAAAAACATCTAATATTATTAGATGCTTTTTTATTTAGATTATTTTTATAAAAATATATATTAAACATAAATAGTGAAATGTCTTACAACAATAAAACTCTAGTCTCCATCAGAGTCAACATAATCTGTTTGAATATTTAAAAATGTAAGCATATCTGTCTTTAAAAGTCTAGTTACAACTTGTACAGCATCATATGCTTCAAGCATTAATATATTATTAGTTTGTACTTGAAAAGCAAAATCATCATTTAATAAATTAATTTGAGTACGAGCACTATCAAGGTTACTAATAATTTCTGCACTTAAATTAGGGTTTGTAGTGATATAATCTACATAATCTTTTAAACTAGCCCCCTGAATTTGATTATCAAAATGCTTTCCAATGAAAAAATTATGACAAACATCCAATGCAACAAGACAAAGCGTTTTAGAAAGATCTCTTTTATAATATGCTTCAACATTTTCTGGCAAATCATTAGACCATATTCCTGCAGGAATTCCAATCTTATTAGCTCTAAAACCTTTCTCATAATAATAAATGTAATCATTGACTAACTTATTTAAACTTGAAGTTGCAGTATTATTAGTGGAATTAATAAAAATATTTCTATTATTCTGCCAGTATGCAATCACCTCACTTGTATTGTTAACCATCTCATCTATAAGCACATTTAAATAAGAAAGATATAAAGAACCATCTTGATTAATATAATAGTTGAAAACTAAATTACTATCTCCTCCTAGGCCATAAAGCATATAGTCAAGAGCTGGAAAACCTTGTCTAGCATAATTCATTATAGTAGGCGTACTTAAATCTGAAACTCCATTAGAAATATTATCATCAATGTCTACAGTATTAGTGGGATAAGTATTCATTCTCCTTGCATACCTTATCTCTTCTGCCTTACCAATCTCAAAAATCTCTACATATTGCCAAGCAATATATGCATCTACCCACTTTTCTCTCAATATAGATAAATGATTTGCAGATGGATGATTAGAAAAAGTATCAGCTTCTACTTTCAATTCATTAAGCTTAATTAATAAATTATCATATGAAGGAATAATAATATTATCAACTACATTTTCTAAGAGTGGTTTACGATCAAAATTATCTGTATTGTTTAGATTATCTTGTGGAGTAGAGCAAGAATAAAGTAAAACAAAAAGTAAAGGGTAAATGAACTTTTTCATATATAATATTAAAAAGGGCATGAGATTTTCTCATGCCCTTAGATTTAAAATTTAAATTATTGTCTTACCTCACCAGTTATAGCACTAATCTCATCAGCTATTGCTTGACAATCTGCAGCTGTTACATCCCAAAAACCATTACCATCAGTTAAACTATTTAAGTGACCCATTACTTGATCTCTATTCATGTAATCAGTAAATTGTAATGAATAAAGAAAACCATACCCTTCAGCTAGATAATGGAACCATTTAGGGTTCCCTTGATCTAACTCAGGAACACCATCTGGATTATAACCACACTGATCAAAATAATGAAATGCTTTTTGAGCAATTAACTTTTTCAATTCATTTCTAATAATAACAGCTTGTCTTTCTGTTTCAGCTGGGCAATTAGCTACAACAGCTTCTCTTCCATGAATACATGCATTGTATATTTTATCTCTACTTGTTATTTGCCAAGTAGCCACAGAATTACCTCCTAAATACTTATTTAGAAATAAATCCGCACCATATGCAGGGCTCTCAACATTATCTAATCCATAAATATAACCTACAGCCTCATCCCAATAATGTTCTCTAGAAGTATAAGGTTTAGGAGAAGTGCCAACGTATCTATCTGTATTATTTTGAGCATTTAACTGTACAGGTAAGGAATAATGATTAGCTATATTATCATATATTAAAGCACCACTTAATGATTTGGCAATAATCTGATCAATTTCCATCCCTTTAGCGTTTAACTCATAACCTCCGAGCATACCCGCCTGATTTGTATCAGCCGGATCTGATGCATTAGCAATATCAGAAGTTTCGAAATCTAATATCCATGCTACAAAATCATTTTGCACAGCATCTCTTTCAGCAGCGTTAATCATACCATTAGTGAAAGAACCATAAGCTAATTTCCCTTCAATGTTTTTTGTTGTTGAATTTAAATCAGTATTTGTAAATCCTTGACCATTCTGCCACATAGTAAGTAAGTCAACATTATTTGCAGCTAAATTAAAATTTAACACATCGTAAATAGCGTTAGCCTGCTGCATTCTAAGTGTTTGACCGCCATAAGCCACAGTAGATTCAAGAGAATCATTAGTGAAAGCATAAGAGGTTAATGTTTGAGAAACTGTACATCCCACAGGTGTAGGTGTAGGATCAGTATCTGAAGAACATGACGCCATAAAAAGAGCGAGCCCAACAGAAAAAACCTTAAGTAAATTATTTTTTTTCATTTTTTTCTATATTTTTTAGTTATTAATAATTTATTATTTTCGCTGCAAATATAATACTTATTTTTATTTAGATTAATTCTTAATTAGTAAATTTGCACAATGTATTTTAATGAAGTGTTTGAAATAATAAATGAGGGTGTTAGTTTAGCTCTTTCGTACTTTATTGATACAGAAAAAAGGATACATATACTATACCTATTTTCTTCTTTATTATTAGCTTTTTTCATATACAAGAAAACAAAAATTAAAGGCTCTTTCTGGAAATACGTATTTAATAAAAGGATTTGGCTAAGTAAATCTGCTTTAATTGACTACGGCCTTTTTATATTTAATAGTTTCTTAAAAATATTATTACTTGCCCCCTACGTAGTCTTTAGTCTTTACATCGCATTTTATACCAATGAAATGTTATTGCAAGGATTTGGCTTTCCACAGTCTTCACTCAATGTAACACTAACTATAATATTGTATACTATTACTCTTACTATAATAAATGACTTCTCTGTTTTTATAGTACATTACTTATTGCATAAAGTACCTATATTATGGGAATTTCATAAAATACATCATTCTGCCACTACCCTAAACCCTTTCACACAATATCGTATACACCCTATTGAACTTATTATTAATAATATTCGAAGTATTGTAGTATTTGGACTAATAACAGGACTATTTGATTACCTATCTGCTCATCAGATTAACAAGCTAGTATTTCTAGGGGTCAATGTGTTTAGTTTTATCTTTCTTCTTTTTGGGGCCAACCTAAGACATTCACATGTAAAGTTACGATATCCTAAGATAATTGAATATCTATTAATTAGCCCATATCAGCACCAAATACATCACAGTGACAACCCAAAACACTTCAATAAAAATATGGGATCTAAATTAGCCATATGGGATTGGATGTTTGGCACATTAGTACTATCAAAATCAGCTTCTAAAATAAAATTTGGTATAGGAAAAGAAACAAGAAAATATAATTCTCTATTAAGCAACTTATGGAATCCATTTAAAAATATACTTCAAATTATTACTAGAAATAAACAAAGAACATAAATAACATTAAATTATATAAAATATGAAAACAATTATTCACTCAATACTAACTATATTACTGGGACTCTTTTTTATTTACAAAGGAGTTGATAAATTACCTATAAAGCTAAAAGATGTAAGTAAAGAAGAAATTATATCTACAATTGTAGAAAAGAATTCTTATGAAGCTCCTGTAGGTTATAAAATAACAATGAATACAATGCGTCAATCAGGCTTTTTAAGAATGATTGCTATTTTTCAAATATTAGCAGGTATACTTATGATTATACCACAAACCAGAATGGTAGGACTACTTTTATTATTACCCATGATATTTAATATCTTCTTTATGCATGTATTCTTTGATAATAGAATAGATGAAAATATAGAAACAGGTATCTTATTAGGATTGAATATGATTTTATGTCTTCGTTATTACAAAGACCTATTGCCTATTCTTTACAATAAAGAATCTTGCCGTATTATCTAACTTATAATAAACTATGTAATTTATCTCCTAATATATAACCAAGAGATAAAGTAAGAGGATATAAAATAAAAAGCCAAAGGCAATTTATAAAGCCAGCTTCTTTGACTGCAGAAAATCCTTTTGCAAAAAATTGAGGTCCAAAATTATACCATGTAGAAACCCCTAGATAACCCACAATCATATTAGCTATAATTGCAATAATTAAAATACAAACGCCTATAATATAAAGTCTAAGCATACTACACAAAGTTTTTGTAAAAATACTATTATTATAATTTATTAAGCTAAATTTTATAAATTGGCCTCAGATTTATCAAACTTTTAATTATGAAAAAAATATCAATACTTATTTTAACTATTTTCTTATTTGCAGGATGCAACAATGTAGATGATATACTCTCTAATTTCAAAAATCTAATACCTAGTCAAGATACAAAAGGAGAAACAGAAATAAAAGAAGAGCCCATTACTAATGAGAAAGAAAATGAAAATTATCAATATGAAGATGTTTGTGATCTTTTCTTTAATGATCCTGAGGCTATTGAAGATATATTATCATCCGGAGAACCAGAAGATAATAAATTCGTGCACATAACAATTAATGCGGCCGATCAAATAATGTGTAATGGTGATTTTGGTGAAGAATCTGTTTATGAAGCAGTAGACATTGCTCTTCGGACTGTTGGAGCTCCAGTTTTTCTAATTCATTCAGAAGGATCTAGAGAAACTGATCAAAAAATACTTGCATATATAACTAAAAGACGTGGAAGATCTGAATTAGCAGGTCATAGCGAAAATGATCGATTTATCTGTTTAATGCGAGATGAAGTATTACAAAGATGGAAAGAAGAAATGGAAATAAAACCTCCACCTCCACCTCCACCCCCACCAGAATTAATTGAAATTGTCGAAGATGATGTAGAAATTGAGGATGAAATAGAAATAGAAGATGTGGAAACAGATGAAGAGGAAATGATTTATATAGAAGAAGAGGACGATGAAGAGATCTTCATGATGGTTGAAAATATGCCTTTATTTCAAGGATGTTCTGATAGTGAATGTACAACTTTAGAAATAATGAAATTTATTATGAGAAATGTAAAATATCCTCCACTTGCAAAAGAATACAATATAACAGGCAGAGTATTTGTTCAGTGTGTTATAGAAAAAGATGGAAGCGTAGGAGACGTAAAACTGCTAAGAGGTATCGATAAAAGTTTAGATGAGGAAGCCTTAAGAGTAGTTAGCTCAATGCCTAATTTTACTCCAGGGACACAACTCGGAAAACCAGTTAGAGTGGGCTATACTGTTCCTATTAATTTTAGGTTAGATTAAAAAAAAACTATAAATCTAAATACTTTTGAAAGGCTATTTGAAAATATAATTCTGCCTCTTTCTGGATATGTGATTTAGAAACCCTGTCTTTTGGATGACTCTCTATGATCTTATTATATGTTTCAGAAAAAGCATAATAACCATTCTCACTTATAAGACCATACCCTTTATGAAAAGCATAAGGAATGAAAACATCATTTTGACAATTAAATAAATCATTCCCAAAAATATAATCAGAATGACTCATATTTAATTGAGAAAGTATAGAGGGAGTTAAATCAAGTTGAGACCCCATTCTAGAATGATGTTCACCTCTAAACTCTTCCTTTAACACCTCTCCTATCCAAAGCATAGGAATTTTATATCTTTCTTTTTGTGCTATTCTCCTTTTAATTGGAGAACTATGACTATGATCAGCGACAATAATAAAAAGAGTATTATCATACCAATCTTCTTCTTTAACACTCTGCATAAATTCACCTAAACATTTATCTGTATAAGCAACCGAATTTACGTACTGATCATGTTTACTATCAAAGCTTAACTTATGCTCTGCTGGGAAATCATATGGAGAATGAGAACTCAAGGTAAAGAGAGTAGTTAAAAAAGGTTCAGGAAGTTGTCCTATTTCTTTTTTAAACTGGTTAAACATATACTGATCATGAACTCCTAATCTACCAGATGGTAAATCCTTATAATCATTCTTATCTTTTACTAGATCAAATCCTTGTGAGAGTAAATAACCTTTAATATTACCATAGGTAAGTTGACCACCAAAAAAGAAAGAAGAATGATAAGCATCTAAAGAACGGTTTAAACAAGGTAGTCTCCTAGATTTATCTGCCTGATTAATAATAGCTACATAAGGAAAAACAGGAAAAGAAGAGAAAATAGAACTAACCGACTGATCAGAAGTCCATCCATTAGAATAAAAATCAGTAAATAAAAGGCCTTCTTTTTCAAGAGAACGAAAGTTAGGTGTAATACCTTCCAAGCCCTCTAGACTTTCAATATTATCTGCACTCCAACTTTCTAAAAGAATAAAAACAAGATTTGGTTTTTTATTAGTAAGGACTAAATCTACACTGTCTCCACTAGAAGTATTAATGTTATTCATAAAATCAAGAGCATCTTGATCTGAGTGTTTTTGATAAGGATTACCTTCGAGATTTCTACTGTTTTTTAAAAAACTCTGTATAATATTCCAATTAGAATTTACGGCAATATCATTTAAAATAATATTATTAGAAAAATAAGCATCACTAAGATTAATTGGAATCGCTTGTAAACCTCCCCTAGCACCAATAAATAAAAGACCTAAAAATAAAGGAAGTACAAAAAATCTCTTAATAACACTAATAGAGGATTGATCCTTAAGAAGGATATGAACCTTTTTCTTATAAAGAAAAATAAAAAATGATGTGCCCACTAAAAAGATAAAAAGAATAAAGAAATGTTTCATGCTAGCTGTCTGAAAAACCTCAGAAGGAGCAGAAAGATGAGAAAGAGCCTTAAAATTAAGTTTAGTATTCCATTCTGAGTAAAGAGCAACTTCTCCACCAGCAATAATAGAAGAAAGAAATAACATGAATACAGTAAAAAAGTAAATAATATTCTGCATAAATCTCTTGGGTTTGATAAATAAACCTAACCATAATATAATACAGATAATAGATAACATATAACTCAGAAAAGATATATCTAAAGCAAGACTATTAGGTATTATTCGTATAACCTCAAAGAAATTAGAAGATGAAACCTCTGGAATAAAAAATAAGACAAAAAGAATTCGATTAACTAAAAAGTAAATTAACCAAAATAATATAAAGTGAATAATATATCTAATGTAACTCATCGATCAATAACTGTTTAATATTCTCAAAAGTATTCTGTATTTTTTCTTCTACATCATCTTTATCAAACCATACAGCCTCCATAATACCTTCTTCTTTTTGAGGAGTTAATTTCCCTTTAAAATCACAACACATCTTAAACCAATAAGTACGTTTTAATATCTCCTTTCCATCCTGCATGTATGTATGATAAGTTTGTTCTAAAGAGCTGATTATTTCTAAGCCACTAATTCCACACTCTTCCTCTACCTCTCTAATTGCACATGCACGAATATCTTCTCCTTTCTCTATCTTACCTTTTGGTAAGTCCCATTTGCCATTTCTAAAAATCATTAAAAGCTTACCTTCATTATTATAAACAATTCCACCAGCAGCTTCTATCAGTGTATAAGAAGAGCAAAAAACATCCCAATTATCAATAATGATTTTTGGCTTATTATTAATGTAAACTTTATATTTTTGTGACATGATCTATGATATTGATATTGCCAAACAAGTTGCTAAATCATTACTGCAAATAAACGCAATTATTTTACAACCTAATAATCCTTTTAAATGGGCTGCTGGATGGAACTCTCCAATCTACTGTGATAATAGAAAGACTCTTTCTTACCCTGACATAAGAAATTATATAAGACAAGGATTATCAGCTATTGTAAAGAATCATTATAAAAGTGCAAATGTAATTGCAGGTGTTGCCACTGCAGGAATCCCTCATGGGGCACTAGTAGCAGAAGAACTTGGATTACCTTTCATTTATGTTCGTGCAAAAGCAAAGAGTCATGGAAAAAAGAATCAAATAGAAGGTTATTTTGAAGAAGGGCAATCTGTAGTGTTAATTGAAGATCTAATAAGCAGTGGAAAGAGTAGTATTGAAACAGCGAAAGTATTACAAGATGTGGGTATGAATGTTAAAGGAATAGCTTCTATCTTTACGTATGGATTTGACAAGGCAAAAGAAAATTTCAAAAAAGCTAACTCTGAATATCTTTCTCTATGTGACTATAACACACTACTTCCTCAAGCAATTGAGCAACAATATATTGAAGAAAAAGATCTGCCAATATTAGAAAAATGGAGAGAGAATCCTTCAAAGTGGAAAAAATAAACTATGGCAAAATTTAAATCTCCAAATGTAACAATCAACAAGACAGCAAAAGAATTATTTAATAAAATTCAAGATTTGAATAATTTAAAAGATCTAATGCCTGATTCTATCAAAGGATTTAAAAGCACAGAAACAACGTGCTCTTTTAAAATGGAAGATCTTCCTAGAGTTAAACTTATATTAAAAGAAAAAATTCCTTACTCAAAAATATCACTAATAGCAGAAGAAAGTCAAATACCTTTCTCTTTAGACTGTCTTATAAAAGAAAAAGGCAACAAATGTCAAGCTAAATTAGAAATAAACGCAGAATTAAATATGATGATGAGAATGATGGTTGAAACGCCATTAACAGAATTTCTAGAAGAAGTAGCCTCTCAAATGAAGAGTATTTAAAAGATAAACTGTATTTCCTTCATATTAAACTCTCGTAACTCTCTCATCACCTCAACTTGCAATAGTCCTTTTTTACTTACTCCTCTTATTATACCAGTAAACTCTCTATCTTTAAAAACAAAACTAGCTTTTTCATCTCTTAAGAAAAGAGCATTATGATATTCTAAATCTAAATCTTTTCCTTTTCTGTAAGAAATGATTCTTTGTGTAAGCTTATCTAAAAGCACTTCTCTAAGAGAAAGAAGATCTTGTTGACCTCCTAAATGTAAAGAAAGTGAAGTAGCAGGAATAGAAAACGACTGAAAATGAAGCTGATTAACATTTAACCCAATACCAATAACTGAATATGAAATTATATTATTAGCAACTATATTCTCAATCAAAACACCCGCAATCTTTTTTTTATCTAATAAAATATCATTTGGCCACTTCACACTAATATTAGAAGAAAAACTTGTTAAAAAATCATAAATAGCCAATGTAACAATCTTATTTATATCAAACTGTCTATTCAATAAAATTTTTGGTTCTATAACTACACTTAGCAAAATGTTTAAGCCTGAGGCACTATCCCAGGTGCTCCCTAACTGTCCTTTGCCCTTTGACTGATGATCTGTAGTTACTAATAATCCCTCTGAAAATACAGGCATACCCTTTAAAGAAAGTGCAAATTCATTAGTTGACTTAAGAGATTGAAACTTTATATGATTCTTATTAAACAAATCAGGTTCTTATTAATCAGATTTTATTGTTATAAAAATGTATTTTTGCAGACGCAAATCTAAAACATATATGGCGAAAAAAATTAATAATACTGATATTCTACTCGAAAATATTATAACTGCAATACAAGATGTGAAGGGAAAAGAGATTATATCACTAGATTTGCGAAAAATAGATTCTGCAATATGTGACTACTTTATAGTTTGCACAGGTACATCAAACACTCATACAAATGCAATTGAAAATAATATTACAAAACATGTTTCAAAGAGTATAGGAGAGAAACCTTTTAGTATAGAGGGGAATAGAGTTGGAGAATGGATATTAATAGATTATTTAGATATAGTAATACATATATTCCAAGAAGAAATTAGAAAATTCTACAATATAGAGGAATTATGGGGAGATGCAAATTTTAGAAATTATAAAGCTTGTTAAAAGAAATGAATAAAAAGAATAAAGGACCAAAAGGATTTAAATTTAAGATTTATTGGATTTACGCATTTATATTTATTGTATTTCTAGGAGTGCAATTTACAGGAGTAGATACAGCAAAAGAAACTAACCAAAAGGAGTTTGAACAACGAATGCTTCAAACAAGAAAGGTAGATAAAGTCATTGTTGTAAATGACAAGAAAGCATATGTATATATAAAAGAACAACACTTGTCTGAAGAAGAATTTCGAGAAGTAAGCAAAAAATTAATTGGAGACCTGCCAAATGAAGGCCCTCACTATTATTTTGAAGTTGGTTCTTTTGAGGATTTTAAAAAAGATCTTAAGGAAGCTCAAAAAGACTGGGAAAAAGAAGAAAGAATTACTCTAATACCAGATACCAGAAAAGATGTATTTGGCGATATTCTAAGCTGGGTATTACCTTTACTGTTTTTTGTGGCAATATGGATATTTATCATGAAAAGAATGAGTGGAGGAGCAGGAGGAGCAGGAGGACAAATATTCAGTATAGGAAAAACACAAGGTAAATTAGTTGATAAATCAGATATAAAAATAACATTTAAAGATGTTGCAGGTCTAGAAGGTGCAAAAGAAGAAATAACAGAAATTGTAGAATTCTTAAAAGCCCCTGATAAATACACAAAATTAGGAGGTAAGATTCCAAGAGGAGCTATGTTAATTGGACCTCCAGGTACTGGAAAAACATTACTTGCAAAAGCGGTTGCCGGAGAAGCTAAGGTTCCATTCTTTTCTTTATCTGGCTCAGATTTTGTAGAAATGTTTGTAGGTGTAGGAGCAAGTAGAGTACGTGATTTATTTAAACAAGCTAAAGAAAAATCCCCTGCAATTATTTTTATAGATGAAATTGATGCTATAGGAAGAGCAAGAGGAAAAAATGCTATGACTGGAAGTAATGATGAAAGAGAAAATACGCTAAACCAATTATTAACAGAAATGGATGGTTTTGGCACTAATTCTGGAGTTATAGTAATGGCAGCTACTAATAGAGCAGATATATTAGATAAAGCCTTAACTAGAGCTGGAAGATTTGATAGGCAAATATTTGTAGATCTACCTGATTTAATTGAAAGAAAGGCGATATTCAATGTACATTTAAAACCAATAAAAGTTACTAAAGAAGTAGATGTAAATTTCCTAGCAAGACAAACTCCTGGATTTTCAGGTGCTGATATCGCAAATGTTTGCAATGAAGCAGCATTAATTGCAGCTCGTAAATCAAAAAAAGGAGTAGGAAAACAAGACTTCTTAGATGCAGTAGATAGAATTGTAGGAGGTTTAGAGAAAAAATCTAAAATTATTTCTCCTAATGAGAAAAAAACAATCGCCTTTCACGAAGCAGGACATGCCACTGTAAGTTGGATGCTAGAATATGCATCACCGTTAATTAAAGTAACTATAGTTCCAAGAGGAAGATCGTTAGGCGCTGCATGGTACCTTCCAGAGGAAAGACAATTAACAACTACACAGCAAATGTTAGATGAAATTTGCTCTGCAATGGGGGGAAGAGCTGCTGAAGAACTCTTCTTTAATAAAATTTCAACCGGAGCATTAAGCGATCTAGAAAAGGTAACAAAACAAGCTTATGCCATGGTAAGCATTTATGGATTAAGCTCTAAAGTTGGAAACATATCTTACTATGACTCTTCAGGACAACAAGCTGGCTTTACAAAACCTTATTCTGAAAATAGAGCAGAATTAATTGACAAGGAAGTAAGTGAGATATTAGAAACACAATACAAAAGAGCAAAAGAAATATTAAAGAAAAACAAAAGTAAAGTTGAAAAATTAAGCAAACAACTATTAGAAAAAGAGGTTATTTTTAAAGATGACTTAATTAAAATATTTGGAGAAAGAAAATGGAAATCATATGATGAAGAAAAACTATTAAGTATAGATCAAGAAAAAAAGAAAAAAACTAATTCTAGTCACTCTGAATCCTAATATAAATAAAAATGGAAAAAGATTGGATTAACATCTATAGTTCAACTGACCCTGTGAAAATAGAAATAATTCAGCATGTTCTTTCTGAAAAAAAAATCAGGTCAGTAGTTATAAACCAGCAAGACTCATCATATTTAATGTTTGGAACAATTAATTTACACATTAATTCAAAAGATAAAGAAGAAGCTTTAAAAGCAATAGAAAAGATCAATGACGAATACTAAATCTAAAAGATTAATATCTGGGATTATATATGTGATCATTATGTGGTTTTGCACATCATTATCAAAAGTATCTTTCCATAGTCTTTTTATACTAATTCTATGCCTTTCAGCATATGAAATGTGGAAATTGAGAAAAGAAAAGAATAAATTATTTCCTTTCATTTATCTTCTTCTCCCTTTCTCTATAGTACATCTTTTAAATCAAGAGACAGTATTGACAATATTTATCCTTACTTGGACGTTTGACACATTTGCCTATCTATTAGGAATTAAATTTGGGAAAAATAAAATAAAAACATCTATTTCTCCTAAAAAATCATGGGAAGGATTCTTTGGAGGATATGTTTGTACCATATTAATAACATATATCCTAAACACGCATCTTTCTTACTCTATTAATTTCTGGTTTGCTTTTATAATACCTATCACAGCAACTTTAGGTGATTTTATAGAATCTTATTATAAAAGACAAGCAAAAGTAAAAGACTCTGGAAATTTAATACCAGGACATGGAGGATTATTGGACAGAATAGATGCTTTGACAATAACTATACCCATTATATATTTTCTTAAACTACAAAATACCATTTAATGAATTTAATGCAAAAACTTTCTGATTTTGATAAAATATTAAATAAATTCATAGAAGAATATAGTGAAGTAGATATACACAAAGAAGGTAGAAAAACCATCTTCACCGTATTTATACTATTTGCAATAGTATGGTTTTTCTTAAGTATAGATTCATATGGAGAGCTAGTAGAAAAAATTATTAGAATTAGCACATTCTCTATATGGATAATGATAGTATTATTCTTTAGAGTACCTAAAAGGAAATTTGAAAAAAAAGAAGGTTTTATATATGCTCCATGTGATGGAAAGGTGGTTGTAATTGAAGAAACAGAAGAAAAGGAGTTCTATAATGAAAAAAGAACGCAGATCTCTATCTTTATGTCGCCATTAAACATTCATAATAACCTATACCCTATTAGCGGAAAAATTATCTACAAGAAATATCATCCAGGGAAATTCTTTTTTGCTTGGCAACCAAAAGCCTCTACTGACAATGAACATTGCTCGGTGGTTATTGAAAATAAAAAAATAAGTATTCTAGTAAAACAAATTGCTGGAGCTCTAGCAAGAAGAATTATTAATTATTCATATGTCCAAAAAGAAGCAGAAGTTTCTAATGAATTAGGATTTATTAAATTTGGTTCACGAGTAGATATCTTTCTACCACTAAATACAAAAATCAATATTCAGCTAAATCAAAAAGTAACTGGAGGTCAAACTATTATAGGTATATATTAAATATATAATTAGTATATTTGCTATCTAATCGTAAAAACAAAACAAAATGAAAAAAATATTAATTAGCCTATTCAGTTTATTTTTAGTATTAGGCATATCAAATGTAAATGCATGTGGAACATGTGGATGCAGCAAAGGGAAAGTTGAAAAAATAGAGAAGGAGTGCCCGTTTACAACAAATGAAGAAGGAAAAACTGTATGCGTAAATACTGGAAAAATATGTGATAAAAACACAAAAAACTGTTGTAAAGCAGATGGGGAAAGTGCAGCAACAAAATGCTCTAAAACAAAAAAGAAATGCTGTAGTTCAAAAAAGAAATCATCTTGCAGCAAATCAAATAAAGGAGAATTTAATTACAATAAAAGTAACAACTACAGTAGTAAGAAAAAAACATGTTGTAAATCAAAAAATAAAAAATCTTCTTGCTCTAAAAACACTACTACAGAAGCAAATGAAGAAAACACTTCTTCAGATGAATAATTAAATTTAAAATTTAAAAAGCCACACTTAGGTGTGGCTTTTTTTATATCAAAAATATGGACTTTACTCCTGAAAAAATTAGTCAATACGCAATCAATCACAGTAATAAAGAGCACCAGCTATTATCTGATTTAAATAGAGAAACATGGGCGAATGTAATGAACCCTAGAATGCTATCAGGATTTACCCAAGGTAGGTTTCTTTCAATGATAAGTAACATGATATCCCCACAGAATATTCTAGAAATTGGAACATATACTGGATACTCTGCATTATGTTTAGCAGAAGGACTCAAAAAAGGTGGTATGTTACACACATTAGATATTAATGAGGAATATGCAATAATTGCAAAGAAATATTTTGATAAATCTATGTATAAAAATAATATTACTCAATATATTGGAAATGCATTAGATATTATAAGTGAACTTAACCAGTGTTTCGAACTTGCTTTTATTGACGCTGATAAAGAAAACTATTGTAAATATTTTGATTTAATTATTGATAAAATAAAAATTAACGGATATATAATTGCAGATAATGTTCTATGGAGTGGAAAAGTACTAGAAGAGGTTCAAGATAAAGAAACTCAAGCATTAAATGAATATAATAAAAAGGTTCTAAAAGATGAGAGAATAGAAACTTTACTCTTACCTATTAGAGATGGTTTAATGATAAGTAAAAAAATTCGTGATTAACAACATCTAAGCTTAATTAGCCATGTTAGACTTTAATAATTTAAAGAATGCTTTCGCAGACAAATCAGACAGGGATCTAAAAAGAGCATATATATTGTTTAAAACATTAAACTACCCTTTACTTTCACAAACCCTTACTTTTTTACTAAAAACAGCTATCTGGATAAAACTTCCTGTTAAGAATATAATAAGATCTACTATCTATAAACAATTTTGTGGAGGCACAACAATACAGGATTCCCAAAACGTAATTAACCAGCTCTGGAAAGCTAAAATCGGAACCATATTAGATTTTTCAATAGAAGGAAAAGAAAATGAAAAAGATTTTGAAAGAACAATAGAGCAAACACTAGAATCTATTCAAAACGCAAAGGATAAAGAAAGTATTCCTTTCTGTGTTTTTAAACCAACAGGATTAGCTAAATTTTCATTACTAGAAAAGATGAGTGCCAAAAAAACCTTGAATAAACAAGAAAAATTAGACGCCGACATATTTAGAAAAAGAATGGAAAAAATCTGTAAGAGTGCATATCAAAATAAGGTACCCTTATTTATTGATGCTGAAGAAAGTTGGATACAAAACATAATTGATGAGATCTCTGAGAACATGATGGAAAAATTCAATAAAAAAGAAGCTTGGATATATAATACTATACAACTATATCGGAAAGACAGAATTATCTATCTTAATAATCTACTAGAAAAAGCTAATAAAAAAGATTTTATTCTTGGAGTGAAAATAGTCAGAGGAGCCTATTACGAGAAAGAAGTAAAACGAGCACAGGAAAAAAACTACCCGTGTCCTGTACATGAATTTAAATATGAAACAGACCGAGATTATAATAAAGCCTTAGAAATATGTATAAGAAATATTAATAGAATTTCTATTTGTGCAGGAACACATAATGAAAAAAGTTCTCTACTACTTTCTAATTTACTTAAAGAATATAACATAGGAAAAAATGATAAAAGAGTATATTTCTCACAATTACTAGGAATGAGTGATCATATCTCATATAATTCATCTATAAATGGATATAATGTAGCAAAATATGTTCCATATGGACCTATAAAAGAATTATTACCCTATCTTATTAGAAGAGCAAAAGAAAACACTTCAATAACAGGACAAGTAAGTAGAGAGTTAATAAATATCAAGCAAGAAATACAAAGAAGAAAGAAAAAAAATTAGTGATTACACACTTCTGATTCATCATTTAAGATAAAACTAACAACTTGCACAGAATTATCTTTATAACAATATTCAAACTCAACAGATAAATAATCTGAATTTATTTCATTCTCTACTACATAATATTGACATGGATCAGTATCTTTTTGACTTTTATCAAAATTTACTACACCATCTTCTAACACTGACAACAACTGCTCTTTACTCATACCATAATACACCATCTGACACTGACTTTTAATACTAAAAAGTGTGCTATCATTATTTAGATGAGTAATAACACGTTTATTCATATCAAAATAATCAATATAGGCATAAAATGTTTCTTTAAGTCTATTATTAGGCCCCATCGAAAGAAAAGCTATACTAATTATAGCTCCTATAGAAAAGAAAAAGATTCGCCTTCTCATATTTATTAAGTTCCCATTATTAAATCTAAATCAACAAATGGAAGATTAAAATTCTTGCTCAAAATATCACTTGTTAAGTTACCATTAAAAGTATACACCCCTGATCTAAGAAATTCATCTTTTCTAATTATGCTTTCAACTCCCCCTTCTTCTGCTATACGCAGTAAAATAGGAGTGATAAGGTTACTAATAGACATGGATGCTGTCCTGGCTACTCTTGATGCTATATTTGGAACACAATAATGAACAACACCATGTTTTGTAAAGACTGGCTTATTATGTGAAGTAACTTCCGAAGTTTCGAAACAACCTCCTTGATCAATACTTACATCTATTACAACAGAACCTTGTTTCATGTCTTGAACCATATCTTCACTAACTACGCAAGGAACTCTACCATCTCCTATTTGAAGAGCAGCTATTACAACATCTGCTCTTCTCAATGCCTTTAATAAAGCTTTTGGTTGTATAGTAGAAGTACTTATTCTACTATTAATATTATTCTGTAGCCTTCTCAGCTTAGTAATAGAGTCATCAAACACAATGACTGAAGCTCCAAGACCTAAAGAGGCTCTACAAGCATATTCACCAACAGTACCTGCCCCTATAATAACAACATTAGTTGGCACCAATCCCGATACACCTCCTAGCATAAGCCCTTTTCCTTTATTTACTGTTGATAAATATTCTCCAGCAATAAGCATAGAAGTGTTACCTGCTATCTCACTCATAATTCGTACAAAGGGTAATTTTGCCTGTTGATCTTGAATAAATTCAAAACCAAAAGCTGTAATTTTTTTCTTGTTTAAGGTGTTAAAATAAGCTTTAACCTGTGTGTTAGTCTGTACAGCAGAGATAAGCTGCTGTCCATTATTCATTAATTCTAATTCAGTCTTTGTAGGAGGCTCTATCTTTAATATGAAATCTGATTTGAATATTTCTTCTTTACTATATACTAATTGAGCACCTTTATCTGTATACTCCTTGTCAGTAAAATTAGAAGCAATACCAGCACCTTTCTCTATAATTACATTATGTCCATTTGCTACTAATAAACCAACTGAATCTGGAGTTAAACTCACTCGATTCTCCTGAAATGAAGACTCTTTAGGTATGCCTATGTTTAATCGTTTAAAATCTGGTTTCACTTCTAACATCTCTTCTTTTGGCATAATACCAAATGAACTAAAAATTTTCTCTTTACTCATGATTATATATTTACTTGAATTACTCTCTTTTTATCATTAAAAGACATCAATATTTTTACCATTGTATCATCAATAAGATTAGGTATCTTTTCTGACCATTCAATAAAACAGTATGCTGAAGTAGAAAAATATTCCTCATATCCTATGTCATAAGCTTCACTCTCATCCTTAATTCTATAAAAATCAAAATGATAAATTTTTTCTTGATCTTTTGTAACATACTCGTTTACAATTGAAAATGTAGGACTACTAACAATATCTTGAGCCCCTAATTCAGAAGTTAAAGCTTTTATAAAGGTAGTTTTACCAACACCCATTTCTCCAAAAAACGCAAACTTTCTATAAGGAGACACTAAATTAAGAAGCTCCTTAGCAACAGAATCTAAATCTCCAATGTGATTGATATGAAAAGTATTTAACATTATTTAGATTCTAAGATAATAATTGGTATTAACATTTCTTCCATTGAAATACCCCCATGCTGATAAGTATTTTTATAAAATTTAACAAATTGATTATAATTATTCTGATAAACAAAATACATATCCTCTTTAGCAAAGATATATTTACTGCTAACATTTTGCATAGGCAAATAGTAATCTAATGGATTGATCATCTCAAATACATCTTGTTTATTATAATTTAAATTTTTACCCTGCTTATATCTTAAATTAGTATTAACATTCTTATCTCCTATAACTTTAGATGGCCTAGCAACATTAATAGTTCCATGATCTGTTGTAATAATAAGATTAGCATCTTGTTTAGCTATTTGAGAAATAATATCCTTTAAAGGAGAATGAGAAAACCATGAAGCTGTCAATGATCGATAAGCAGAATCGTCATCTGCTAATTCTTTTATAACTTTCATATCTGTTCTTGAATGAGAAAGCATATCTACAAAATTATACACAATGACATTCAAAGCATTACCCTGCATGTTAGAAATTGTATTAAGCACTTTTCTACCATAGTCAAGATTTGTAATCTTTGTATATGATTGTTTAAACGACCCCTTCCCTAGCCTCTGTAGATTATCTGCTAAGAATTGGTCTTCATACATATTCTTCCCCCCCTTATCTTCATCATTCTTCCATAAATCAGGAAACCTCTTTTGAATTTCAGAAGGAAGTAATCCTGCAAAAATCGAATTACGAGAATATTGAGTCGCTGTAGGCAATATGCTAACATAAAGCTCTTCCTGAATAAAATTAAATGCCTTGAAAAAGGAGGGCTCTATAATTTTCCATTGATCATAACGTAAGTTATCAATAAGAATAAAATAAGTAGGCTTATCTTCTGAAAGTAAGGGAAGTACTCTGTCTTTAATAATAGAATGTGACATTAATGGAGCATTCTCCCCCCTCATCCATTCTTGATAATTATCTTTTACAAATCTAAAAAACTGTGTGTTTGCTTCAGATTTTTGCATATTAAGAATTTCCTGAATACTATTATCTCCAGAACGCTCTATCTCTAGTTCCCAATAAGTAAGCTTTTTAAACATCTCATACCATTCTTCTAAATCTAAAGAGTTAGCTAAACTCATACTAATATTTCTAAATTCTTGCTGATAGTTTCTTGTTGTTCTTTCTTCAACTAACCTATTAGTCTGAATATTCTTTTTAATAGCTAATAAAATTTGTGAAGGATTTAAAGGTTTAATTAAATAATCAGCAATCTTTGAGCCAATTGCCTCTTCCATAATACTTTCTTCTTCACTCTTAGTAATCATAATAACAGGAATATTTGAATACCTTTCTTTTATGATAGAAAGAGTTTCTAATCCGGAAATGCCTGGCATATTCTCATCTAGAAAGATTAAGTCAAAACTATTACTCTCTAATAAATCTAAAGCCTCATCTCCACTTTTTGCAGGAGTAAATACACAACCTTTTTCTTCTAAATAAATAATATGAGACTTTAACAAGTCTATCTCATCATCTGCCCAAAGTATCTTAATCATAATTAATCTATTTATCTTTTACAAAAATTAAAAAAAAAAACGTTACTTTCCTAAAATGAATAATAAAAATTAATTGTAATTTATTAAAAAACATCAATCACTAAGAATCCTACACTATTAGTAAAGAATAAATCTAATTTAGTAGATTTGTAAAATGAATATGACCGCAAAAGAAATAGCAGAAATAATTCAAGGAGACATTATAGGTGATGAGAATATAAAAGCAACTAATTTTGCAAAAATTGAAGAAGCAAAAAATGGAGACATATGTTTCATTGCACATTCAAAATATATGCATTATATTAGAAAAACTCTTGCCTCAATTGTAATTGTAAATAAACAATTTACTTCTAAAAAAGAAATGAATCCAACTCTAATAAAAGTAGAAGATCCTTATTCAAGCTTTGCACAATTATTAAAAATCAAAAAGACAAAATCCTTAAACAAAAAAGGTATATCAGAAAACACTCAAATAAGTAAAAACACAAAAATTGGAAAAGATGTTTTTATTGATGCTTTCTCTTCAATATCTGAAAAAACTATTATCAAAGATAATGTTAAAATACACTCTCACTGTTTTATTGGAGAAAATGTTTCAATAGGAAAAAATACAATTATATTTCCTGGAGTCAAGATATATCACGACTGCATTATAGGCGCGAATAATATTATTCATGCAGGAACAGTAATAGGAGCTGACGGATTTGGATTTATTGCAAATAACAAAGAATACAATAAAATTGAACAAATAGGTAATGTTATAACAGAAGATAATGTAGAAATTGGTGCTAACTGTACAATTGATAGAGCAACTATGGGCTCTACAATAATAAGAAAAGGCGTAAAGTTAGATAACTTAATACAGATTGCTCATAATGCCGAAATTGGTAAAAACACTGTAATCGCAGCACACGTTGCAATTGCAGGATCAACCAAAATCGGAAAAAATTGTATGATTGGTGGAAATTCATCAATAGCTGGACATCTAAATATTGGGGATAATGTAAAAGTTGCTGGACAAAGTGGTATTGGTTCTAACATTAAAGATAATCAAACCGTACAAGGACCATTTGCTTTTAATTTAAAAGATTATCAAAGATCATATGTTTTATTTAAAAAACTTCCTGAGATATATCAGAAATTAATTAACATGGAAAAAAGGAAGAATAATTAATGAAACAGACAACTATAAGCAAGAAAACATCAATTACAGGTAGGGGAATCCATACTGGCGTGTCCACTAAAATTACATTACAACCTGCAAAAGCTAACTCAGGAATATCTTTTATTCGTTGTGACTTACCAAAAAACCCAATTATTAAAGCTAATCTAGAAAACCTATATTCAACAAAAAGAAGCACAAATTTAAAATCAAAAAATGCTGAAATAAGAACTGTTGAGCATTTATTAGCTGCAATTATTGGAGCTAATATTGATAATATCAATATAGAAGTTGACAATATTGAGATTCCCATATTAGACGGTAGCGCAAAAAAATTCTCAGAAATAATTGAAAATGCAGGAATCACTAATTTAGATGAAGAAAGAGAATTCTTTGAAATTAAAAAAGAAGTGACTTTTACTCCAGAAGGGTCTGACAGCACATTCATAGCAACACCTTCCAATAAATATGAACTAAATGTTACAATAGATTATAATTCTAAAGTAATAGGAATACAACATGCCATTCTAGAATCAATAAATAATTTTAAAACCAAAATATCTCCTGCAAGAACTTTTTGTTTTTTTCATGAATTAGAAGTCTTAGTCAAAAAAAACCTTATAAAAGGAGGAGAGATAGATAATGCTATTGTAATTATTGAAAAAGAAATATCAAAAGAGAAATTAGATAATTTAAAACTAATATTCAAAAAGAAAAACATAAAAAAGACAGATTTAGGAATACTAGACAATGTAAAACTACGGTTTGAAAATGAACCAGCAAGACATAAACTACTTGATCTAATTGGAGATCTGAGCCTATTAGGAAAACAAATTAAAGGAAAAATTCACGCAACAAAGCCTGGACACAAAAACAATATTAAATTTGCAAAATATTTACAAAATATAATTAAGACGAAAAATGGACTATAAAGCACCTATAATTAATCTAAATGAAGAGCCTTTATATAATAAAGAGAAGATCAAATCTATACTTCCTCATCGCCATCCTTTTTTATTTCTTGATGAAATAAGAGAAATTGGTGAAGACTTTATTGTAGGAACAAAATTTGTTAAAAAAGAAGAAGAATATTTCAAAGGTCATTTTCCGGCAGAACCTGTTATGCCAGGAGTATTACAGTTAGAAACAATGGCCCAAGCAGGAGGGATTCTAATTCTTAGTAGCGTGGAAAACCCTCAAGATTATTTAACCTTCTTTATGAAAATTGATAATGCAAAATTTCGAAAAAAAGTAATCCCAGGTGATCTTTTAGTATTTCGTTTAGATTTAATATCTCCTATTAGAAGAGGATTATGTCATATGCATGGAAAAGGTTTTGTTAATAATCAAATAGTAGCAGAAGCTGATTTTTTAGCGCAAATCGCAAAAAAATAAGTAATCATGCATCAACCTTTAGCATATATAGATCCTCATGCAGACATTGCAAGAAATGTAGTGATTGAACCTTTTACAACTATTGAAAAAGATGTTCAAATTGGAAAAGGCACATGGATTGGATCAAATGTAACAATCATGGAAGGTGCTAGAATAGGAGAAAATTGCAGAATATTTCCTGGAGCAATAATTTCTGCAATACCTCAAGATTTAAAATTTCAAGGAGAAAAATCTTTAACTATTATTGGAAATAACTGTACAATTCGTGAATGTGCAACAATAAATAGAGGAACAAGAGCTAGCGGAAAAACAATTGTTAAAGATAACTGTTTAATTATGGCATATGCACATATTGCACATGATTGTAATATTGGGCAAGAATGTATTATAGCAAATAGTGTAGCATTAGCAGGACATGTAGAAATAGGAGATCATGCAATTGTTGGAGGATTATCTGCTGTTCATCAATTTGTTAGTATCGGAAAACATGCAATGGTCTCAGGAGGCTCTTTAGTAAGAAAAGACGTTCCTCCATATGTAAAAGCTGCACGTGAACCTTTATCCTTTGTAGGAATAAACTCAATAGGCTTAAGAAGACGTGGTTTCTCAGATGAAAAAATTCAAGAAATTCAAAATATATTTAGAATTTTATATCAAAGTAATAATAATAACACACAAGCTATCTTTAAAATAGAAACAGAAATAACTATCTCTAATGAAAGAGATGAAATTATTTCATTTGTAACAAATTCTAAAAGAGGTATTATGAGAGGTTATAATCAAAAATAAAAATATGGCAACTACAGCAGATTTTAGAAATGGTTTATGTATACAACACAATGGAGAACCTTGGAAAATAGAATCATTTCAGCATGTAAAACCAGGAAAAGGACCTGCTTTTGTGAGAACAAAAATTAGGAATCTTAACTCAGGTAGATTATTAGAAAACACTTTTACCTCAGGAGTAAAAATTGATATCATAAGAGTAGAGAATAGAAAGTATCAATTTCTATATGCTGAAGGAAAAGATTATCATCTTATGAATATTGATGATTATGAGCAAATAATGCTACAAAAAGATTTTATCGATAATGTCGAATTCTTAAAAGAAGGAGCAAACATAGATGTCCTGTTCCATGCAGATAAAGGACTCCCCTTATCTGCGAGCCTCCCCTCTCATATTATACTAGAGATAACACATACAGAACCTGGAGTTAGGGGTAATACTGCTACAAATACGTTTAAACCTGCAACTACTGAAACAGGAGCCCATATTCAAGTACCTTTATTTATTAATGAAGGAGATAAGATAAAAATTGATACAGAAAAAAAAGTATACATAGAAAGAGTAAAAGATTAATGAAAAAACATAATTTTAGTGCTGGCCCCTGCATATTACCACAAGATGTTCTAGAAAAGGCATCACAATCAATACTCAACTTCAATAATGATAACTTATCATTAATTGAAATTTCTCATAGAAGTCAACCTTTTATTAATGTAATGGAAAGAGCTCAAACATTAGTAAAAGAATTGTTAGAAATTCCAAAAGGATACTCTGTCTTATTCTTACAAGGAGGCGCAAGTATGCAATTTTTAATGGTTACTCTTAACTTGATGAAATTAAATGGTAAAGCTACATATATCAACACAGGAGCTTGGGCTAAAAAAGCTATAACAGAAGCAGAAAAAATAGGAGAAACTATAATCTTAGCAGATTCATCTGATAAAAATTACACATATATTCCTAAAGAATATAAAATACCTAGAGATGTTGATTATTTTCATTGCACTTCTAACAATACTATTTATGGAACTCAAATAAAGAAATTTCCTGAGTGTCCTACTTTATTGACATGTGATATGAGTTCCGACATATTTAGCAGAAAAATAGATGTGAAAAAATTTGATCTTATCTATGCAGGGGCACAAAAAAACATGGGACCAGCAGGGACCACTCTAGTAATTGTAAAAGACAATATATTAGGAAAAACAGGAAGAAATATACCAACAATGCTAGATTATAATACACATATCAACAAACAAAGTATGTTTAACACTCCTCCTGTATTTCCAATATATGTCTCAATGTTAACATTAGAATGGTTAAAAGATTTAGGGGGTGTAGATATAATCGAAAAGGAAAACCAAAAAAAAGCAAAACTATTATATGATGAAATTGATCGAAACCCTCTTTTCCAAGGAACTGCAGAAAAAGAAGACCGCTCAAATATGAATGTATGTTTTCTTCTTACAGAGAATAAATACCAAGAAAAATTTGATGAAATGTGTCATCAAACAGGTATTACAGGAATCAAGGGACATAGATCAGTAGGAGGATATAGAGCATCAATTTACAATGCAATGCCTATTGAAAGTATTGAAATATTAATCAAATTAATGAAAAAAATAGAAAAACTATAAAATGATAAATATATTAGCAAATGACGGCATATCACATCTAGGAAAAAAAGAACTAGAAGAGAAAGGATTTAATATCTCAACTGATCATATTAGTCAAGAAAAACTAATTGACATAATAAATAAGGAGAATTATGAAGTACTGCTTGTAAGAAGTGCAACTAGTGTACGTAAAGATTTGATCGATGCATGTCCACAACTTAAAATTATTGGAAGAGGTGGTGTAGGCATGGATAACATTGATGTAGATTATGCAAAGAAAAAAGATATTCATGTAATTAATACACCAGCTGCTTCTTCTACTTCAGTTGCAGAACTTGTATTTGCACATCTACTTGGATTAGTACGATTTTTATATGATTCAAATAGAAAAATGCCACTAGAAGGTGATCAGGATTTTAAAAAATTAAAAAAATCATATTCTAAAGGACAAGAACTATATGGTAAAACCTTAGGCATTGTAGGTTTTGGTAGAATTGGTCAAGAAGTTGCAAAAAGAGCTATAGGTCTTGGCATGAATATATTAGCTCATGATAAATTTATTAAAAAACAAGAAATTACAATACATTTCTTTAATAATGAGGAAAAATCATTTACTATTGAAACTAAATCTTTAGAACATGTCCTTTCCAACTCTGACTTTATTACACTACATATTCCAAAAAGTGGCAATAAACCAACTATTGGAGCAAAAGAAATTGGCATGATGAAAACTGGTACTGGCATTATCAATACTGCAAGAGGTGGTATTATTGATGAAGATGCACTTATGTTTGCATTGGATAAAGAAAAGTTATCTTATGCTGCATTAGATGTTTTTGAAAATGAACCTAGCCCTAGTATTCACTTATTAATGCATAATGCTATTTCATTATCCCCTCATATTGGAGGAGCAACAGTGGAAGCACAAGATAAAATAGGGCTCGAGTTAGCAGAGCAAATTATCACATATTTTAAAAAATAAAATGGCTAAGGTTGTTCCTTTTAAAGCTATACGTCCAAAAAGAGACAAAGCAGGTCTTATTGCAAGCAGGTCTTATCTCTCTTATTCTCAAAAAACGTTAAAAGAAAAGTTAGAAAACAACCCCTATACATTCTTACACATAATTAACCCTGATTATAAAAGTCAAAAAAAAAGTAAAGGGATTGCAAAATTTAAGCTAGTAAAAAAGAAATATAAAGAGTTTATTAAAGAAGGACATTTATTTCAAGATAAAAAAGCATGCTATTACATTTATTTACAAGAAAACTCTCAATATAGATATATAGGAATAATAGCTGGATCCTCTGTTAAAGATTATATAAATAATCAAATAAAAAAACATGAACATACAATTACTAAAAGAGAGAAAATGTTCAAAGACTACCTAGAAACAACAGGATTTAATGCAGATCCTGTCTTACTTTGTCATCCAAGAAACCTTGCAATAAAAAAAATAATTAAAAAATATGAGGAACTAAGAAGTGAATATGAATTTACAACAACTAATAAAACCTTACATAAATTGTGGGTTGTAAATAACATGAACGACATAAGAAATATAAGTAAAATATTTGAAAAAATGAACACGCTTTATATTGCTGATGGTCATCATAGATGTGCATCTTCTGCTCTACTCTCTAAAAACAAAAAAAATAATAACAATTACTTTATGAGTTTCTTAATTGATGAAAATCAACTGCACGTAACTAGCTTTAATAGATTAATTAAAAAATTAAACAACCTGACAACAAATCAATTATTAACACAAATAAAAGATAGATTTAATATAATCCAAAATAAAAGTTGTACACCTACTAAAAAAGATGAAATTGGCATGTATTTAGAAGGTAAATCTTATTTGTTAAAACTAAGAAAAGAAAATAAAGAAAATGATTGCGTTAATAAACTTGACCCTGCAATATTATCAAATAATATTTTACAACCAATACTTAATATTATTGATGAAAAAACAGATAAAAATATCAAATTCATGTCTGGAAAAGTTAATTTTGAAAAAATAAAAGAATTAATTGACAATCGTGAATATCAAGTTGCTTTTATATTAAAGCCAATTCCAATTAAAGCAATTAAAGAAGTTGCAGATAAAAATAAATTTATGCCGCCTAAAAGTACCTATATAGAACCAAAATTAAGATCTGGCTTAACTATTTATCCATTAGAATAAATGAGTATTTCAGATAATTTAAACTTATTATATAAAAAAATACCACAACATGTTAGCTTAGTGGCTGTTTCAAAAACTAAAACAAACTCCGAAATACTACAAGCATATAATGCAGGACAAAAGATATTTGGAGAAAATAAAGCATTAGAATTAAAGAAAAAAGCTCAAGAACTGCCTAAAGATATTCAGTGGCATATGATTGGACATTTACAAAGAAATAAAGTGAAACACATTGCTCCTTTTGTAAATTTAATTCATTCTATAGATTCTATAACTTTACTTGAAGAAGTAAATAAAAGAGCAATACAAAATGAAAGAAAAATAAACTGCCTTCTTCAAGTGCATATCGCAGAAGAAAGCTCAAAATTTGGCTTTAATAAATCTGAAATAAATAATATATTATTAAAATCTTCAATGTTTACAAACATTAATATTATTGGATTAATGGGCATGGCAACATTTACAAATAATACTCAGCAAATAAGCAAGGAATTTAAAAATCTTAAAAGCCTATTTAATAACATAAAGAATAATACTATTAATACATTATCAATGGGCATGAGTGGAGATTATAAATTAGCTATTGAAGAAGGAACTACAATGGTTAGAATAGGAAGTGCTATATTTGGAAGTAGAAATTAAAAAAATGAAAAAAGTAATTACAACAAAAAATGCTCCAGCAGCAATTGGACCATACAGTCAAGCAATACTAAGCAATAATACCTTATACTGTTCAGGTCAAATTGCAATAAACCCTCAAACAGGAAGTTTAGTCATAGATAATATTAGAAATGAAACTATGCAGGTTATGAGAAACATCTCAGAGGTATTAAAAGCTGCAGATATGGATTTTAGTAATATAGTTAAATGTTCAATCTTTATGAAAGACATGAATGACTATAGTGAAATAAATAAAGTGTATTCCATGTACTTTATCGAAGAACCTCCAGCGCGGGAGGCAATAGAAGTTTCTGCTTTACCAAAAAATGTCAATGTAGAAATATCAGTGATAGCTGTTAAATAAATGGAACTTATCTCTAAAATAACACAAGGTGATCAATCAGCTCTTGCTAAAGGAATTACTTTATTAGAAAGTTCTCTAGAAAAAGACCTCTTAGATGCTCAAAATCTCGTTTCTAAATGCTTACCTCTTAGTGGAAATTCAATAAGAATAGGTATAACTGGTGTGCCAGGAGTTGGAAAAAGTACTTTCATTGATGTATTTGGCAAACTACTTACTAAAAAAGGCCATAAAGTTGCTGTATTAGCAATTGACCCTACATCTAACAAAACTCATGGTAGTATTTTAGGTGATAAAAGTAGAATGAATCAATTATCGGTAGATAAAAATGCCTTTATTAGACCTAGCCCTAGTAGCGGAACACTTGGAGGTGTTGCTAACAAAACAAAAGAAAGTATTATTCTGTGTGAGGCAGCTGGGTATGATATTGTCTTAATAGAAACTGTTGGTGTTGGGCAAAGTGAAACTACGGTTAGTAATTTAACTGATTTCTTTTTACTATTAATGTTAGCAGGAGCTGGAGATGAATTACAAGGTATTAAAAGAGGAATAATGGAGCAAGCAGATTATATAATCATTAATAAAGCAGATGGAAAAAACATCACAAATGCTAATAATGCTGCACTTACTTACAAAAGATCTATACACCTCTTCCCTCCTATGGAAAATGGTTGGGTTCCACAAGTATCCATTTGCTCTGCTATTAAAAATACAGGAATTGATAAAGTATATAAAACTATAAATACTTACAACGCTCAAATGAATAGTAACGGATGGAAAGAACATAATAGAGAACAACAAGAAATCTATTGGTTACATGAGAAAATTAAAGAAGAATTTGGAAAAAAAGAATACAATAATCTTATATCTAATAAAAAAATACAGCTCTTAGAAAAAGACCTTAAAAGTGGAAAAAAACTTTATGAGATAATAAAAGATTTATAACTTTTCTATAATTATCCTTTTTATTACTGTAATATTAGTTTTTTCATTGTTAATCTATTATTTTGACCTATAGCATTATTCGTATTTGAAATTGATATACCTGCATCTTCACATAAAGAAAATGTAATTATTACTGCTCATAATGCGTAAATCAGCTTTTATATATTTGTAAAATTACAAAAAAAAACACTAGTTAATAAACTACTCAAAATGTACTTCATATATTTGCAATATCAAATAATCAACCATGACAAAAGTATCAAACAGGTTAAATCTACTAGCAGAATCAGCAACTCTTGCCATGGCAAGAATGAGTCGAGAACTACAAGCAAAAGGAATTGATGTAATTGCTTTAAGTTTAGGAGAGCCTGATTTTAATACACCTGAATTTATCAAAGAAGCTGGCAAGAAAGCAATTGATGATAATTTCTCACACTATACACCTGTATCTGGATTGCCAGAACTTAGAAGTGCAATTGCAAAAAAATTTAAAAGAGATAATAATTTAGATTTTACCTCTGATCAAATTGTAACCTCAACTGGCGCAAAACAATCTTTAGCAAATGTTTGCTTAAGTTTATTAAATCCTGATGATGAAGTACTACTACCCTGTCCTTATTGGGTAAGTTATGCTGAGATTGTAAAATTAGCAGAAGGTACCCCTATTGAAATACCCTCAACCATTGACTCTGATTTTAAAGTAACACCTGATGAATTAGAATCTGCTATTACACCAAAAACTAAAATATTAATGTTTAGCTCTCCGTGCAACCCTAGTGGCACAGTATATACACGAACAGAACTTGAAGCGATAGCAAAAATGCTAGAAAAACACCCTAACATATATATTATTGCTGATGAGATATACGAACATATTAATTTTACTGAAAAACACTTTAGCATTGGCACTATCCCTTCATTAAAAGAACGTACTATCACTGTAAATGGTGTTTCAAAGGGATTTGCCATGACTGGATGGAGAGTAGGATTTATCGGAGCTCCTCTCTGGATAGCTAAAGCATGTAATAAAATACAGGGTCAAGTAACTTCTGCAACGTGTGCAATTGCACAAAAAGCTACTGAAAGAGCAATGCTTGCTGAACCAAAGTCAACAACTCAAGAAATGAAAGAACATTTTCTTACTAGAAGAGATATTCTAGTGAAATTATTAAAAGAAATACCTGGCATTAAATGTAATCTGCCTCAAGGCGCTTTTTATGTGTTTCCTGATATATCATCATACTTTGGAAAATCAGATGGAAATACAACAATTAATAATGCAAATGACTTTTGCATGTATTTATTAAATAATGCACATGTAGCATGTGTTGCGGGAGATGCTTTTGGCAACAAAAAATGCATAAGAATTTCATATGCAGCTTCTGATGAAAGAATCATTGAAGCAATGAGTAGAATAAAAAAACAATTAAAGAAGCTGTCATGATAGATTTTAACAATCTATTTAAATCTTTTGAATCAAAAAAAGTCCTAATTATAGGTGATATAATGATTGACTCTTATATGTGGGGGATTTCAAATAGAATGTCCCCTGAAGCTCCTGTTCCAATAGTAGAAATAGAAAAATATGAAAAAAAATTAGGTGGCGCAGGTAATGTAGCTCTTAATATTAAATCATTGGGTGGCGAACCTATATTATGTTCTGTGATAGGAAAAGATTATGATGGGAAGCTAATTAAAGAATTTCTAGAAGAAAAAAATATATCCTCGAAGGGAATATTAATTGAAAAAGAGCGTAAAACAACTGTCAAAACACGTATAATAGCTAATAATAAACATCAAATCAGAATTGATGAAGAAGAAACATCCTCAATTAAAATTGAAGAAGATTTAATCAAATTAATAAAAAATATAATTCAAGGTGTTGATGTAGTAATTCTAGAAGATTATAATAAAGGAGTACTAACAGAAAATGTAATTAAGAAAGCTATTGAATATGCAAACAAAAATAATATCCCAACAATTGTTGATCCTAAAATTAATAACTTCAAACATTATAAAGATTGCACTATCTTTAAACCAAACCTCAAAGAAATAATAAATGGAATGAATATTGATGTAGATGAAAATAGTGAAGAAAACCTAAAGAAAGTAACAGAAATAACAAGAAAAGAACTTAATGCTAAGGGTCTATTATTAACTTTATCATCAAAGGGAATATGTATTAACACAGAAAAATATTTTCAGCACACACCTGCATTTAAAAGAGATATAATAGATGTCTCTGGCGCAGGAGACACAGTTGTATCAGTAGCTGCAATGTGTTTAACAAGTAATATAGAATACTCAATATTAGCAAAACTTGCTAATTTAGCAGGAGGTATTGTCTGTGAAGATGTAGGTGTTGTTCCAATTAACAAAAGAAAACTACTATCTGAAGCTATAAAACACATCAATTAATGATAGATATTAAACCTTATCACTCTTCTGGAAGTAAGAAAAAACAAATTATGCAAATGTTTGATAACATTGCAAAGAGCTATGACACGCTTAATCAGTCAATGTCATTTGGAATGCATCATATATGGAGAAAAAAAGCAATAAAAAAATTAAACAAAAACACTAAAGACATACTTGATATAGCAACCGGAACAGGTGATTTCGCAATAACAGCTGCAAAATACACTAATGCACAGATTACTGGAATTGATATCTCAAAAGGTATGCTCAAGATAGCAGAAAACAAAATACACAATAAAAATCTAAAAGAACGCATATCTCTTACACTAGCTGATTCTGAAAACCTGCCATTTGATGACAATCAATTTGATGCAATAACAGCTGGTTTTGGTGTAAGAAACTTTGAGGATAGAGAAAAAGGACTAAAAGAAATTTATAGAGTATTAAAAAAAGAAGGAATGCTAATAATCTTAGAACCTTCTACTCCTAAGTATTTTCCTCTAAAACAAATGTATAATTTATATTTTAATCATATAACACCATTTATAGGAGGTATAATATCAAAAGACAAGAGAGCTTACTCATATTTACCTGAATCTGTTGAAGCCTTCCCTACTTCAAAGGAATTCATTATGCAACTAGCAGAAATAGGATTTACAAATAGTCAATACACCTCTTTAACATTTGGTTCTGTCGCTCTTTATACAGCAATAAAATAAATGAGAACTCGTTTACACGATTAATGAAAACGAAAAATAAATATATAATTCTTATTTTACTATTGTTTAGTGTAACAACTTATGGTCAAAGATACAAGAAGCCTCAAAACCTTCCTCGTTATGATTTTAAGAAAATTCATTTTGGCTTTACTCTAGGTATTAATGAACTAAACTTTAATATGCAGAAGAATAGCAATACTATTAATAATGATACTCTAGCCACACTTCAATCAAGAAGCCAAAAAGGATTTAATCTAGGAATTGTATCAAATCTACGTCTTGGAAAATATACAGATCTAAGATTTATTCCTATGCTAGTATTTGCGGAACGTAATTTAGAGTATGGTTTTAACAATTCTGAAGATAAAAATATTAAAAGAATTGAATCTACATTACTTGACTTTCCTTTATACATAAAATACAAATCAGAGCGATATAATAATTTCAGAACATATATATTAACAGGGGTTAAGTATAGTTTAGATATTGCATCTCAAGATAAAATTAATGATGAAGGACAAGAAATAGTCAAATTAAAAGAAAATGATTTAATGGGAGAAATTGGTTTTGGTATTGATTTTTATCTTCAATACTTTAAATTCTCTCCTCAGATAAAACTATCACATGGAATACTAAATTTAATTTCAAAAGACAAAACAGTATATACACAATCTATCAATCGATTAACAACAAATGGATGGATGATATCTCTAACATTTGAGTAATCAAAAAAATAGCTTAAAAGCATATAATATATTTTTTATATATTTAGTGCGGAAAAGTAAGTTATGACAGACCCTTTTTTAAAATTATTTATAATTATTATAGGATATGTTATAGTATTATTTATACTACGCTTTTTAGGCTTTGGAAAGAAGCAAGTATGTGAAAACTGTAACAATTGTTGCCCTGATTGCTCATTTGCATTGAAAAGAATACAAAGGAAAAAACAAGACAAAATATTTTACCATCTTACATTAAGAATATTTAATCTTAAAAGATATAGATGTGCTGAATGTGCTTGGCAGGGATTAAAATGGGAAGAGAAATATCGCCCTTAGCGCTAATTACAAAACTCATATAACAATATTGCTGCTGCTGTCGCTACATTTAATGATTCGGCTCGTGAACCTTTATTTGTAATACTAATTCTATTAGTAATTAGTTTTTCTATTTTTTTTGAAATTCCACTTGACTCATTACCTAAAATAAGATGAAAATCAGATGAAGGAATATTAAGCTTTTTTATATCTTCTCCATTTATAAAAGAACCAAAAACAGGACCTTCAACTTCTTTTAGATATTTTTCTAAATCAGAATATAAAACATCTAATCTGAAAATCGATCCCATACTAGCCTGTACTACTTTCGGATTATACACATCCACTGTATCTTCAGAGCATACTACTTTCTTAACTCCAAACCAATCACACAATCTTATAATAGTCCCTAAATTACCAGGATCACTAATACTATCAAGTACTAATACAGAACCTGTAGATAAATCTTTCAATGCAGGAATCTTTACAACGGCTAAAGCCTTATTAGGAGAAGTTAGGCAACTAATCCTAGCAAGTTCATTTTTAGATATAAAATTAACTTGTAATGAACCTGTATTAATATCTATAGCTTCTGTTAGATATAAATGTAGAATTTCATACTCAGAATTTATCAGTTCTAATATGTTCTTCTCCCCTTCAACAATAAAGCACTTATGTAAATACCTATTCTTCTTTAAAGAAAGACTTTTAATAAACTTAATTTGACTTCTTGTAATCACAAATTATTATATTTTAAAATCAATAATATGAAAATATTATAAAAAGACACTTCAATTAATAACAATCTTATAATTTTGTTCTTTTAATAAAACACATAAAAACATGGCTAAATTTAAAAGTGGAGTACTTACAGGAGATTCAGTGCAAGAAATGTTTAAGCATGCAAAAGAAAACAGTTTTGCCCTTCCTGCAGTAAATGTAACAAATACAAGCACTGTAAATGCGGTATTAGAAACAGCTGCTACACTTAATTCACCGGCAATTATCCAATTTTCAAATGGAGGATGTCAATTCTTTGCAGGAAAAGGATTATCAAATGATAATCATAAAGCCTCAATTGCAGGTGGAATTTCAGGTGCAATGCATGTACACCAAATGGCAGAATTATATGGAGCAACTATTATTCTTCATACTGATCATGCAGCAAAAAAATTACTCCCATGGATTGATGGACTTCTAGAAGCTGGAGAAATATTCTATAATAAACATAGAAAACCATTATATTCTTCTCATATGATTGACTTATCTGAAGAGCCAATAGAAGAAAATATTGAACTATGTAAAAAGTATCTTAAACGTATGAGTAAGATAGGTATGACTCTAGAAATTGAATTAGGAATCACTGGTGGTGAAGAAGATGGTGTTGATAATACTGATGTTGACAGTTCAAAATTATATACTCAACCAGAAGAAGTTGCATATGCATATGAAGAACTTATTAAAATTAGCGATAAATTTACTGTTGCAGCAGCCTTTGGAAATGTACATGGAGTATATAAACCTGGAAATGTAGTTTTAACTCCTAAAATACTGCACAACTCTCAAATCTTTATTCAAAATAAATTTCAGACAGAGGAAAAACCAATTAATTTTGTTTTCCATGGAGGATCAGGATCTTCTGTAAATGAAATTAGAGAAGCTATTGGTTATGGAGTGATAAAAATGAATATTGATACTGACCTACAATGGGGTTTCACTACAGGAGTACGAGATTATTTCTCGACACACAAAGAATATGTAAAAACACAAATTGGTAATCCAGAAGGAGAAGACAAACCAAATAAAAAATATTATGACCCAAGAGCTTGGATAAGAGCTGGAGAAATAACATTTAAAGAACGGTTAGAGAGATCTTTCAAAGATTTAAATAACATCAATACAAACATATAATATGGGTTGGTTTAAGAGAATAAAAGAAGGTATTACTACTGCAACACCTGATAAAAAAGAAACTCCTGATGGCTTATGGGTAAAGTGTCCAAAATGCAATAACATTGTAACTGCCGAAGAACATAAAATAAATCTTTTCTGTTGTAAAGAATGTAATTTCCATCATCGTATAGGATCTCTTGAATATTTTAAATTATTATTTGATCATAATAAATTTACTGAACTTGATGAAAAAATGACCTCAAAAGATCCTCTGAAATTTAAAGATACTCAGGAATACACAAAAAGAATCAAAGACACACAAGAAAAAACAAAATTAAAAGATGCTGTGAGAACCGCATATGGTCAATTAAAAGGTCAAAATGTAGTTATTGCTTGTATGGATTTTAAATTTATTGGAGGTTCTATTGGTTCTGTAGTGGGAGAAAAAATTGCCAGAGCAATTGATTATGCTAGAATCAACAAATATTCAATGATTATAATATCCAAATCAGGAGGCGCAAGAATGATGGAAGCAGGTATATCATTAATGCAATTAGCAAAAACATCTGCAAAATTAGCACAATTAGCAAAAGCAAAAATACCATATATATCTATTTGTACCGATCCTACTTTTGGAGGAGCAACAGCTTCTTTTTCTATGCTTGGAGATATCAACATTGCAGAACCAGGAGCCTTAATTGGTTTTGCAGGACCTCGAGTTGTTAAAGAAACTATTGGAAAAGATTTGCCTGAAGGATTTCAAACAGCAGAATTCTTAAAAGAACATGGGTTTATTGATATAATTATTGAAAGAAAAGAATTAAAAGAAAAACTAGCACAAATAATTAGAATTATTAGAGGATAATAATTCCTTACAAAAAGAATAAATAATCGAATTCTTTTACTAAATTTGCAGCCCATAAAAAATATGGATTAAAATTAAATTATGAGCATAACATCTAAAGAAAAAAAAGAAATCTTTAAGAAATTTGGGAAGAATACTGAAGACTCTGGATCTGTATATAGTCAAGTAGCATTGTTTACTAAGAAAATTCAGATGTTAACAGAACATCTTAAAAAAAACAGAAAAGATTATGGAACACAAAGATCTTTACAGATAATGGTTGGAAAAAGAAGAAAATTATTAGACTACCTAAAAGGTAAAGACATTATACAATACAGAGAATTAGTAAAAGAACTAGCGCTCAGAAGATAACAAATAATAAAAAGGCAATAAAAATTGCCTTTTTTACTTTATAAAATAACAAAGAAATATGACAAAAGAAGAAACACAAATTATTAAATTAGAAGACGGACGAGAAATCTTAATTAGTACAGGAAAACTAGCAAAACAAGCCCATGGATCAGTTGAAGTAAGAATGGGAAAAACACACCTATTAGCTACAGTAGTATCAAATTATGAAGCAAAAGAAGGTGTTGATTTTTTACCTCTTACAGTAGACTATAGAGAGAAATTTTCTGCAGATGGAAGATTTCCAGGAGGATTCTTAAAGAGAGAAGCGAGACCAACTGACCATGAAATCTTAGTAATGCGTTTAGTTGACAGAATATTAAGACCTATGTTTCCTAGTGACTATCATGCTGAAGTTCAAATCATGATTTCATTAAATTCACATGACGAAAATGTAAAACCAGATGCTTTAGCTGCTTTAGCTGCCTCATCCGCATTAGCAGTATCTGACATTCCATTTAATGGTCCAATATCAGAATGTAGAGTAGCAAGAGTAAATGGAGAGTTTGTTATCAATCCATCATCTATACAATTAGAAGATGCTGATATTGACCTTATGGTAGGAGCATCAGCTGACAGTGTAGCAATGGTAGAAGGAGAAATGAATGAGGTTTCTGAATCAGAAATGATTGAAGCAATTAAAACAGCTCATGAAGCAATTAAGATTCAATGTGCTGCTCAATTAGAACTAGCTAAAAAAATTGGCATATCAAGCGAAAAAAGAGAATATTGCCATGAATACCATGAAGAAGAATTACGAGAAAGAATAAAAAAGGATACTTACGAAGCCGTTTATTCTATAGCTTCAAAAGGACTATCAAAAGAAGAAAGATCAGCTGAATTTAAAGCTATAAAAACGAATTGGATTGAAAATCTATCAGAAGAAGAAGTCGAAAAATATGACCCTAATCTAATTAATATTTATTATCATAATGTTGAAAAACAAGCTGTAAGAGAATTAGTATTAAACGAAGGAAAAAGATTAGATGGAAGAGCAACAGCTGACATTAGACCTATCTGGTGTGAAGTTGATTATTTAGATAGTCCACATGGATCTGCTATATTTACAAGAGGAGAAACACAATCGCTTACCACAGTAACCTTAGGATCAGCAACAGATGTAAATCGTCTAGATGGTGTTACTTATCAAGGACATGAAGATTTTTATTTACACTACAACTTCCCTCCTTTCTCAACAGGAGAAGCAAGAATGCTAAGGGGAACTAGCAGAAGAGAAATTGGACATGGAAATTTAGCACAAAGAGCCCTAAAGAAAATGATTCCAGACGAAAATCCTTATACAGTACGTATTGTCTCTGATATTCTAGAGTCAAATGGATCTTCTTCCATGGCAACAGTATGTGCAGGAACATTAGCACTTATGGATGCTGGAGTAAAAATACAAAAACCTGTCTCAGGAATTGCAATGGGATTGATATCTGATAAAGAAAATAATAAAAGATATGCTATACTTTCTGACATATTAGGCGATGAAGATCATCTTGGAGATATGGACTTCAAAGTAACTGGAACAAAAGAAGGAATTACAGCCTGTCAAATGGACATTAAAATACAAGGATTATCATATGAGATACTAGCTCAAGCGTTAAACCAAGCAAGAGAAGGTAGATTACATATACTAGAGAAAATCATTAATACAATATCCGAACCAAGACAAGAACTAAAACCTCAAACACCTAAGATCATAAAATTAGAAGTGCCAAAATCTACAATTGGAGGAATAATTGGTCCTGGAGGAAAAATAATCCAAGAATTACAAGCCTCTACTGAGACTAATATTTCTATTGAAGAAATAGATGATGTTGGAGTAGTAGAAATTCTAGGAACAGATCAAGAGAAAATTGATTTAGCAATTGAGAAAATACGTTCAATTGCGTTTGTTCCAGAGGTTGGAGCAATTTATAAAGGAAAGGTTAAATCAATTATGCCATATGGTGCATTTGTTGGAATTTCTTCTAATACTGATGGTTTAGTACACATATCGGAACTTGCCTGGGAAAGAGTAGAAAAAGTTGAAGATGTTTTAAAAGAAGGTCAAGAAATTGAGGTTAAATTGATAGCAATTGATGAGAAATCAGGAAAGCTAAAACTGTCTAGAAAAGTATTATTACCAAAGCCACAAAAAGAAAATTCATAACAATTTATGATTTCTTGTAACTTTTATTAAAATAATACGTATAAGTGTTCGGTATAATTAAAATAAACTGAAAATGAGACAATTAAAAATTACGAAACAGGTCACAAACAGGGAAACAGCTTCACTTGATAAGTATCTTCAAGAAATAGGGCGCGTTGACTTAATAACTGCAGAAGAAGAAGTTGAATTAGCGCAAAGAATAAAAAAGGGTGATGAATTAGCTTTAGAGAAGCTTACTAAAGCAAATCTTAGGTTTGTTGTCTCAGTTGCAAAACAATATCAAAATCAAGGATTAACT